>NZ_JAKZGX010000013.1:0-108402 GCF_024539665.1 Arthrobacter sp. STN4
GTGCGAGGCGACCAGGGCCTGCTCGATGCTGGTCGTGCCGGCAAAGAACGCCCCGGCCAGGACCGGCTGGTCCGGCTCCGTGGCCACGGTGGTGAGCGCGTCCGTGGCGGGCAGGAAATGCCCGGCCAGGCCCAGCCGGCGCCCGGCCTCGGCACGGCTGAGATGGAGCACATCACTGAGCACGTCCATGCCCGTGGCCTGCCCGTCACACAGGTAGCGGCCCTCCCTCGCCCGGGAGTCCAGTTCCCCGGCCGCCTGGACCTGCAGGGCCTGCACCCACCGGGAAAGCTGCTCGACACTGCGCGCCCACTCCAACACACCCCCATCACTAAGGGCAACCAACTCCACCCCCAACGGCGCCGCCACCACCGAGGACCCCTCCCACGCCCCCGCCCCGGCACCCGGACCACCCGGACCAGCAACCCCGGCAACAGGACCAGCAGCACCAGCAGCCCCGCCGCCAGCGCCGCCGGTGCCGTTGCTGGCCGCGTCCCTGGTGGCACGGGCCGCGGCCGCGGTAAGGGCGGCGGCCAGGCTGAGCAGGCGGCGGATAGGCCCGCCGGCCACCGACGTCCCTGCCGACGTCCCTGCCGCCGTGCCGGTGCCTCCCGGGCCCGGCACCCTTGCCGTTCTCTCCATGCACACCACGCTACAACCAGCCACCGACAAACATTCACGGGAAACCCGCGAATGTGGACAACCCTAGAACACACATTCCCTGTGGAGGCCCCACCACACAAAAACGGCCCAAACCAGTCTCAAAGATGCGTCATGCTCCAGGTTGGCAGCGGACCGAATCCGGCATGGCCGTTCCCGAGACGGAGCCCGGACTTTGCTCCATTAGACTTGGGGTGTGCTTAATGACTTTTGGGAAACCGCTCCTCCTGCGTACAAATACGCTGTTTTCGGCGGCATGGCCCTGACCGCGATCGGCATCATCATCATTGTGGTCGGTGCGGTGACTTCCACACCGCAACTGACGTTCGTGGGTTTGCCGTTCATTGGCGTGGGGCTCCTTGCCCACATGACGTCTCTTGGAATCCGTGGCCGCTCCGTCCGCAAGGCGCTCAAGGAAGCGGAGAAGCGCAGCAACGGGCGGTGACGTAGCGCGGGTGGCCAGCCCGAAGGGCAAGATGCCGTGGGCGGCCTCCCTGTCTCCCCGCGGCCGCCACCCAGTAGTCCCCAGCGCGTTGACCTAAGTGTGGCCGGTCCCCGTCAGCGCCCTGCACGTCCACTGGTTCCAGGCCCTCCCCTCGAATCTGCGGCACGAAGTGTGCGCAGGCACATGAGTGCCGCCGCGAGCATCAAGCCGACACCTACCAGGGACACCAGCCCCGAACCGGAATCAAAGGCCTGCCGGGCCGATGCCAGCAGTGCAGTGCCCTGGCCGGCAGGCAGCGTCCCCGCAACATCGATCGCCCCGCCCAATGTCTGCCCGGCGGCGTGCCTGTCAGCCGCGGTGAGCGAAGCGGGCAGGACCACGTTCAACCGGTAGGCGGCCGCCAGGATGCTGCCCAGCAGGGCCGTGCCGAGGACGGACCCAACTTCGTAGGCGGTCTCGGAAATGGCTGACGCGGCCCCTGCCTTGGCGGGCGGTGCAGCGCTGAGGATGAGATCGTTGGAGATGGTCTCGGCTATCCCCACGCCGGCACCGAGCACGGCAAAGGCAACAACAACACCGGCGACGGAGCCGCCCGTGTTCAGCCACACAATCCCAAATCCCACCGCGTTGAGCAGCAGCCCTGCAGCCGCCAGCCTGGAAGGGCGGAAGAACTTCGCCAGGGACGCGGCCAGCAAGCCGGTCATAATCGAAATGACCAGTCCGGGCACCAGCACAAACGCGGCCGCCGTGGGGGAGAGTCCCACCACGAGCTGCAGGTGCTGGGTGACAAAATACAGGAATCCAACAAGGGAGAAGATGCTCAGCAGGTTGGCCAGCACGCCGCCGCTGAAGACCGGATTCCGGAACAGCCGCACGTCCAGCATGGGGTTGGTGCGCGCCAGCTGGCGCCGCACAAAGACCAGGCCCAGCGCCACGCCCACAACAATCAGGGCACCATTGACAAACCAGGGCCGGCCCTGCGCGATCTCCTTGATGCCAAAGATGGTCGGGACCATGGCGCCAAAGGACAGCAAAATGCTCAAGGGGTCAATTTTTCCCGGGGCGGGGTCCTTTGACGCCGGAACAAAGACCGGCGCCAGGATCAGCAGCAGCACCATGACCGGGATCGAGAGCAGGAAAACCGCTCCCCACCAGAAATGTTCCAACAGGAACCCTCCCACAATGGGACCCAGTGCGGCACCGCCCGAAAAGCAGGCAGCCCAGATGGCGATGGCCGTCCGGCGCTGGTCCTGGTGAACGAACAAGTTGCGGATCAGCGAAAGCGTCGACGGCATCAGCATTGAGCCAAATACGCCCAGGAGCGCCCGGCAGCCAATCAGGGCCGCGGCCGACGGCGCAAAGGCAGCCAGTACCGACACCACGGTAAAACCGGTGCTTCCCAGTAGGAGCAGACGGCGGCGGCCAAAGCGGTCGGCCAGGCTGCCCATGGGGACCAGCAACGCGGCGAGCACCAGAGGGTAGACGTCAATGATCCACAGCAGCTCGTTGGCCGAGGGGACCAGGGCCAGCGAGATGGAAGGGACGGCAAAGCTCAGCACCGTGTTGTCAACCGAGATAAGCAGCACGGGAAGCATGAGCACGGCCAGCGCGATCCACGCGCGCGTCCCTGCGCGGGCCGCAGTGGCGCCCGGGACCGGAGTGTCAAGGATGAAAGCCATGCATTCCATTCTAAACCGTCTAGTCGGTACAGTAAACCGGCTGGACGGTGTAGTTCATCACTTCTTGTAGTCTTGTTCCATGACTACACAACCGTCCGCGCGAGCGAGGGTCCTGCAGGCGTACGAGGACCTGCTGATCAACGACGGACCCCGCGCGGCCACGTTGGATGCGGTCGCAGCGGCAGCAGGAGTGTCCAAGGGCGGGCTCCTTTACCACTTCAAAAGCAAGGAAGCCCTGACCGCCGGCCTGGTGGAAAAGATGCGCGAACTGGCCGAAGTCGACTTTGCCCGCATGGCCCACGACCCGGACGGCTGCGCCAACTACTACGTGCGCACCAGCGTCTTCGGCGGCACCACCTTTGACCGCACGGTGGTCGCCGCGATGCGCCTGGCCCAGGGCGAAGAATCCACCGTCCGGGCCGCCTTTACCGAAATGCACGAACGCTGGTACCAGCTCATCCTCGGCGACATCCAGGACGCCGCGGTGGCCCGGGCCGTCCTGCTCATTGGCGACGGGCTGTACTACAACGCGGCCCTCTTCGGCCTCCCGGCCCATGCCGGGGCCGACGCCGGACCCGAGGGGAGCGTCGATGTCCAGTCGCTGCTGGCGGTGGTCGGGCGCATGGGTTCCGGTGCCCGGACCTGACATTCCCGGCGCCTCCCACCTTTCGCACGCCCGCGGCGGGCCGCACCTCAGTGGACCCATGTGCGGGCCACTCGGCCGGTAGGCTTGGAGCATGACCATCAACCCCGAATTGCAGGGCCGCAGCTATCCGGCCGGCGATGTTTACAGCGTGGGCCGCGAGTCCATCCGTGAATTTGCGCGTGCCGTCAAGGCCGTCCACCCAGCCCACTTTGACGTTGCCGCAGCCCGGGCGCTGGGCCATGGCGACCTCGTGGCGCCCCCCACCTACGCCATCATCGTCGCGCAGCGCGCCGACGCCCAGCTGATCAACGATCCCGAGTCCGGCATCGACTTTTCCCGCGTGGTCCATGCGGAGCAGAAATTCACCCACCATCGCCCCATCGTGGCCGGCGACGACCTCGTGGCCGAACTCCACGTCGACACGGTCCGGGCCATGGGCGGTGGCGCCATGATCACCACACGCGCCGAAATATCCACCGTGGCCGGGGACGCCGTTGCCACGACAGTGTCCGCCATCCTGGTGCGCGGGGAAGGGCAGTAATGAACTTTGCAGAACTCGCAACGGGCCAGGAAATCGGCACCCGTACCCTTGAAATCTCCCGGGCGGACCTGGTGAAGTATGCCGGTGCCTCCGGGGACTTCAACCCCATCCACTGGAACGAACGCTTTGCCCGGGAGGTGGAGCTGCCCGGCGTCATCGCCCACGGCATGTTCACCATGGGGGCGGCCGTGCAGCTGGTGACCGACTGGGCGGGCGACCCCGCCGCCGTCGTCAGTTACGGCACACGCTTCACCAAGCCGGTGCCGGTGGCCGACCTGGACGGGGCCCCGGGCGCCGTCGTCGAGGTGTCCGGCACCATCGGCGCCCTTGACGCCGGGGCCCGCACGGCCCGGATCGACCTGGCCGTCACCCTGGACGGCCAAAAGGTGCTCGTCAAGGCCCAGGCCACGGTCCGGGTGGCGTGAGCAGCAGCTCCCCTGCCAACAGCTCCGGCAGCGACTCACGCAGCGTCAAGGCCTGGCGCAACGGCGTGGTCACCGCCTACGCCGGTTCCGGGCTGGTCTTCTCCACCTGGGTCTCACGCATCCCGGCAATCCGCGACGATCTGCACCTGACGCCGGCCAAGGTGGGCCTGATCCTGCTGTGCATGTCGCTGGGGTCGTTCGTGTCGGTGGCCGTTTCCGGGCTGGTGGTTCTCCGGCTCGGTTCCCGGTTGACCACCCGGACCTGCACCACCATCCAGGCCGCGGGCCTGGTGGTCATGGGAGTGGGTGCCAGCGTCTTTGTCAACCCGCTGGTGGTGGGCGGCGGGCTGGTCGTGGTGGGCCTGGGCACCGCCAGCTTCAACACCGCCTCCAACATCGAGGGCGCGGCGGTGGAGCGGGCGCTGGGCCGGCACATCATGCCGCGCCTGCACGGCTCCTTCAGCATCGGCACGGTCGTGGGCGCCGGGCTGGGCGCCCTGGCCGCTTCCGTGCACCTGCCCGTGGCCATCCACGTCGCCGTCATGGCCGCCATCGTCTGGACCGCCATCTGGTTTGCCACCCGCCACTACCAGGCGGACCGGCGTGCGGCGGAGGCGGGGCGTGGCCAGGGCGCCGTCCGGCTGGGCGAGCTCGACTCCGTGCCGGGCACCGGCCCCATTCCCCTCGTCAAGCCGGGCACGACGCCGGGTTCCCCTGCCAGGCGGGCGGGCCCGCCCGACCCTGCGGCCGAAGCCGCCGCCGCCCTGGCCGCGGAAAGCAGCAGGCTGGCCCGGGCCAAGCTCGACGGCAAGGCCAAGATTGCCGCCGCCTGGCGGGACCCCCGCACCCTGCTCATCGGTGTGCTGGTGCTGGGCCTGGCCCTGGCCGAAGGCGCCGCAGGGGACTGGGTGGCGCTGGCGATGGCTGACGGCTACGGATCCTCCAACGCCACCGGCGCGCTCGGCTACGGCATCTTTGTCTCCGCCATGACCGTGGGCCGCTTCGCCGGCACCTGGGTCCTGGACCGCTACGGCCGCGTCGCCACGCTGCGGGCCAGCGCGGCCCTGGCCGTCGCCGGACTGGCCGTCTTTGTGTTTGCCCCGGGCCCGGAGGTCGCCCTGGCCGCCCTCGTCTTTTGGGGCCTGGGCTCCGCCCTCGGGTTCCCGGTGGGCATGTCCGCGGCATCGGATGACCCGGACCACGCAGCGGCCCGCGTCTCCGTGGTCTCCACGATCGGCTACGGTGCATTCCTGGGCGGCCCGCCGCTGTTGGGCCTGTTGGCCGAGCACGTGGGCGTGCTGCATTCCCTGCTGGCCGTCCTGGCCATGCTGGTGGTCGCCTTTGTGCTGACGCCGGTGGTCCGCAAACCCGCGGCGGCCATCGCCCGCGAAGGCACCGCCAGCGAAGGCACTACTGTTGAAGCGTGAGTGAAAACGTGCTGCTGAGTTCCCTGACCACCCTTGGCGTGGGAGGCCCCGCACGCAACTATGCCGAGGCGGCGACGGAGGCCGAAATCATCGCCGCCGTCCGTTCCGCGGACGACGCCGGCGAGCGCCTGTTGATTGTGGGCGGCGGCTCCAACCTGGTGGTCTCCGACGACGGCTTTGACGGCACGGTCCTGAAGATCGCCAGCCAGGGCTTTACGGCCACCGCCGAAGACTCCTGCGGCGGGGCATCCGTGGTGGTCCAGGCCGGCCACGACTGGGATGACTTTGTCCACCAGTCCGTGCTCCACGCCTGGAGCGGGCTCGAGGCGCTCTCCGGCATTCCCGGCCTCGCCGGAGCCACCCCCGTGCAAAACGTGGGCGCCTACGGTGCCGATGTTTCCCAGACCATTGCCGCCGTGCGGACCTGGGACCGGGAAAGGAACGCCGTCCGCACCTTCACGAATTCGGAACTGAAGTTTGGCTACCGCGACTCCATCATCAAGCAAACCACGGCCGACGGCTCACCGCGCTACGTGGTCCTGACGGTGGAATTCCAGCTGCTGTTGGGCCGCATGAGCGCCCCGGTGAAGTACGCCGAGCTGGCCCGCCGCCTGGGTGTGGAGGTGGGCAGGCGTGCGAATTCGCTGGAGCTGCGCCGCGCCGTCCTGGAACTGCGCGCAGCCAAGGGCATGGTGCTGGACCCTGGCGACCGCGACACCTTCTCCACGGGTTCGTTTTTCACCAACCCGATCGTTGCCGCCCCGGTGGCGGACGCGCTGCCCGCCGACGCCCCGCGCTATCCCGCGGCGGACGGGTTGACCAAGCTCAGCGCCGCCTGGCTCATTGAGCACGCCGGCTTCTCCAAGGGCTACGGCCTAGCCCTGGACGGCGGGACGGACGACGCCGGGACCCCGGCCCGCGCTTCCCTGTCCACCAAGCACACCCTCGCCATCACGAACCGTGGCGGGGCCACGGCCGGCGACGTGCTGGGGGTCGCACGCAAGGTGCGGGACGGCGTCGTGCGCCAGTTCGGCATCACCCTGCACCCGGAGCCGGTGCTGGTGGGCTGCCGGCTCTGACCCTTCGGACGCTCCCGCGCAATCGGGGGTGTTTTCGCCGTCGCTCCCGCGCAATCGGGGGTGTTTTTTCCTGACGCTCCCTCACTTCCGGCGGCGCACCCCTACCGCGGTAGGGGGTCAAGACCGCTCCCGGGTGTGATGTGGCCGGGTGTCCTTTTTACATAACGTAGAAGTCAGATCGAGACTTTTTACTTTTACGTGATGATTGGGCATCCGTGAGGCAACTGGAGGAGCACCATGTCATCCGCAACACTTGACAGCACGGACCTGCTGGACGGGGCACCCGCCGTCCGGCCTGTGCGCAAGCGCCCCGCACGGGACCGCCACGTCACCGACTTCATCCAGCTGTGCGAGCAGGTCCGCGACGCCGGGCTCATGGAGCGCGACATCAAATGGTACGTGGGCCGCTTCGTCCGCCAGGGGATCGGCTACCTTGCCGTCCTGGCGTTGTTCCTGACGCTGGGGCAGAGCTGGTGGCAGCTGGCCACCGCCGTGCTGTTCGCGTTCCTGTGCACGCACACCGCCTTCCTCTCGCACGACGCCGCACACCGCCAGGTGTTTGCCTCCGCCAAGAAAAACGCGTGGCTGGCCCGTATCTCCGGCAACCTGTTCGTGGGGCTGTCGTACGGCTGGTGGATGAACAAGCACGGCAAGCACCACCTGAACCCGAACAAGATCGGCGTGGACGGCGACATCGACCCCGGCGCCCTCGTGTTTGACCCGGAAAACGCCGCCAAGCGCACCGGTTTTGCCAAGTGGTTCGCCCGCCGCCAGGGCGCGTTCTTCTTCCCCCTGCTGACGCTGGCCATGCTGGACCTGCACATCTCCGCCGTCCGCCGCGTGGTGGACCGCAAGCAGATTGTGCCCGAACGCAAGGCCGAGATCGCCATGCTGGTGGTCCGCCTCGTGATCCTCCCGGCGTTTACCGTCTGGTTCCTTGGCTGGGGCCTCGGGCTGGCTTTCATCGCCGTGCAGGTCATGGCGCTGGGCCTCTACATGGGCGGCTCCTTCGCCCCCAACCACAAGGGCATGCCGCTGGTTCCCAAGGACGTCAAGATCGACTTCATGCGCCGCCAGACCCTGATGAGCCGCAACATCTCCGGAGGGTGGTGGGTGGACGCCGGCATGGGCGGGCTGAACTACCAGATCGAGCACCACCTCTTCCCCACCATGTCCTCCAAGAACCTCAAGGCCGTCCAGCCCATGGTCCGGGCCTATTGCGCCGAGCGGAACATCACGTACACGGAAACCACACTGGGCCGGTCGTACATGATCGTGATGCGCTACCTGAACCGCGTGGGCCTGGGCCAGCGCGACCCCTTCGAGTGCCCCATCACCGCCCAGCTCCGATCCGCCCGCTAAAGCGTCGACGCTGCCGGGACGTGGGCACTAGATTGGGTCCATGACCCCCAGCCTCACACCAGCCAAGCTGGCCCGGCTCCGCCTCGCAGCACAATGGATCCTGCCCGCGTCCTCCGGCCCCGCCCCCGGGCCGGTGGACGCGGTGCGCCGGCTGACGGCCCTGCAGGGACAGGACTTTCCCGGCGCCCTGTGGTCCATCGGCCTGCGTGCGCCCGGCACCACCCGCTCGGATGTCGAGGCCGCCTTCAACCGCGGCGAGCTGGTGCGCTCCTGCCCCCTGCGCGGCACGCTCCACGTCACCGTGGCGCAGGACCTTGGCTGGATCCTGTCACTGACCGCGGAGCGCATGATGGCGGGCCAGGCCGCCCGGCACCGCCAGCTGGACATTACGACGCCGGACGTGGAGCAGGTGCGCGGCCTCGCCCTTGCGCTGCTGGAACAGTCGGGCGGCAGGGCCACGCGCGAGGAACTGTTCGCCGCCTTTGAACAGGCGGGCCAGGGGACCAGGGCCCAGCGCGGCTATCACCTTTTGTTCCTGCTGTCCCTGGACGGAACGCTGGTCCAGGGCCCCGTCAACGGGAGCGCCGGCAATGGCAACAGCCAGTTTTATGTCAACTCCGCGCAGTGGATCAGGAATCCCCGCACCCTGGACCGCCGGGAGGCCCTCGCCGAACTGGCCCTGCGCTACTTCCGCGGCCACGGCCCGTCCACCGTCCGGGACTTCCAGTGGTGGTCCAAGCTGACCCTCGCGGACATCAAGGCCGGCCTGGAATACGCGAAGGAACAGCTCGAAGCGGTGGAATGTGGCGGCGACACGTACTGGCTTGCCCCCGAAACCGCGGACCTGCTGGGCGGCAGCACGCCCGGCGGGCCGCCCGGGGCGCGCTCGGTGCTCCTGCTGCCGGGCTTTGATGAATACCTGCTCGGCTACACGGACAGGAGCGCGGCCCTGGCGCCGCGACACGCACCGCTTACAGTGCCCGGCAACAACGGAATGTTCAAGGCGACCGTGGTGGCCGGCGGCCAGGTGGCCGGAACCTGGCGGAAAGCCCGCGGCGCTGCCGGGCAGCAACGGCCGCCGGCCGGCATCGTGGTCCCGGAATGCTTTACGGACCTTGGCCCCAACCAGCACAAGTCGCTGGAAAAGTCGGCGAAGGCGTACGCCAAATTCATCGGCACCTAGCAAGGGGTCTCGACGGGCCCGGCCGCCGGGGCTAGAGCGTGCCGGTGGCGATGTTCAGCATGCGGCGCAGCGGCTCCGCGGCGCCCCAGAGGAGCTGGTCGCCCACCGTGAACGCACTGATGTACTCCGGGCCCATCTCCATCTTGCGGATGCGGCCCACGGGCACGTCCAGCGTGCCGGAGGCGGCCACCGGGGTGAGGTCCGCCATGGATGCCTCCTTCGTGTTCGGCACCACCTTCGCCCACTCGTTGTCGTTGGCCAGCAGTGACTCGATCTCGGCCACGGGGAGGTCCTCGCGCAGCTTGAGCGTGAGTGCCTGGGAGTGGGAGCGCATGGCGCCGATGCGCACGCACAGCCCGTCCATGATGACGCGGTTGTCGGCGCCGGTGCCCAGGATCTTGTTGGTCTCCACCCCGGCCTTCCACTCCTCGCGGGACTGCCCGTTGCCGAGGTCGGAATCGATCCAGGGGATCAGCGAGCCGGCCAGCGGCACGCCGAACTGGCTGGAGTCGATGCCCTCGCGCTGGTGGGCGAGGACCTTGCGGTCAATGTCCAGGATGGCCGACGCCGGGTCGTCCAGTTCGCTGGACACCTCGGAGTTGAGCGTGCCGAACTGGGTGAGGAGCTCGCGCATGTGGCGGGCGCCGCCGCCGGAGGCAGCCTGGTACGTCATGGCCGTGCCCCACTCCACCAGGTTGTTCTTGAACAGGCCGCCCAGGCCCATGAGCATGCAGGAGACGGTGCAGTTGCCGCCGATGAAGTCGCGGGTGCCGTTGGCCAGGCCCTTGTCGATGACGTCGCGGTTGATCGGGTCCAGGACGATGATCGAGTCGTCGTTCATGCGCAGCGTGGAGGCCGCATCCAGCCACAGCCCGTCCCACCCGCGGCCGCGCAGTTCGGTGTGCACACGCTTGGTGTAGTCCCCGCCCTGGGCCGTGACAATGATTGGCAGCTTTGCCAGCGTGTCAATGTCAAAGGCATCTTCGAGCCTGCCGGCCCCCGGCGCGAACGCGGGGGCGCTGCCGCCGGCGTTGGAGGTGGAGAAGAAGACGGGGTTGATGCCTGCGAAGTCGCCTTCGTCCTGCATGCGCTGCATCAGGACGGAACCGACCATGCCGCGCCAGCCAACCAGGCCAACTGAAGGAACGCCGGCGGGGGGAACGCTGTGAGAAGTCATGAGTCCAGTTTAGGGCGGGGAGGCAAATCGGCCGAAGTCCGTTTCACTGCGTGAACGCTGCCGGGCCGCTTTTGGCAGGCCTACTCCGGCGCCTGAAACTCCGTTGCGCCCCTGGCCCACAGCGTGAAGCGGTATTCGGTGCCGTTCTTTGCGGTGTTCCAGCCTTCGCCCGGTGTGGCCCCGCGGAACGACCACTCCGCACCGAGCACGGGCGCCTGCGTGTCACCTGGCACGTCCGTGTTAATAACGGTGATGACGGCCACGTTGCAGTCCTCGAGCAGTTCCCCAAAGACCTGCGCGCCGCCAATGACCCACACCTCGTTGCCACCGGGGGAGAGCTGGGCCTCCACGAGTGCGTGTTCCACGGAGTCAAGCACGACGGCGCCGCCCGCCCCCGGCGTTGAGCCCCACCCTTCCTGCCGGGTCACCACGATGTTGGTGCGCCCCGGCAGCGGCCGGTACTTCGCCGGGAACGAGTCCCAGGTCTTGCGGCCCATGACCACCGGGTGGCCGGAGGTGACGCGCTTGAAGTGGGCCAGGTCCTCGGGCAGGTGCCAGGGCATGCCGCCGTCGGCGCCAATGACGCCCTGGTTGGTCTGCGCCCAGATCATGCCGATGATCGGTTCGGTGAAGCGGTAGTACCCGGGCTGTTCGGGGGAAGCTGGCTTAGGGTTCATACGGCGATCGGTGCCTTAATCGTCGGGTGGTGGCGGTAGTCGACCAGCTCAAAGTCCTCGAACTTGTAGTCGAGGATCGAATCCGGCGTACGCGTAAACCGCAGCCGCGGATACGGGTACGGCTCACGCGAAAGCTGTTCGGCCACCTGCTGGATGTGGTCGTCGTAAATATGCACGTCGCCGCCGGTCCAGATGAACTCGCCCGGCTCCATGTCCAGCTGCTGCGCCACCATCATGGTCAGCAGGGCGTAGGAGGCAATGTTGAATGGGACACCCAGGAAGGAGTCGGCCGAGCGCTGGTACAGCTGGCAGCTGAGTTTCCCGCGGCCGTCTTCCGTGGGGGCGACGTAAAACTGGAAGAACGCGTGGCACGGCGGCAGCGCCATGTTTTTCAGCTCGCCCACGTTCCAGGCGGAGACCATGTGCCGGCGGGAATCGGGGTTGCTGCGCAGCGACTCCATCACGGCGGCAATCTGGTCGATGTGTTCGCCGTCCGGCGTGGGCCACGAGCGCCACTGGACGCCATAAACGGGGCCCAGCTCGCCGTCGTCGTCCGCCCATTCGTTCCAGATCTTCACGCCGTTCTCCTGCAGCCAGCGCACGTTCGAATCGCCGCGCAGGAACCACAGCAGCTCCAGGGCCACGGACTTGAAGTGCACCCGCTTGGTGGTGATGAGGGGGAAGCCCTCGGAAAGGTCGAAGCGCAGCTGCCGGCCAAAAACGCTGCGGGTCCCGGTGCCGGTGCGGTCCGATTTATGGGTGCCGTTGGCCAGCACGTCCCGGAGCATGTCCTCATACGGGGTCAGGATAGTCACGCCCACCAGTCTACGTGCCCGGCCGTCAGTCCTCGTAGGGCCGGTGCTGCTCCAGGGCCACGATGCGTCCAGGCTCGCTGACGGACACGTGCGCCACCAGGACCTCGCCCGGGGCCAGGTGCGGGTCGCCCAGCGGGAGGGTGGCCGCCAGCGGTGCGTCCATGTGCGTGGCCAGCGTCTTCAGGACAGTCGGCAGCACGGGCCGGTGGGTGCAGAGCGCCGCGGCCTTGGACTTGGCGAGCAGCTTTTCAACGGCTGCGGCGGCCTTGTCCGGATTCCGCTTATGGTCCGCTTCCGTCAGTGCCGGCACCACCTTGACCTTGGCCTTTGTGGCCTGGGCGTAGGGGGAGATGGTGGCAATGCAGCGCATCCAGCCGCTGGTGATGACCTTTCCCGGGTGCCAGGCCATCAGCAGCCGCTGGAGGTAGAGCGCCTGCCGCTTGCCGGTGGCCGCCAGCGGCCGCTCGCCTTCGGCCCGGGTCCACGCCGAGCGGGGCTTGGCCTTGGCGTGCCGGATCACCACCAGGGGCCAGGTCTGCAGGCTACCCGCCTCATGGGCGGCGAGCAGCGCGTCCAGGGGTTCGACGTCGGACGGGTTGGACAGCAGGCCCCTCGCCTTGGTGGGGGAGCACCAGACGGCCGTGTCCACCTCCTTGCCGTCGGGCAGGGGCGGCATGTCGTCCACTTCGGAGGCCCAGTAGTGCACTTCCTTGATGCCGGGCTTGACGGCGTAGCGGATGAACGGCAGGGGGATGCCGAGGGTGATGGGCAGCCCCACTTCCTCATAGACTTCGCGCACCGCGCATTCCGCGAGCGTTTCGCCCTTGTCCAGCTTGCCCTTGGGCCAGGACCAGTCGTCGTAGCGCTGCCGGTGGATGAGCAGGAGCTCCAGCTTCCTTTTCTTCACCCGCCAGCACAGCGCCCCGGCGGCGTACACGGAAATTTCCGTGCCGTCGGTTGCCACGTCCTCCAAATGCTCGCTGCTGCGCATCAACGGTGGAGGGTGGAGCGCTGTCGGGAACGGCTGGCGAGCAGCCAGGACTGGACGTCGCTGAGCGGATCGCCTTGGGCGTCGAGGTGGTGGCGCGTCCATTCGCCGTCCTCGCCCAGGTGCCAGCTGGATGTGCGGTCGTCGAGGTAGCGGTCCAGGAGGGAGTTGACCTCCACGATGTGGTCGGGGTTGGACAGCTGCACCAGGGCCTCCACGCGGCGGTCCAGGTTGCGGTGCATCATGTCCGCCGAACCGATGTAGACCACCGGCTTCCCGCCGTTGGCAAAGGTAAACACGCGTGAATGCTCCAGGAAGCGGCCCAAAATGGAGCGGACCGTGATGTTCTCGCTAAGCCCCGGAACGCCCGGGCGCAGCGAGCAGATGCCGCGCACCACCACGCCCACGTCCACCCCGGCCTGGGAGGCGCGGTACAGCGAATCGATGATGGCCTCGTCCACCATGGAATTGACCTTGAAGCGCACCTGCGCCGGCAGGCCCGCCTTCTTGTGGGCAATTTCGGCATCGATGCGGGCAATCAGGCCCGAACGCACCGAACGCGGCGCCACGAGCAGGCGTTCAAACTCGGACTTGGGGGCGTAGCCGGAGAGCTGGTTGAACAGCTTGGACAGGTCCTCGCCCACCTGGTTGTCGGCCGTCAGCAGGCCCAGGTCCTCGTAGTACCGGGCCGTGCGCGGGTGGTAGTTGCCGGTGCCGATGTGGCAGTAGCGGCGCAGCCCGTCCTGCTCCTGGCGCACCACCAGGGACAGCTTGCAGTGGGTTTTCAGGCCCACGATGCCGTACACCACGTGCACGCCCGCCTGTTCCAGCTTCCTGGCCCAGGAGATGTTGGCCTGCTCGTCAAAGCGGGCCTTGATCTCCACGAGGGCCAGCACCTGCTTGCCGGCCTCCGCCGCGTCGACCAGGGCGTCCACGATGGGGGAGTCTCCGGAGGTGCGGTACAGGGTCTGCTTGATGGCCCGGACCTTGGGGTCCGAGGCCGCCTGCTCCAGGAACGCCTGCACCGAGGTGGAGAAGGAGTCGTAGGGGTGGTGGAGCAGGATGTCGCGCCGGCGCATGGCAGCGAACACGTTGGCGGCCTTCGCCGTCTCTGATTCATTCAGGTCCCGCGAGGTGTGGGCCACGTGCTTGGGGTAGCGCAGGTCGCTGCGGTCAATGTGCCCAATGACGGAGAGCCCGCGCAGGTCCAGCGGGGCCGGGAGCTTGTAGACCTCGGCCTCGTCGACGTCGAGTTCGCGCACCAGCAGCGCCAGGACGTTCGGGTCGATGTCCGTGGCCACTTCCAGGCGGACGGGCGTGCCGAACCGGCGGCGGAGCAGTTCCTTCTCCAGCGCCTGGAGGAGGTTCTCGGCGTCGTCCTCCTCCACCTCAAGGTCCTCGTTGCGGGTGACCCGGAAGGTGTGGTGCTCAATGACCTCCATGCCGGGGAAGAGCTGGTCGAGGTGCTCGGCGATGACTTCTTCGAGCGAAATGAAGCGGGCCACGCGCCCGGGCACGGTCCCGGCGCGGGGGCCGTCCACGGAGACCAGCCGTTCGAGCAGGTCCGGGACCTTCAGGCGGGCAAAGAGTTCCTTGTCGCTGACGGGGTTGCGCACCACCACGGCCAGGTTCAGCGAGAGCCCGGAGATGTACGGGAACGGGTGGGCCGGGTCCACGGCCAGCGGGGTGAGGATGGGGAAGATCTTTTCGGCGAACATCTTGCTCAGCCGGTCCTTGGCGGCCTCGTCCAGTTCGTTCCAGTGCACCAGGTGCAGGTGTTCGTAGGCGAGGGCGGGGCGGATTTGGCTGGCAAAGACATGGGCGTGGCGCGCCTGCAGCTTGTGCGCTTCCTCGCTGATGTGTTCCAGGACCTCGATGGGGCTCAGCCCGGCGGGGGACGGCACGGCCAGGCCGGCGGCGATGCGCCGCTTCAGCCCGGCCACCCGAACCATGAAGAATTCATCGAGGTTGGAGGCGAAGATGGACAGGAAATTCACCCGTTCGAGCAGGTAAAGCTCCGGATCCTCGGCCAGTTCCAGGACGCGGGCGTTGAACGCCAGCCAGCTCAGCTCCCGGTCCAGGAAGCGGTCGGGGCTGATGTCGCCCGCCGGCAGAAGGTTCGGCTCAAACTCGGGGATGTCGATCCGGTCCTGCGTGGCGCGCACGGCGGGCATCTCGCCGGAACCGAAACGTTCCCCGTTCAGCGACGCCGAGGTCTGCACCGGTCCCTTGTATTCGCGCTTCATCGATAAATCCTCAAAGTTGGTGCTGCTTTGTTCCAACACTACAAGCCCCCGGCGGGCCTGGGCAGTGCGCGCAGCAAGGTTCCATGTGCCGGTCAGGAGGGGGAGACGGGGCCGTACATGACGTCGGAATCCCACTTGGTGAAGCCCAGCTTCCGGTACAGCGCCACGGCTGCCTCGTTGTCGGCGTCCACGTACAGCATGATGGCCCGCAGCCCCTGCGCCTGCAGGTAGTCGATCCCCTGGCTGGTCAGCACCCTGCCCAGGCCCATGCCCTGGGCGGCCGGCGTCACACCCACGACATAGACCTCGCCCATGGGGGACTGCCCCGCGCGCCCCGGATGGACCTTGGTCCAGTGGAAGCCCAGGATCGCCCCGGAGCCGTCCACGGCCAGGAAGAAGCCGGCCGGATCAAACCACGGCTCGGCCATGCGGGCCTGGAGGTCCTCAAGGGTCAGCGCGCCCTGTTCGGGGTGGTGGGCGAAGGCTGCGGCGTTGGCCGACAGCCAGGCGGCCTCGTCCTGGTGGGGCACAAAGGTCCGCAAGGTCACGCCGTCGGGCAGCTGGGGGCGGTGCGGCTCCGCGGCGGGCTCCGGTGCCCGGCGCACCAGGCGCATGCGCCACAGTTCACGGATGGCACGGTAGCCGTAGCTGGCGGCCAGGTCCGCCGCCGCCTCGTGGTCCCCATGCGACCACGCCCGGATGCCCTGAAGCCCGCGGACCTCCACCAGCTTGTCCAGCAGCATCGAGCCGACGCCCTCGTTGCGGTAGTTGGGGTGCACGGCAATCTCCAGGACGCCCTCACCGCCGTCAAGCACGACGACGGCCACGCCCGCCAGGTCTTCGCCTTCCGTTGGTGAATTCTCCTCTGGGGCATAGGTCAGCAGGACCAGGACGGAATGCGGGCCGGCCTGCCGGGCCTTCAATTCCACCAGGGTCTGCTCGGAAAACGGCGGATTGCCGTCCTCGTCCTCGGCATCGCCGACCAGGTCGAGGATGTCGTGCAGGACGTCGGGTTCGGGGGTGCCCGGGACCACTGTCACGGGCCAGCTGCCAGTCTTTGCGGGGCTCATGACCACAGCCTAGACGATATGGGGTGGGGGCGGCTGGGTTTATGTCCCGTGCGCTGCGGACGCCTGCGGGATGCCGGTGCCACACCGTGGACAGGCGACGGCCATCCGGCGGGCACCCGGCATGCATCCGCTCCAGCCGGTGCCCGGACGGGTGTGGCGGTTTGCCATGGGCGCCGGTGCTGCCCTAGAGTTTGAGGGCAGCAACTGCGAGGGGGATGCACCAGTGGGGTGTCCTCGATACGTTCGACCCGTATGTCCTCCACCACGGCGAAGGCCCGCTCCATGACGGAGCGGGCCTTTTTCATGTTGGCGCCAGCCGTCCGGGGCGCCGCCGGCCGCGGCCCCGGAGTGGCGTGTTGTGTTACGCCCCGGCCAGTTCGTCGTCGGGCATGTTGGCAATGGTGAGGCGGTAGCCGACGTTGCGGACCGTGCTGATCAGGCTCTCGTGGTCCGAGCCGAGCTTGGCACGCAGGCGCCTGACGTGGACATCGACGGTGCGGGTGCCCCCGTAATAGTCATAGCCCCAGACTTCATTCAACAGCTGCGCACGGGTGAAGACGCGGCCCGGATGCTGCGCCAGGTACTTCAGCAGCTCAAATTCCTTGTAGGTCAGGTTCAGCGCCTTGCCATGGACCCGTGCCGTGTAGCTGTCCTCGTCAATCACCACGCCGGCGGCCTGGATTTCCTGGTGCACCGAGTCCTCGGCGTCGGAGACCCGCGTCAGGGCCAGCCGGATGCGCGCCTCCACCTCCGCGGGACCGGCTGAATCGAGAATGACGTCATCCGCCGCCCACGACGCCGTGACGGCGGCCATGCCGCCTTCCGTCAGGACCAGCAGCAGGGGCACGCTGATGCCTGTCGCACGCAGCAACTGGGTCAGGGACCGGGAGCCGGCCAGGTCCTTGCGTGCGTCGACCATGATCAGGTCGGTCGGCCTGGCGTCCAGCAGGGCAGTGGGGACGGCGGGCAGGATGTGGATCGAGTGGCTGAGCAGTTCCAAGGCAGGCAGGACGTCCACGGAACTGCCCTGGTTGTTGGTCAGCATTAAGATCTGCGACATGACTTCCTCCAAAGTGCGTAGATAAGCGCATCTTTGAGCGATGAACCACCGGTCACCCCCGGGACCGGTTGATCGCACCGTGGGCCAGGGCAGCGGCGCCAGTGGCACAACGCACCGGGGCAGGGGTTGTTCCACAGTGTACCGCCAGAGTAGGGCAGGATTGATGTGTGAAGTCATCAATAGCCGGACTTGTTGGAATCGTTGCGCTCGCAGCCATCGTCGCCGGGCACTCCTTGGGGCTGGGCTGGACAGTGGGTGTGGCCGTGGTGCTTTCCGTTGGTTTTGGCTACGGCTGGCCGCAGTATTTGGGCATTCCGGCGAAGAAGACCCTGGGTGCCGTGATCGCCCTCAGCGGCGCAGGGGCGGCCCTGGCCGGCGGGCTGACCCGCGATGCCAACTTTCTGGTCTGGACGCCGGTGTTCATTGCCTTCGGCTTCGGCGCGGTCATGGTGGTGCAGCTCCTGAGGGGCGCGGGCCAGGAACACCGGCTCGAGTCCACCCTGGGTGCGGGGGCCGGCGTCCTGATCGCCGGGTTTGCCGCCGGCTGGGTCTCCTCCTACCGCTTCCTTGGCGAGCCCGGCATGACCGTGGTTGCCGCCACGGGTGCGGGGGTGGCCCTGGTCATTGGCATGCTGCCCTGGCCGGACAGGGTCCTGGCGCCGCTGGCCATTGTCCTGGCCGCCTTGGCCGGCCCGCTCGCGGCACTGCTCGTCTCCGAGCTGCGGATTGTGCCTGCCGCCGTGATCGGGGCGCTCGTGGCGGCCGTGATTGCCAGCTTCCACCGCCTGCGCACCCTCTCGGGGCCTGTTCCCAATGTTGCGGGAGGCCTGGCCGCGGCGGCGGCACCGGTCCTTGCGCTCGGCGCCCTGGTGTATTTCATGGAAAAACTGCTGTTGACCTGAGCGCCAAAAGATCACGATAGGATGGCTCCATGAGCGTACTTTCCCTGGAAATTTTCTTCATCTGCCTGCTGGTCCTCGCCGGACTCACCATGGCCTGGTTCGCCGTCATGGTGGTGTGGCGCCTCTTCAAGGGCCAGCAGTAGGCCGCCATGGCCATTGAAATCCCCACGGACCTGACACCCGAACTGGTCCCGCTGTCCTGGCTGCTGGGCACCTGGACGGGACGCGGCCGGCTGGGATCCGGTGAGGCGGACGACGAACACTTCACCCAAACCGCCACGTTCAGCGCCAACGGGCTGCCGTACCTGCGGTACACGGCCGAATCCTGGCTCACGGACGAGGACGGCACCATCCTGCGCCCCCTGTCCGTGGAAATGGGCTTTTGGCAGCTTGACCGCCCCATGAACGACGCCGACGGCGGCCCCGGCATGGTCCCCGCCGACATTGTGCCCGCACTGCGGACGGCCGACGACGTCGAGGCCCTGCGCAATGCCGACGGCGGCTTTGACATCATGGCTGGCATTGTCCACCCCGGCGGCATCTCCGAGCTGTACTACGGCAGCATCAAGGGACCGCAGATCCAGCTCTCCACCGACGCCGTCATGCGGCACGCCGGGGCCAAGGCCTACACGGCGGCCACCCGCATCTTCGGCCTGGTCAACGGCGACCTTTTCTGGCGCTGGGATGTTGCCGCCCAGGGCAAGTCCCTCGAAGCCCACGCCTCCGCAGCCCTGCACAAGGTCGCTTAACAGCGTAATAAATCCCGGCCCCGCTGTGGGCTGCATCGGCGACCGCCGGCGTCGAGGGTGGCTGGAATAGGCGTATCACGGAAGGCGTTGGAAACGTTATGAGTTATTTGAGTCCCCTGCTGAACCGCCATGGCGCCGTGCAGGCCGGCGGCCTGGATGCCGGGGTGGCGGCACACTACGGGGATCCCCTCCGTGAACAGCGCCTCCTGGCCGGCTACCTTGGCAAGCCCGGGACCGCCGTCGTGGACCTTTCCCACCGCGGCGTGGTCACCGTGTCCGGTCCGGACCGGCTGAGCTGGCTGAACACGCTCTCCTCGCAAAGCCTCACCCACCTGGCCCCCGGGGCCGGCACGGAGCTGTTGCTGCTGAGCGTGCAGGGGCGGATCGAATTCGACGCCCGCGTGGTGGACGACGGGGGGACCACGTGGCTGGTTGTGGAGGCCGGGGAGGCTGCGCCGCTGGCCGAATGGCTGACCTCCATGAAGTTCATGCTGCGGGTCGACGTGACGGATGTCTCGGCAGGCTGGGCCGTGCTGGGATCCGTGGTGGAGGTCCCCGAATGGGACGGACTCGTGGTGTGGACCGACCCCTGGCCGCACATCGGCGCCGGCGGCTGGAGTTACGCCGCCGTCGAAGAGGGTGCCCACCCCGGGCTGGAACGTCCCTGGCACGAATACCTGGTCCCTGCCGCGGACCTGGTTGCCACGGTGGGCACCCGGCCGCTGGCCGGTGCCTGGGCGGCGGAGGCTTTGCGAATTGCCGCCTGGCGCCCGCGCCGCGGGGCAGAGACCGACGACAAATCCATTCCCCACGAACTGGACCTGCTGCGCACGGCGGTGCACCTGGCCAAGGGGTGCTACAAGGGCCAGGAAACGGTGGCGCGCGTCCACAACCTGGGCCACCCGCCGCGCCGCCTCGTCTTCCTCCAGCTGGACGGATCCCAGCACACCATCCCGGCCCCGGGCAGCGGGGTGTTCGCGGGCGAGCGCAAGGTGGGCGTCGTGACCAGCGTGGCACAACACTATGAAATGGGTCCCATCGCCCTGGCCTTGATCAAGCGCACCGTGGACCCCGACGCCGCGCTCGTGGTGGACGACGCCGGCGAAAAGTACACGGCCGCCCAGGAAACCATTGTGGCCACCGACGCCGGCCAGGTGGTCGGTCGCGCCACCGGTTTCCTGCGCGCACCGAGGTAGGGCGGGCCGTTCCCGGCCCCGGACACCACCACGGAACAAACCGGGGGACGATGTTGTTCTCCATATAGTCCACGTGGAATAATTCTTGGGGACTAAATGGGCGAAGGACGGCAGGCATGACGGGAGAGAAGCACCTCACACCCCTCGGCGTGGCGGCACTGGGGCTGCTGGCCGAACGTCCCATGCACCCCTACGAGATGTACCAGCTGCTCATCCACCGGCGCGAAGACCGGCTGGTGAAGGTCAAGCCGGGCACCCTGTACCACACGGTGGGCAGGCTCGCCGCGGCCGACCTTGTCAAGGCGGTTGGCACCGAGCGGGAGGGCAACCGCCCGGAACGCACCACTTATGCGATCCTGCCGGCGGGGCGTGAGGCCCTGGAAGCCCGGCTCAAGGAACTGCTGGGACGCCCGGCTGCCGAGTACCCCAGCTTCCCCCAGGCGGTGGCCGAGGCACACAACCTGCCGGCCGCCGTCGTGCTTGAACTGCTGGGCACACGCATGGAGGCGCTGGCTGCCCGCCTCGCCGAGCTGGCGGCGGACGTGCAGGGGGCACAGGCCAAGGGCGTGCCGGAACAGTATTGGCTGGAACTTTTGTATCAGCAGGCCATGACGGAAGCGGAACTGGCCTGGATCCGCCAGCTGTCCGCAGACATCGCCGCCGGTGCGCTGCCCTGGCGGCTGGCCGAAACCTTCAACACAACGGCTTCAACCGAACCTTAAGGAACATTGCATGGAAACCGTCGCAAAACCGTGGCCCGCGTTATGGGCGCTCGTGTTGGGCTTCTTCATGATCCTGGTCGACTCGACCATCGTCTCGGTGGCCAACCCGAAGATCATGGAAGGCCTGCACACGGACATCAACTCCGTCATCTGGGTGACCAGCGCCTACCTGCTGGCCTACGCCGTGCCGCTGCTTGTCACCGGCCGGCTCGGTGACAAGTACGGCCCCAAGAGCCTGTACCTGATCGGCCTGAGCGTGTTCACCCTGGCCTCGCTGTGGTGCGGGCTCTCCGGCAGCATCGGCATGCTGATCCTGGCCCGCGCGGTGCAGGGTTTCGGTGCGGCATTGATGACGCCGCAGACCATGGCCGTGATCACCCGCATCTTCGCCCCCGACAAGCGCGGGCCCGCCATGGGCCTGTGGGGCGCCACGGCCGGCGTCGCCATGCTGGTGGGCCCCATCCTGGGCGGCGTGCTGGTGGACGGGCTGGGCTGGGAATGGATCTTCTTTGTCAACGTGCCGGTGGGCGTGGTGGCGTTCATCATGGCCTGGCGCCTTGTGCCGACCCTGGCGACGCACGACCACAAGTTTGACCTCCTGGGCGTGGCGCTGAGTTCCATCGGCCTGTTCATGCTGGTCTTCGGCATCCAGGAAGGCGAAAAGTACAACTGGGGGACCATTGCCGGCCCCATCTCGGTGTGGGGGCTGATCATCGCCGGGATCGTGTTCCTTGGCCTGTTCATTGTCTGGCAGGCAGTGACGAAGGGGGAGGCGCTGGTGCCGCTGCACCTGTTCAAGGTGCGCAACTTCTCCCTCGCCAACGCAGCCATCACCACCATGGGTTTCACGGTCACTGCCATGAGCCTGCCGCTGTTCTTCTACTACCAGCTGGTGCGTGGCATGTCGCCGACGCAATCGGCCCTGATGATGGTCCCCATGGCACTGTTTTCCGGCGTCCTGGCACCGTTTGTGGGCAGGCTGGTGGACATCGTCAACCCGCGCTACGTGGCACTGACGGGCTTCATCCTGATGGCGGTTTCCCTGCTGTGGACGTCGTCCCTGATGAATGCCGACACGCCGATCTGGCTGTTCCTGCTGCCCAGCGGACTGCTTGGCATTGCCAGCTCCGGGATTTGGGCGCCGCTGTCAACAACAGCCACCCGAAACCTTGGTCCGCGGGAGGCGGGCGCCGGCGCCGGAATCTACAACACGACCCGGCAGATCGGCTCGGTGCTGGGTTCGGCAGCCATAGCCGCCCTGATCGGTGCACGGCTGGCTGCCGAGATGCCCGCTGGTGCCCCGCAGGGTGCCGCCGGTGCCAGCGGCCAGCTTCCCGAATTCCTTCGTGCAGGCTTCTCTACGGCCATGGGGCAGTCCATGGTCCTGCCGGCCCTGGTGGTCCTGGTGGGCGGCGTGATGGCAATCCTCTTCGCCAAGCCGCGGGCCGTGGACGCTATTTATGCGGACTTTGACGGGGCTGAAGGGCAACCGAAGTCTGTAAGCCGGCCACACTAAAGCCGGTTGAGATGGCCAGTGCGTGGGCGCCTGCGTTGTTGACGTCCGCGCGCCACTGGGCAATCAGGCCGGTGGCCAGTGCCTCGTGGGCGGCGATTTCGGTGGCCCGCCTGCCCAGGCCCCTGCGCCGGAACTTCGGCGGCACCAGCGTGCCCAGCTGCGCCAACATCCCGGCGAACTCGGCGTAGGCGGCGCAGGCGAGCGGGCCGCCACCGGGCTCTTCGGAATCCATCACCGTGAACTTGTGCGGGAGGCCGGAGAGCCCGACGTCGTTGACGTCGTCGGGCGGGCACAGCGCCTCGAGTGCCACGGCCTCCGGATTGCCGTGGGAGACCATGACGGTTCCTTCCGGCTGCTTCAGGCGGAGGTCGTCGGCGTAGTAGAGCGCCTGCGTGCCGCAGCCGCGCCCGCCAAGGCCACGGCTGAGACGGAGCATGGTGGCGTGGTCGCTTAGTTCGTCGTCGCTGTAGGCTTCCGCAGCCCGGAGCAGTTCGGCGGGGCCGGTCAGGACCCCCTGGTCCCAGAGCCGCAGGAAGGAAAGCGAGCCCGAATCGTCGGATTGTGTGATGCGTCCGCCGGACGAACCGGCCACAAGTGAATCGGCGGGCAAGCCCAGGTGCCGTTCCCAGGCCAGCCGGACGATGGGCGCCGAACTCAGGTCAAAGGTCATGCATCAAGGCTAGTCCCCACGCCCTCCCCGCCCGGCGCCGGGGCGCCGGCCGTGGCGCCGGCCGTGGCCCCTCGGGCGCGTGGCCCCACCCACGCCCTCCCCGCCCGGCGCCGGGGCGCCGGCCGTGGCCCCTCGGGCGCGTGGGCTCAGCCGAACAGGATGGCGGCCTCGTCATAGCGGTGCTGCGGGACGGTCTTCAGGTTGCCCAGCGCCGCCTCAAACGGGACATGCTCGATTTCCGTCCCCTTTAGGGAGACCATGGTGCCCCAGCGCCCTTCCACGACGGAGTCGACGGCGGCCATGCCCAGCCGGGTGGCCAGCACGCGGTCGAAGCTGGAGGGGACGCCGCCGCGCTGGATGTGGCCCAGGATCGTGGCCCGGGTTTCAATGCCGGTGCGGGCCTCGATCTCGGGGGCCAGCTGCTCGCCGATGCCGCCGAGCCGGGGGCGGCCGAACGTGTCCAGGCCGCGTTCGGAGTGCGCGGAGTCCTGGTGGTCCGGCACAAAGCCCTCAGCCACCACCACGAGGGGTGCGCGGCCGCGGTCATGGGCTTCCTGCACCCATTCAACAATCTGGTCCATGCTGGTCTTTTGCTCCGGGATCAGGATGGCGTGGGCTCCCGTGGACATGCCGGCGTGCAGGGCAATCCAGCCGACATGGCGTCCCATGACCTCGGCGATCATGCAACGGTGGTGCGATTCGCCCGTGGTCCGCAGGCGGTCGATGGCCTCCGTGGCGATTTGGACGGCCGTGTCAAAACCGAAGGTGTAGTCGGTGGCGTCGAGGTCGTTGTCCACCGTCTTCGGCACACCCACGATCTTCAGCCCGGCGTCGGTGAGGCGGCGGGCCGCAGCCAGCGTGCCTTCCCCGCCAATGGCGATCATTGCCTCAATGCCCAGCCGGTCCAGGTGCGCCTTGATGACCTCGGGGCCGCCTTTGCCCTCAAAGGGGTTGGTGCGGGAGGTGCCCAGGATGGTCCCGCCCTGCTTGGAGATGCCCCGGACCATCTGGCGGGGCAGGTCCATGATGTCGCCCTCCACCACGCCGCGCCAGCCGTCACGGAAGCCGACGAATTCGTGGCCGTAGCTCTTGATGCCCTTGAGTACGACGCCGCGGATCACCGCGTTGAGTCCGGGGCAGTCGCCGCCGCTGGTCAGAATTCCAATCTTCATGGGTATGGGTCCTTCGGGGAGTGGAGTCAGTGTGGTTTGAGCGCACCGTTGAGCTCCTCTCTTGGACATTCTAGACGCTCGTGTGACGGGGGCAACTTCGGGCCGCCCCTGGACAGGCGGCCCGGGCCCTACTTTTTGCCCTACTTTTTGCGCAGTACGTTGACCGCCCCGCCGGCCACCATGGCCAGGCCTGCGCCCAAGAGCAGCCACATGGCGGCCTGGCCGGTGTCCAGGTGAAGGCCCGCCTGCCGCGTGGCCAGGACCAGCAGCCCAATGGCGACAACGACGGCACCCCACACCACGGTGCCTACTCTCACCGGGAGGCGCGTTGCGGCCGGCGCCGTGTCCATTGCGCGGGAGGCGCCGGGGCCGGCGTCCCCGGCTCCGCCCTTCGGCGCGTCGGGAAATTCCAGTGATTCCGTTGGGTTGTTCATGCTGTTTTCTCCCATTGCTCTGTTGGACCGTTTCGGCCGGCTACTTGCCGGCCACGGGGACGATGGTGATCTTGGCGGCCGCGCCTTGCAGGGTGACCACCAGCCCGTTGCCTGTCTTGCCGGGATTGACCTGGGTCGTGGTTGCCTGCACCACGGCCTTGCCGTCGGTGCCAGGCTGCCCCTGCACTTCAAGGCTGGAGGCCACAAGCTCGCTCTTGATCGTGACGGGGATGCTTTCGGGGACCTTGACCACGGCCTTGGCGGCAATCACGTTCACCGGGATCTGGAGGTCGCCGCCCGGTGCGGTGCCGGCGTCGAGTCCGGTCAGGTCGATGCTGGCGTCAGCCATGGCCACGGACAAGCCGTCCTGGGCCGCGCTGGCGGTGGCGGGGGCCCAGGACTGATGTGCCATGGACGTCCACGGCGCATGCAGGGGGACCATGCTCAGCAGTCCGGCAAACACGAGGGCAGCCGCGGCAAAGGTGCCGACGCCACCCGCCGTGCGGCCGCGGAGGCCGGAAGCCATGATGGCCAGGCCTGCCGTGATCGCTGCTGCGGCGGCGGCCGCGGGGGCCTGGTAGCCGTGCAGGTCCAGGACGCCGGATGCATTGAGGATCAGCACCAGGGCGCCGACCATGACGGCCAGGCCGAGCGAGAGCAGGCTGGCCGCGGCGCCCAGGCGCGGCCTGGCGTGAAGGGCCACGGGGCCGGGGGCGCCGAGCGGCCCGGTCCAGGCGGCTGTGCGGCTGTCAAGCGGTTCCGCGGGATGGTCGCCGGAGCCGGGCCGGCCGGCGGGGAACGGCACCGGACCGTACGGACCTGCCGCGGGGGCCGGCACATGGTCTTGGGAATGGCCGGCCACGCCCGGTGCAGCGGGTGCGCCGAAGTACTGCTGCCGCGGGGGCCGGCCCGTGGCGGACCGGCCTTCCTTGCCGCGGTTTATGGCCCAGACCACGCAGCAAACGATCGCCGCCACCCACAGCACGGGCCAGGGGAACCAGCCGCCATGCCAGTTCCAGGCGACGCTCTGCCCGGGGCCCGCCAATCCGAAGAAGGTTGCAATCGCCGCGCCCGTCATGCCCGTGGACCAGTGGCCGCGGGCCACCTGCTCCACGTGGATGCGGCCGTCGGGCTCGGGGAGGAGCGCCCAGGCGACGCCATAGGCCAGCAGGCCGATGCCGAAAATGAGCGTCAGGACCACGGCCAGTCCGCGCACGATCACCGGGTCGATGCCCCACTTGTCCGCCAGGCCGCTGCACACCCCGCCCACCCAGCGGCTGCTCCCGCGGCGGACGCCGAGGGACCGCAGCCAGACGAAGGGGCGGGCGCTGCGCTGCGGTTCGGGCCCCGGGCCAAATGTCGGTTCATTGGGTGGCGGCTGCTGCCGGTCGTGTCCGGCCTCGGACCCGGCGGCCGGCCCAGGCTTGTCGTTGGGGGCCGGTTCAGGTGCCGGCCCGGGCTGTTGGTCTTCATGGCTGTCATTCATGGTTCAATCGTGTCGTGCCAGGGCAGGCGCCCGCCATCCGGGGTGACTCTGAATCAACCCTGAAGCAACCCTTGCAATCCCGCCGCCGGGGCCGGGCCGTGCTTGGATTGAACCATGAGCGTAAAGATGTACCGGTCCCCGGAGCGCATGGTGGCAGGGGTCTGTGCGGGCCTGGCCGGGCACCTCGGCCTGCGCGTGGGCACGGTCCGGGCCGTCATGGCCGGCTCCTGCTTCCTGTTCGGCGCCGGTCTGGTCTTCTACGCGTGGCTGTGGATCCTGGTCCCTCTGGCCGGCGACGACGACCCTTCCGGTACGCCGCAGCCGGCCGACGACGGCGCCCCCCGCCTGAAGCTGTTCCGCCCGGCACCGGCCGGGGGGATCCGTGCCGGCGGGGGAGCCCCCGCGGCCGGGAGTGCTTCGGCGCCGAGAGGCGCTTCGGTGGGACTGCGGGAAATCCTCATCGGCGGAGCCCTGGTGGTCCTCGCCTTGGTCCTGTTCAGCGCGAGGACAGGCGTGAACCTTGACCTGGGGACCGTGGTGCCCCTCGGCGTGATTTCCGCCGGCGCCGTCCTGGCCTGGATGCAGCTCGATGCCACCCGCCGCGTGGGCCTGCTCAACGCGGCCAAGATGGACACGCCCTGGTCGATCGCCCGGTTCGCCGCAGGAATTGTCCTGGTGGTGGCAGGCGTCCTGATCATCGTGACGGGCTCGGGGTCATGGGCGCTGGTGTGGGCCTCCGTGGTCGCCTCCCTGGCGGTCCTGGCCGGCGTCGGGCTGGTGCTGGCCCCGTGGGCGCTCAAATTTTGGCGTGACTTTCAAAATGAACGGGCCGGGCGCATCCGCGAAACCCAGCGGGCCGAAATTGCCGCGCACCTCCACGACTCCGTCCTCCAGACCCTGGCCCTGATCCAAAAGCGGGCCGACTCACCGCAGGATGTCAGCCGGCTGGCCCGGGCCCAGGAGCGGGAACTACGCAGCTGGATCTACCAGGACGAAGGCAAGGACCCGGGGAAGCTCGTGGCTGGCATCCAAGCCGCCTGTGCCGAGGTGGAAGACCTGCACGGGCTGCCCGTGGAGGTGGTGAGCGTGGGCGACGCCGAACTGGACGAGGCCACGCGGGCCCTGGCCCAGGCCACCCGCGAGGCCGTGCTCAACGGAGTCCGGCACGGCGGAACGGCGGTGTCCGTGTACGTGGAGGCGGCCGGGTCCGGCGTCGACGTTTTCGTCAAGGACAGGGGCGCCGGCTTCGATCCCGGCGCCGTGCCGCCGGACAGGCTGGGAGTCAGGGAGTCCGTCGTCGGCCGGATGCAGCGCAACGGCGGCACGGCTGAGATCATTAGCTCAACGGAAGGCACGGAGGTGCGCCTGCACCTGCCGGCCAGGCCGGCGCAGGCCGACGCGCCGGCCGGAAACGGCAAGGCCACCAACGGTGGGGACAAGAAATGACAAAGGACGTGAAATGACGGGGACAGGACAGCCCATCAGGGTTGTGGTGGTGGACGACCACGCGATCTTCCGCTCGGGGCTGAAGGCCGATCTTGCCGCGGACATCCACGTGCTGGCGGAGGCGGCCACGGTGGAACAGGCCATTGCCGCGGTCTCCGCCCACACCCCGGACGTGGTGCTGCTGGACGTCCACCTGCCCGGCGGCCGCGGCCAGGGCGGACGTGAGGTGATTGCGGGCTGTTCGGGGCTGCCGGGGCAGGTGAAGTTCCTGGCGCTGAGCGTCTCCGACTCCGCCGAGGATGTGGTCTCGGTGATCCGTGCCGGCGCCCGCGGCTACGTCACCAAGTCCATTTCCGGGCACGAAATTTCCGACGCCGTCCGGCGGGTCGCCGGGGGAGACGCCGTCTTCTCGCCCCGGCTGGCCGGCTTCGTCCTGGATGCCTTCGGCACCGCCGAGGTGGCCGTGGAGGACGAGCTGGACAAGCTCTCCGCCCGCGAATTGGAGGTCATGCGCCTGATCGCCCGCGGATACTCCTACAAGGAGGTGGCAAAGGCGCTGTTCATCTCCATCAAGACGGTGGAAACCCACGTCTCCGCCGTGCTGCGCAAGCTGCAGCTCTCCTCCCGCCACGAACTCACCCGCTGGGCCGCCGACCGCCGCCTGCTCTAGTCCGGCCCGCCTACTTGGCGGTGCCGAGGAATTCCTGGAGACGTCCGACGCCGGTGGCCAGGTCGTCGTCGCCCAGGGCGTAGGAGAGGCGCAGGTAGCCGCTGGGGCCGAACGCCTCGCCGGGAACCACGGCAACCTCGGCCTTGTCCAGGATGAGCGCTGCCAGTTCGGCGGACGTGGCCGGGCGGACGCCGCCAATGTCACGGCCGAGCAGGGCGCGGACGTCGGCGTAGGCGTAGAACGCGCCGTGCGGGGTGGGGCACTCCACGCCGTCTATCGCGTTGAGGGCCGAAACCATGGCCTTGCGGCGGCGGTCAAAGGCCACCTTCATGTCCTCCACGGCCGTCAGCGGGCCGGAGACGGCGGCCAGGGCGGCCATCTGGGAGACATTGGCCACGTTGGAGGTGGCATGGGACTGCATGTTGGTGGCGGCCTTGGCCACGTCGGCCGGGGCAATCATCCAGCCCACCCGCCATCCGGTCATGGCATAGGTCTTGGCCACACCGTTCAGGACCACCACGCGGTCGCCCAGCTCCGGGGCGGCAGTGGCAATCGAGGTGAACGGCACGCCGTCGTAGGTCAGGTGTTCGTAGATTTCATCCGTGATGACCCACAGCCCCTTGGCGGCCGCCCACTGGCCGATCTCGCGGGTCTGTTCCGGGGAATACACGGCGCCGGTGGGGTTCGACGGGGAGACGAACAGCAGGACCTTGGTGCGCGGGGTGAGCGCCGCCTCGAGCTGGTCCACGGTGACCAGGTAGCCCTGTTCGGGGCCGGCGAAGACCTCCACGGGCACGCCGCCGGCAAGCCGGATCGCCTCGGGGTAGGTGGTCCAGTACGGGGTGGGGACAATGACCTCGTCCCCCGGGTCCAACAGCGTGGCGAAGGATTCGTACACGGCCTGCTTGCCGCCGTTGGTGACCACCACCTGGGAAGGCTCCACGGCATAGCCGGAATCACGCAGCGTCTTGGCGGCGATGGCCGACTTCAGCTCGGGCAGCCCCGACGCGGGGGAGTAGCGGTGGAACTTGGGCTGGCGGGCCGCGGCGATGGCAGCTTCCACAATGTAGTCCGGGGTGGGGAAGTCCGGTTCGCCGGCGCCGAAGCCGATGACGGGGCGGCCGGCAGCCTTGAGGGCCTTGGCCTTGGCATCCACTGCCAGGGTGGCGGATTCGGCAATGGCGGCGATGCGGGCCGAAACCCGGCGTGCGGCGGCTTGGTCGGCGCTCACGTTGGCAGACATCTTCTGTACTCTCTCTCGAAAGGCGGGCCCGCAGGGGTCCTTGGTGGCGGGACTCGACGGGAACTCATCGGGGACACGGCGGGGCCGTTGACGTGTGCAGGCCCCACCCCCTACTTTAGGCGCATCCGGCCCCCGGTTCGACGTGGCGGGCAACAATGCGTAGAATGGACAACCGGTGTTGAAACACCATGATGGTGCACGCCTTGCGACGGTTTGGAAACGGCCGCCCAAGACTGTAAGTTATTTCATGGCCTTCGGCTCCGGTGCGATCCACCGGGTTGCACAACAGTTAGTTTCATAGGGTAGTGGCGCAATTGGTAGCGCAGCGGTCTCCAAAACCGCAGGTTGCAGGTTCGAGTCCTGTCTGCCCTGCGTCAAGGCACAGCGGGTTTGGTCCGCGGCAATTCCGGGATAACGGGAAAGGCCGCGGACAAGCCCCGCCCAGCCTGGCGAACACAAGCACATGACACGGTCCGCCCGCGCGGGCTCGCGTGTTTTTCAACTAATGATGAGTGAGGCAATGGTGACCGAAACCGCGGCAAGCCGCTCCAATGGCCGCCCCGCCAAGAAGAACGCCAAGCCGAAGGGTCCCGGCATCTTTGCACGCATAGCCATTTTCCTGCGCCAGGTCATCGGCGAAATGAAGAAGGTTGTCACCCCCACTCGCAAGGAGTTGCTCAACTACACCGCGGTTGTGCTCGTGTTCGTTATCATCGTGATGGGTATTGTTACCGTCCTGGACCTGGGATTCGGAAAGCTCGTGCTTTGGGTCTTTGGCGGAAACGTAAACGTCGAGCACTAAACGCTCAACTTTGGCCGGCCCCGATAGTGTCTTGGAACACGGGGGACGGTTTGAGCCATTTAAGTAACGCACCAGGAAAGCAGGAAATTCGTGTCTGAGCAGGAGCCCGAGGCAACGTACAGTGAGCAGGACCAGGACACTGTGGTTGCTGATGCTGCCATCAGTGCTGACCTTGATGCATCCATGGACGACGCCGCCGCTGCGGATCCCGCAGAAGCCACGGACACCCCGGCAGCCGAAGAAGCAGCCGAATCCGAGGACGGGGCTGCCGTGTCCGAAGCGGACGGGGACGCGGGGGCGGCCGAACCGGAAGTGGACCCCGCCGAGGAATTCAAGGCCAAGCTGCGCCGCCAGGAGGGGGACTGGTACGTCATCCACTCCTACGCCGGCTACGAAAACCGCGTGAAGGTCAACCTCGAGTCCCGCAGCCTGTCGCTGAACATGGAAGATTACATCTTCGAAGTCCAGGTCCCCATGGAAGAAGTCGTGGAGATCAAGAATGCCCAGCGAAAAGTTGTCAACCGCGTGCGCATTCCCGGCTATGTCCTGGTCCGCATGGACCTGACGGACGCCTCCTGGGGCGTTGTCCGCCACACCCCCGGCGTCACCGGCTTCGTGGGCAACGCCCACAACCCGGTCCCGCTGCGCCTGGACGAGGTCTTCTCCATGCTGGCCCCCGTCTTCGAGGAGCAGCAGGCCGAGGAAACCGGCGTTCCGCTGCGCCACCTCCCCGCCGACGCGGAAATCGACTTTGAGGTCGGCGAGGCCGTCATCGTCAAGGACGGCCCGTTCGAGACCCTCTCCGCCACGATCTCCGAGATCAAGCCCGAATCCCAGCAGCTGGTTGTGCTGGTCTCCATCTTCGAGCGCGAAACCCCTGTCACGCTCGCCTTCAACCAGGTCACCAAGATCTAGTTGGACCACTGATTTCGCTGGACGGCCGCTTGCTTGGCGGCCGCGCAGTGTCCGGCCGGACGCCATCCGGCCACCCACCTTGGACGCGCTCCGTCGTCGAAGGAAAGTTATTGAGAGAAGGACCCTACATTGGCTCCCAAGAAAAAGGTCACCGGCCTTATCAAGCTGCAGATCCAGGCAGGCGCCGCCAACCCGGCACCTCCGATCGGTCCCGCGCTTGGCCAGCACGGTGTCAACATCATGGAATTCTGCAAGGCCTACAACGCCGCCACGGAATCCCAGCGCGGAAACGTCATCCCGGTTGAAATCACGGTTTACGAAGACCGCTCCTTCACCTTCATCACCAAGACCCCGCCGGCTGCCGAGCTGATCAAGAAGGCTGCCGGCGTCGCCAAGGGTTCAGCCACCCCCCACACCGTCAAGGTTGCCCAGCTGACCAAGGCACAGGTCACCGAGATCGCCACGCAGAAGCTGGTCGACCTCAACGCCACGAGCATCGAAGGCGCCGAGAAGATCATCGCCGGCACCGCCCGCTCCATGGGCATCACCGTCGAGGCCTAGGCTTCGGACACCCCGGGGTCGAGCCTGTCGAGACCCCACAGCATCACCAACATCATCAAGAACGACGCCGGCCGGCCCCCCGGGTGCCTGGCGGCGGACGTAGTGGCAGGGCCCGCGCGGTCCTTACGACCACAACTGCACAAGGAGAAACAAGCAGCATGGCAAAGCGCAGCAAAGCATATGAGGCAGCCGTAGCCAAGATCGATGCGGACAAGGTTTACGCACCGTTCGAGGCCATCAAGCTCGCCAAGGACACCAACCCGTCCAAGTTCGACGCCACCGTTGAGGTCGCGTTCCGCCTGGGTGTTGACCCCCGCAAGGCGGACCAGATGATCCGCGGCACCGTCAACCTCCCCCACGGCACCGGCAAGACCGCCCGCGTCCTGGTTTTCGCAACCGGCGACCGCGCCGAGGCCGCCATCGCCGCCGGCGCCGACTTTGTCGGCACGGACGACCTGATCGAAAAGATCCAGGGCGGCTGGACCGACTTTGACGCAGCCGTTGCCACCCCCGACCTCATGGGCAAGGTGGGCCGCCTGGGCAAGATCCTCGGACCCCGCAACCTGATGCCGAACCCGAAGACCGGCACCGTCACGAACGACGTCGCCAAGGCCGTCAACGACATCAAGGGCGGCAAGATCGACTTCCGCGTCGACAAGCACGCCAACCTGCACTTCATCATCGGCAAGGTCTCCTTCGACGCGGCCAAGCTGGCGGAGAACTACGCGGCAGCACTGGAAGAGGTGCTTCGCCTGAAGCCGTCCGCTTCCAAGGGCCGCTACGTGCAGAAGGCCACCGTGGCCACCACCTTCGGTCCCGGCATCCCCGTGGACCCGGCCGTGACCAAGGTTGTCATCGAGGCATAGGCGATGCGTTTGAACGCTGCCTGATCGGAGGGCCCGGTGTAGCGATCTGCTACGCGGGGCCCTCCTTTTTTATATCGTTGAACGGCACACAGGCCGCAGTTGGCCGTGGGGAGCAGCACATGGGAACCACCATCCGGCAGGCGGCAAGTGAAGATGCCGCGGCCCTGGCGGAACTTGCGTCCGTCACGTTCGCGCTGGCCTGCCCTCCCGGCAGCGCGCCGGAAGACATTGCCGCGTTCATCGCCACCCATCTCACGGCCGACAGTTTTGCCCGCTACCTGGGTGATCCGTCACGGGCCGTGTTTGTCGCGGAGGAACACGGCCCCGCGGCAGCAGCCACGCCCGGTGGTTCCGCACGGCGAGGGGCACGCCTGGCCGGCTACACCATGTTGGTGGACGCCCCGCCGTCGGACGCGGATGTGGCAGCCGCAGTGGGTGGCGGTGCGGCCGTGGAACTGAGCAAGTGCTATGCCCGCCCGCACGTCCATGGCACGGGCCTGACGGCCGGCCTGATGGCCGCCAGCCTGGCATGAGCGGCGACGCGGGGTGCGGAGCAGGTGTGGCTGGGCGTCAACGGTGAAAATGCCAGGGCCAGGAAATTCTACGAAAAGCATGGCTTCAGGGTGGCTGGAAGCAAAAGATTTCAATTGGGGAACCGGGTGGAGCATGACCACGTCATGGTGCGGCCGGTACAAAGCTAGTTTCAGGAGCAACAGGACATGACTGACATCCGGATCGAACAGTTGCACGTGCCCGACAACCTCGACGGCGAGGGGGCCGCGGACTTCCTGCGCGCCGTGGAAGTCTCCCGGCAGGTGCGGGTGGGCACGTGGGGCAACGACGACCTTGCGTACACGGGCGAGGAACTGCTTGCGCTGTGCCACGACCCCTACGAGTGGTACGTGATGTTGGTGGCCCGGCTGGATGGGCAGATCGTGGGGCGTGCGGGCATCGCCATGCCGCTGGACGACCACACCGAACTGGCGCACGTCACGCTCGACGTCCTGCCTTCCGCGGAAGGACGCAGCCTGGGCAGGCGCCTGCTGGAAGCCGCTGAATCGTTTGTGCGCGGGGAAAACCGTCGGGTTGTGGTGGTGGAGACGAACCACTCGGCCACCGAGCTGCAGTCGGAGCAGGAGGGCGGCGGTGACGAACGGCTGCTGCATCCCGCCGCCGGGCCCGGCGCGCTGACGCTGGAAAACCGCCAGGCCCGTTTTGCCCACAACGCCGGCTACCAGCTGGAGCGGGTGGAGCACTTCAGTTCCTGTGCCCTGCCGTTCCCGGCGGAACGGGCGGCGGAACTCCTGGCATCCGCCGCAGCCTCCCACGGGGACGAATATGCCGTGCACCAGTGGACGGACAGCTGCCCCGAGGAATGGGCTGCGGACGTGGCCCGCCTGGAAGCAGAAATGGGCCAACCGGCCGGCGAGGGGCCCTGGGACGTGGCACACATGCGTGAAGCGGAGGAAATTTCCCAGTCGACAGGCCGGCACACGCTGGTCACAGCGGCCGAGAGCCGCGCCTCGGGCCGCCTGGTCGGCTACACGTCCATCTCCGTGCTGGGCAAACGCGACGATGTCGTCTTCCAGGACGACACCGTCATGGAAGACGGGCACCGCGGCAGGGAGCTGGGGCTGCGCATGAAGCTGGCCAACCTGCAACTGCTGGCGCGTGACTACCCGAACCCGCATGCCATCTATACCTGGAACTCCGCCGAGGACACCCACCTGATAGAGATCAACGCCCGCATGGGCTTCACCGTGGCGGGCGTGACCGGGCAGTGGCGGAAATCCTTTGACCCCGGCGACTGACTGACCCGCGATTTGGAAGGGGCGGGGCCGCTCCTGTAGGCTGGGAGGACCAAAGACCGTCGGTCGATGGAAACCACCCCCACGTGCCAGGCGCATCATGTGTCGTGCAGCGTGGAAGCGGGAAGGTTTTCATCCGAAAGTCCTGAACCAGGACGGCCAGCGCAGGTGCACAAAGCTTAGGCAGCGAATGATCCGGACGAAAGTCCATGGAACCGCTGCCCGAACGCCCCGTACATCTGTGCGGGGCGTTTTGTTTTCCACTTGCCTTCCTTCCCGGAAACGGCAGCGGGCAGGACCGGAAGGACCGGCATTAATTCCCGGAAGGAGGGTTATGGCAACGCCAACAAAGGTGGCTGCGGTTGCAGAAATCAAGCAGGATTTCAGCGATTCCACTGCAGCAGTCCTAACCGAATACCGTGGGCTCACCGTTGCCCAGCTCAAGGAGCTGCGCGTTTCTCTCGGCCAGGACACCAAGTTCTCGGTCGTCAAGAACACCCTGACTGCCATTGCGGCCAAGGAAGCCGGTGTTGACGCTTTCGAAGGTCAGCTTTCCGGCCCTACCGCCATTGCCTTCATCAAGGGTGATGCTGTTGCAGCAGCCAAGAGCCTGACGGATTTTGCAAAGGCCAACAAGGCGCTGATCATCAAGACCGGCATCTTCGAAGGCAAGGCCCTTGACGCTTCCGAGGTTGCCGCACTGGCCGCCCTGGAATCGCGCGAGCTGCAGCTGGCCAGGGTTGCCGGCGTGCTGAAGGCACCGATGGCCGCCGCTGCGCGCACCATCGACGCCCTGCGCCTCAAGCTTGCCGAAGGTGCACCTGCCGAAGAGGCTCCCGCCGCTGAGGAAGCACCGGCCGCCGAAGAGGCTCCCGCCGCTGACGAGGCTCCGGTTGCTGAAGCTGAGACCACCGAGGCCTAGTCCTCATGGGGGCTTGTCTCCCGCATGTTTTTCCCTAGATCCATGAGGACTTAGGTTTTTAGATCCGCCCGTCACCGGGCAAGAACACAAAGAAGGAGCGCCACCCATGGCTAAGCTCACCAACGACGAGCTCATTGAAGCTTTCAAGGAACTGACCATCATTGAACTCTCCGAGTTCGTGAAGAAGTTCGAAGAGGTCTTTGAAGTTACCGCTGCTGCTGTTGCAGTTGCCGGCCCGGCCGGCGGCGCAGCTGCCGAGGCTGAGGAAGAGAAGACCGAGTTCGACGTCATCCTCGAAGCCGCTGGCGACAAGAAGATTGCAGTCATCAAGGAGGTGCGCGCCCTGACCTCCCTCGGCCTGAAGGAAGCCAAGGACGTCGTTGACTCCGCTCCCAAGGCTGTCCTCGAAGGCGCCACCAAGGAAGCTGCCGAGAAGGCCAAGGAAGCCCTCGAAGCTGCCGGCGCCACGGTTACCGTCAAGTAATCACCGACGCATTCCAAGGAAGGCCCCGCACCCTACGGTGCGGGGCCTTCCTGATTCCCGGGGCGTGCCAAACACTCACCGGACCCACTGAGGGCGTGCCATGCTGCCGAGGGCGTGTGAAATTTCCTACGCCGCCGCCAGCATGGCACGCCCCCGTCGTTGGGGTGGGGCTACTCAGGGGCTGAAATGTCCGCGACCGTGGCGTCCAGGGCGGAAATAAGGGCGTCAGCCTCGACGAACATGCTGTAGCCGTGTTCGCCGGCGCCCAGGGCCACGCGGCGCCCGGCCACGCTCTCGTCCACAAACACGGGCCACGGCGTCGTGCTGCCCAGGGGAGTGATGGTGCCGCGCTCATGGCCCGTGGCGGCCAGTGCGACGTCGGGCTTGGGCATCTGCAGCTTGTTGACGCCCACCACGGCTCGCAGCTTGGGCCAGGAAATGGCGCGCCCGCCCGGCACCAGCGCAAACAGGAAGGTGTCGTCGCTGCGCTTGACCACCAGCGACTTGACGATGTCGGACGGATCGACGCCAATCAGCGCGGCGGCCTCGGCCAGTGAACCGGCGGCCGGGCGCGGGATGATCTCCACGGCAAGGCCGCGGGCGGCCGCGTCGGCGGCAACCCGGGCCCGGCCGGTCGGCGTTTCAGCGTCCCCGGCGGCGCTCACTCGGCGTCCCGGAACAGCAACAGCGCCTCGCCCTGCCCGCCGCCGCCGCACAGCGCCACGGCAGCCCGTCCCGTGCCACGGCGGGCCAGCTCAGTGGCGGCATGCAGGGCCAGGCGGGCGCCGGACGCACCAATCGGGTGCCCCAGGGCGATGGCGCCACCGTGGATGTTGCACTTCTCCAACGGGTAGTCCAGGTCCTGCAGCGACTGCACTGCCACCGAGCCAAAGGCCTCATTGATCTCAATGAAGTCGAGCTGCTCGGTGCTCCAGCCGGCCTTTTTTAGTGCGCTCTGGATGGCGTGTGAGGGCTGGGAATGCAGCGAGTTGTCCGGCCCGGCCACCTGCCCCGGTGCGCCGACAACCGCCAGCCAGGGGAGGCCGTGGGCTTCGGCATAGGACCGGCTGGACAGCACCATGGCGGATGCGCCGTCGGACAAGGGGGAGGAGTTGCCGGCCGTGATGGCGCCGTCGGCCGAAAATGCCGGACGGAGCGGGGCAAGGGTTTCCAGGGTGGTCTGGGGCCGGATGCCTTCGTCACGCGTCAGCACCACGGGCTCGCCCTTGCGCTGGGGAACGGCGACCGGCACGATCTCGTTGTCGAAGACGCCGGAGTCCTGCGCCGCCGCGGCCCGCGTGTGGGATGCCACGGCCACTTCGTCCTGGACCGCGCGGCCTATGTTCAGGCGGATGTTGCCGCGCTCCGTGGAAAGGCCCATGGATTCGCCGTCAAAGGCGTCGGTGAGGCCGTCATGTGCGGCCACGTCCAGGGCCTGGACAGCACCGTAGCTCCAGCCCTGGCGCGAACCGGGGAGCAGGTGCGGGGCCCGGGTCATGGATTCCTGCCCGCCGGCCACCACCACCTCGGCATCGCCGCTGCGGATCAGCCGGGCCGCATCAATCACGGCCGTCAGGCCCGAAAGGCAGACCTTGTTGATGGTCACCGCCGGCACGTTCCAGCTGATCCCGGCACCAATTGCGCTCTGGCGCGCGGGGTTCTGGCCGGCACCGGCCTGCAGCACCTGGCCCATGATCACCTGGTCCACGTCCGCGGCGCTGGCCCCGGAACGTTCAAGGGCTGCGGCAATGGCCTTGGCACCCAGTTCGACGGCGGTGAACCCGGCCAGCTGCCCGTTCAGCCGGCCCTGCGGGGTGCGGGCCCCGGCCAGGATCACGACCTCGGCCGCTTTGTCCACATTGTTCGGGTTCTCTTGTGCTGTCATGGCAGGCGCTCCTTACGCATTGTCCGCACAGATCACCCTTGACCTGTGCCGGGCCTTACATTGAATCTAACAGTTTGGGCGGGCCGGAAATTTCCGCCGCCGCCCTGGCCGGAGAGGTCCGGGACGGCGCCGGTGTGAGGAGCGGAACATCCATACTTGCGCATTTGCGCGGCGTGAGGTAGACACGCGGGAGATATGCCTGTAGTGTAGATCTTTGCGTATCCCTCTTAACCTTCAGCCTTCATATAGCGGTGGGCTTTGCTTCGGTCAAAGGTTGGAACGGCTCGCGTCTTGGGAAGATTCAACTCCCAACACGGGTGCTTTTGCAACTTTTGTCCAGCGTTCGTCTTGGTTTGATGACCAATCGGCGAATCGGGTGAGGGTTCACAAGAACTAGCCTGCAGGTCTGTGGAAGGATCCCTCTTGGTCGCCTCGAGCACCTCTAATGTAAATAACGCTGCAACCGCTATCGATTCAAACAGCACTGACGGTGCAAAGAGTCGCCTCTCATTCGCCAAGATTCACGAGCCGCTTGACGTGCCGAATCTGCTCGCACTCCAGACCGAGAGCTTTGACTGGCTCGTCGGCAACGAGCGCTGGCAGGGCCGCATGGAAGCCGCCGTGAACGCCGGTGATGACAGCGTGGCCGTCACGTCCGGGCTGTCTGACATCTTCGAAGAGATCTCCCCGATTGAAGACTTCCAGGGCACCATGTCCCTGTCCTTCACGGAACCGGAGTTCGCCGATCCCAAGTTCACCGTTGACGAATGCAAGGACCGCGACGCCACGTACGCGGCGCCCCTGTACGTCAAGGCTGAATTCATGAACAACCTCACGGGCGAAATCAAGCAACAGACCGTGTTCATGGGCGATTTCCCGCTCATGACCGACAAGGGCACCTTCGTCATCAACGGCACCGAACGTGTTGTTGTGTCCCAGCTGGTCCGTTCCCCGGGCGCCTACTTTGAGCGCACGGCAGACAAGACCAGCGACAAGGAAATCTTCACCGCCAAGATCATCCCCTCGCGTGGTGCCTGGTTCGAGCTGGAAATCGACAAGCGGGACCAGGTCGGCGTGCGCCTTGACCGCAAGCGCAAGCAGTCCGTCACAGTGCTGCTCAAGGCACTGGGCTGGACCGAGGGCCAGATCCTGGAGGAGTTCGGCGAGTTCGACTCCATCCGCGCCACGCTGGAAAAGGACGCGACCACCGGCCGCGAAGATGCGCTGCTGGACATCTACCGCAAGCTGCGCCCGGGCGAGCCGCCGACGGTTGACGCAGCCGACGCGTTGCTGAACAACCTCTACTTCAACGCCAAGCGCTACGACCTGGCCAAGGTCGGCCGCTACAAGATCAACCGCAAGCTGGGCATCGACATGCCGCTGAGCAACCCGGCGTCCTCCGTCCTCAGCGTCGATGACATCGTTGCGATGATCAAGTACCTCGTCACCCTGCATGCCGGCGGCAAGACCACCAAGGGCATCCGCGACGGCGCCGAAGTCGACCTCCGCGTTGACGTGGACGACATCGACCACTTCGGCAACCGCCGCATCCGCGCCGTGGGCGAGCTCATCGAGAACCAGGTCCGCACCGGCCTGTCCCGCATGGAGCGCGTTGTGCGCGAGCGCATGACCACCCAGGACGTCGAGGCCATCACGCCGCAGACGCTGATCAACATCCGCCCCGTCGTGGCTGCGATCAAGGAGTTCTTCGGAACCTCCCAGCTGTCGCAGTTCATGGACCAGAACAACCCGCTCGCCGGCCTGACGCACAAGCGCCGCCTGTCCGCGCTGGGCCCGGGTGGTCTGTCCCGCGACCGCGCGGGCATGGAAGTCCGTGACGTCCACCCGTCGCACTACGGCCGCATGTGCCCCATTGAAACCCCTGAGGGCCCGAACATCGGCCTCATCGGTTCGCTGGCCTCCTACGGCCGCATCAACCCGTTCGGTTTCATCGAGACCCCGTACCGCCGGGTCAAGGACGGCGTCGTCTCCAACGAAGTTGACTACCTGACGGCTGACGACGAAGTTGACGTTGTCATCGCCCAGGCCAACGCACCGCTGGATGACGACAACCGCTTCACCGAGGAAACCGTCCTGGTCCGCCAGCGCGGCGGTGGCGGCGAGCCCGTCCTGGTCCCGGCCGACGAGGTCGAGTACATGGACGTTTCCCCGCGCCAGATGGTGTCCGTGGCAACCGCCCTGATCCCGTTCCTGGAGCACGACGACGCCAACCGTGCCCTCATGGGTGCGAACATGCAGCGCCAGGCCGTGCCGCTGGTCCAGTCCGAGGCCCCGTTCGTGGGCACCGGCATGGAGCGCCCCACGGCTGTTGACGCCGGTGACGTTGTCATCGCCAAGAAGGCCGGTGTGGTCTCCGAGGTTTCCGCCGACGTCGTGGTGATGTTGAACGACGACGGCACGGAGACCAGCTACCCGATCGCCAAGTACCAGCGTTCCAACCAGGGCACCGCCTACAACCAGCGGGTCCTCGCCTCCGAGGGCCAGCGTCTGGAAGTCGGCGGCATCATCGCCGACGGTCCCGCAACGGACATGGGCGAGCTCGCCCTGGGCAAGAACCTGCTCGTGGCGTTCATGTCCTGGGAAGGCCACAACTACGAGGATGCCATCATCCTCTCCCAGCGCATCGTTGCCGAAGACGTGCTGTCCTCGATCCACATCGAGGAGCACGAGATCGACGCCCGCGACACCAAGCTCGGTGCCGAGGAAATCACCCGGGACATCCCGAACGTTTCCGAGGAAATCCTGGCCGGCCTGGACGAACGCGGCATCATCCACATCGGTGCCGAGGTTGAGGCCGGGGACATCCTGGTCGGCAAGGTCACCCCCAAGGGCGAGACCGAGCTGACCCCGGAAGAGCGCCTGCTGCGCGCCATCTTCGGTGAGAAGTCCCGCGAAGTGCGTGACACCTCCCTGAAGGTGCCCCACGGCGAGTCCGGCACCGTCATCGGTGTCCGCGTCTTTGACCGCGACTCCGACGACGACCTGCCCCCCGGAGTGAACCAGCTGGTCCGCGTATACGTGGCCAACAAGCGCAAGATCACCGACGGTGACAAGCTGGCCGGCCGCCACGGAAACAAGGGCGTCATCTCCAAGATCCTGCCGATCGAGGACATGCCGTTCCTGGCCGACGGCACCCCCGTGGACATCGTCCTGAACCCCTTGGGTGTTCCGGGGCGCATGAACGTGGGCCAGGTGCTGGAGATCCACCTCGGCTGGGCTGCCAAGACCGGCTGGAAGGTTGAAGGCGAACCGGACTGGATCAAGAACCTGCCGAACCTTCCGCGCGAGATCGGCCAGACGAAGGTTGCGACCCCCGTGTTCGACGGCGCCCGCGACCAGGAGATCACCGGGCTGCTTGACTCCACGAACGTGACCCGTGACGGCGACCGCCTGATCGATTCCTCGGGCAAGACGCGCCTGTTCGACGGCCGCTCCGGTGAGCCGTTCCCGGATCCGGTGTCCGTTGGCTACATGTACATCCTCAAGCTCCACCACCTGGTGGATGACAAGATCCACGCGCGCTCCACCGGCCCGTACTCCATGATCACCCAGCAGCCGCTGGGTGGTAAGGCACAGTTCGGCGGCCAGCGCTTCGGTGAGATGGAAGTGTGGGCCCTGGAGGCCTATGGCGCCGCGTACACGCTGCAGGAACTGCTCACGATCAAGTCCGATGACATCCACGGCCGCGTCAAGGTCTATGAGGCCATCGTCAAGGGTGAGAACATCCCGGAGCCGGGCATTCCGGAGTCCTTCAAGGTTCTCATCAAGGAAATGCAGTCGCTGTGCCTGAACGTGGAAGTCCTTTCCACCGACGGCACCACGATTGAGATGCGTGACTCGGATGAAGAAGTCTTCCGGGCCGCGGAGGAGCTGGGCATCGACCTCTCACGGGCCGAGCCGAACTCCGTCGAAGAGGTTTAGCGAAGCCGGCGGCGGCACCCAGCCGTGCCGCCGCCGTTCCCCCTCTTTCCGTACCCGTGGCCCGGTGGTCGGGCAAACCTCGACCCCGGGCCTGTAGAGACATTCAGACTTAGAGAATTAGAGAGAACAGGACCCATATGTCCAGCGAATCCTCCTTCGGCCTCATGCAGATCGGCCTGGCCACCGCGGAAGACATCCGCGACTGGTCGCACGGCGAAGTCAAGAAGCCGGAAACCATCAATTACCGCACCCTCAAGCCCGAGAAGGACGGCCTCTTCTGCGAGAAGATCTTTGGCCCGTCCCGCGACTGGGAATGCTACTGCGGCAAGTACAAGCGCGTGCGCTTCAAGGGCATCATCTGTGAGCGGTGTGGCGTTGAGGTCACCCGTGCCAAGGTGCGCCGCGAACGCATGGGCCACATTGAACTTGCTGCGCCCGTCACGCACATCTGGTACTTCAAGGGCGTCCCGTCCCGTCTGGGCTACCTGCTGGACTTGGCGCCGAAGGACCTGGAAAAGGTCATTTACTTCGCCGCCTACATGATCACCAGCGTCGACGAGGAAGCCCGCCACGACGAGCTGCCGAACCTCCAGATCGAGCACGACCTGGAGAAGAAGCGCATGGTTGACACGCGCGACTCCGACATCGCCACGATTGCCCGCGACCTCGAAAACGAGATTGCGCGCCTCGAGGGCGAGGGTGCCAAGGCAGCCGACAAGAAGAAGGCCCGCGACTCCGCGGACCGCCAGATGGCCAACGTGCGCAAGCGCGCCGATGCGGACATCGACCGCCTCGAGCAGGTCTGGGACCGTTTCAAGGGCCTGAAGGTCGCCGACCTCGAAGGCGACGAGGCGCTGTACCGCGAACTGCGTGACCGCTACGGCATGTTCTTCGAAGGTGCCATGGGTGCCGAGGCGATCAAGAAGCGCCTGGAGACCTTCGACATGGCTGCTGAAGCGGAGATCCTGCGCGACATCATCCAGAACGGCAAGGGCCAGCGCAAGACGCGTGCCCTCAAGCGCCTGAAGGTTGTCAACGCGTTCCTGACCACCAACAACAGTCCGCTCGGCATGGTCCTGGACGCCGTCCCGGTGATCCCCCCGGAACTGCGCCCCATGGTCCAGCTCGACGGTGGCCGTTTCGCCACCTCGGACCTGAACGACCTGTACCGCCGTGTGATCAACCGCAACAACCGCCTCAAGAGGCTGCTTGACCTGGGTGCTCCGGAGATCATCGTCAACAACGAAAAGCGGATGCTGCAGGAAGCCGTTGACTCGCTGTTCGACAACGGCCGCCGCGGCCGTCCGGTCACCGGGCCGGGCAACCGCCCGCTGAAGTCGCTCTCCGACATGCTCAAGGGCAAGCAGGGACGCTTCCGCCAGAACCTGCTTGGCAAGCGCGTTGACTACTCCGGCCGTTCGGTCATCGTTGTCGGCCCTCAGCTGAAGCTGCACCAGTGCGGCCTGCCCAAGCAGATGGCCCTGGAGCTCTTCAAGCCGTTCGTGATGAAGCGCCTGGTTGACCTCAACCACGCCCAGAACATCAAGAGCGCCAAGCGTATGGTGGAGCGTTTCCGCCCGCAGGTGTGGGATGTTCTCGAAGAGATCATCACCGAGCACCCGGTGCTGCTGAACCGTGCACCAACCCTGCACCGTTTGGGCATCCAGGCGTTCGAGCCGCAGCTGGTTGAAGGCAAGGCCATCCAGCTTCACCCGCTGGTGTGTGGCGCCTTCAACGCCGACTTCGACGGTGACCAGATGGCAGTGCACCTGCCGCTGAGCCCCGAGGCACAGGCTGAAGCCCGCATCCTGATGTTGTCCTCCAACAACATCCTGAAGCCTTCGGACGGCCGCCCGGTCACCCTGCCTTCGCAGGATATGATCATCGGCCTGTACCACCTGACCACCAAGCGCATTGGCGCCGTGGGCGAAGGTCGGATCTTCTCCACCCCGGCCGAGGCCGTCATGGCGCACGACGCCGGCGAGCTGCACTTGAACTCGCAGGTCAAGATCCGCCTGGAGAACTTCGTGCCGTACGCGGGCTGGGAAGCCCCCGAAGGCTGGGAGGCCGGCCAGCCGGCCATCGTGGCGACGTCGCTGGGACAGGTCATCTTCAACGAGACCCTGCCCGCCGACTACCCGTGGGTTGAGAAGGTTGCCGACAAGGGCCAGCTCTCCGAGATCGTCAACGACCTCGCCGAGCGCTACCCGAAGGTTGTGGTGGCGGCAACGCTGGACAACCTTAAGGATGCAGGCTTCTACTGGGCCACCCGCTCCGGCATCACGGTTGCCATCTCCGACATCGAGGTGCCCAAGGCCAAGCCGGCCATCCTGGAAAGCTACGAGACCAAGGCCGCCAAGGTCCAGGCACAGTTCGACAAGGGCCTGATCGCCGACGACGAGCGCCGCCAGGAGCTCATCGACATCTGGAACCAGGCAACGAACGAGATCGCCGAGGCGATGCGTGCGTCGCTGTCCGCCTCCAACACGATCAACCGGATGGTCTCCTCCGGCGCCCGTGGTAACTGGATGCAGGTTCGCCAGATTGCCGGTATCCGCGGCCTGGTGGCCAACCCGAAGGGTGAAATCATTCCGCGCCCGATCAAGTCCTCCTACCGGGAGGGACTGTCGGTCCTGGAGTACTTCATCGCCACGCACGGTGCCCGCAAGGGTCTGGCCGACACGGCCCTCCGTACGGCAAACTCGGGCTACCTGACCCGTCGCCTCGTGGACGTTTCGCAGGATGTCATTGTCCGTGAAGACGACTGCGGCACCGAGCGCGGCCTGACCCTGCCCATCGCAGTGGTCACCGAAAACGGCGAGATCAAGCTGCACGAGGAAGTCGAGAACAGCGTGTACGCACGCACCTTGGCTGCCGACGTGGTGGATTCCTCCGGCACCGTGCTGGCAAATGCCGGCGACGACGTCGGCGATGTCCTCATTGCCAAGCTGTTCGCGGCCGGCATTGAAGAGATCAAGGTCCGCTCCGTGCTGACCTGTGAATCCACGGTGGGCACCTGTGCCCTGTGCTACGGCCGTTCGCTGGCCACCGGCAAGACCGTGGACATCGGTGAGGCCGTGGGCATCATCGCCGCACAGTCCATCGGTGAGCCCGGCACGCAGCTGACCATGCGTACCTTCCACACTGGTGGTGCCGTTTCGGCCAGCCGCGGGGAGGACATCACCCAGGGTCTGCCGCGTATCCAGGAGCTCTTCGAGGCCCGTACCCCGAAGGGTGTGGCACCGATCGCAGAGGCCGCCGGCCGCATCAACATTGATGAGTCCGAGCGCACCATGCGTTTGATCCTCACCCCGGACGACGGAACCGAAGAGATCGCCTACCCGGTCCTGCGCCGTGCCCGCCTGCTGGTCGCAGACGGCGAGCACGTGGTGGTTGGCCAGAAGCTGATTGTCGGTGCCGTGGACCCGAAGCAGGTCCTGCGCATCCTCGGCCCGCGTGCCGCCCAGAAGCACCTCGTTGAGGAAGTCCAGGGCGTGTACCGCAGCCAGGGTGTGGGCATCCACGACAAGCACGTGGAAGTCATCGTCCGCCAGATGCTCCGCCGCGTGACGGTCATCGAGTCCGGCGACTCCAACCTGCTGCCCGGCGAGCTTGCCGAGCGCGGGCGCTTCGAGACGGAAAACCGCCGCGTGGTGTCCGAGGGCAAGAAGCCGGCCTCGGGCCGTAACGAGCTCATGGGCATCACCAAGGCCTCGCTGGCCACCGAGTCCTGGCTCTCCGCCGCTTCCTTCCAGGAAACCACCCGCGTCCTGACGCAGGCGGCCATGGAAGGCAAGTCCGACCCCCTGCTGGGCCTGAAGGAGAATGTCATCATCGGCAAGCTCATCCCGGCCGGCACCGGATTGCCTCGCTACACCAACGTCACGGTGGAGCCGACGGAAGAGGCCAAGGCCAACCTGTTCACCGGTCCGAGCGCGTTCAGCGACTTTGACTACGTGGGCGGCGTGGGCGACCTCGGTGCAGAGTTCCGTGCCATCCCCCTGGATGACTACGACCTGGGCACCAACTTCTCCGGCTAGCATTCGGCCAAGAAGTACGACGGCGGTTGGCGGGCTTCCCTGTGAAGCCCGCCAACCGCCGTCGTGCGTTGGGCAGGCAAAGTGCCTACTTGGTGTAGTCCCCGGCCTTCCAGGTGCCCCAGTCCCAGCCGGCGAGGAACTTCTGCCCGCTCGCCCTGCCCTTGGCGAAAAGTGCCTCCTTGTCCGCCGGGGTCAGGTGGAAGTCGGTGGCCCGGTAGTTGGAGGTGTCGACGAAGATGGTCCGGGAAACCGCCTGCGGGTCGTTGACGTAGCTGCGGTCGTGCGCACCAACCATGGTGCTCAGCAACGACTTGGCCAGTTGCAGGTTGCTGTTGTCCGGCGCCCAGTCCTCGGTGCGGATGCTGGTCTGCCCGGAAAGCTTGACGCCGAGGGTGGGCCACCGCGACGGCTGGCCGTCATGCCTGTCAAAGATCGCCATGGGAAAGTTGGAGAGCAGGCCGCCGTCGGCACACACAATGTGGTCGTGTCCGATCAGGGAGGTGTTGGCGGGCATCATCCAGGGCCGGAAGAAAATCGGGATGGAGGCGGATGCCCGGATGGCATCCGCCACGGACACCCTGTCGGGGTCAAGGCCCAACAGGGATTCATAGTCCCAAGGGAGTCGGAGCATGAGGCCACGCGAAACGTCGGAGACGATCACCACCAGCCGGTACCGGTGCGCTGGCGGGAGGGCGCTGCCGGGATCATCCTGCTTCAGGTCCGCCCAGGTGTAGACGCCCTGGCCGGCCAGCGTCTCGGAAATCCAGTCGTGCAGGAAGCCGCCGGCGAAGAGCCCCTCGTGGAGGAGCAGCCCGGCGGATGCACCCAGGCCGGGCACGTGGGCCAGGAAACCCGACTCGTCCTCGAAGCGGGCAAAGTCCAGGTCATCCATGACGCCCTTGACCTGGGAAACGGACATGCCGGAGGCCAGCAGGCCTGCCACGATCGCCCCTGCCGAGGTGCCGGCCACCCGGTGGAAGGTGTAGGGGTCGGCGTGTTCGGCCAGGGCCGTCACCGCCCCCACCAGGCCGGACCCCTTGACGCCGCCGCCTTCCAGCACCAAATCTGCATCTGCCATGGCACACCTGCAATCCGCCGAAAATCCGCTCCACATCGGGTGCTGCAAGTGGGAGACCGGCCAGCGTGCGGCGTGGAGTACCTTCGAGAGTGCGCGCGCCAGTCCGTCCTGTCAAGGATTAACGGACCGTGATTTCAGGACCGTGCCCACGGCATGGTAACGTAGTGGTAATTGTTAGTGTGGCAGTGGATAAGAGCGCCCGGTTCCCTTGGATTTCCAGGGGACGCGGTTCGCGGGTCCGGGTTGTACGGTTCTTGTACAGCGAATGCCACATTTTTGCATGCCTAGGCGCTGTGAAGTCGCCCAAGTCTGCGACTACCAGTAAAAGGCTCTTCCCAGGTGCTTGACGGCCGGGGAAAGCGACACGAGAAGCATCTCGAGAAAACAACGGAGAACACGAAAGTGCCTACGATTAACCAGCTGGTCCGGAAGGGCCGGTCACCCAAGGTCACCAAGACCAAGGCTCCCGCACTGAAGGGCAGCCCCATGCGCCGCGGCGTTTGCACGCGCGTTTACACGACCACCCCGAAGAAGCCGAACTCGGCCCTTCGCAAGGTTGCCCGCGTGCGCCTCAACGGTGGCGTGGAAGTTACCGCCTACATCCCCGGTGTTGGCCACAACCTCCAGGAACACTCCATCGTGCTGGTCCGCGGCGGCCGCGTGAAGGACCTTCCCGGTGTTCGTTACAAGATCGTCCGCGGCGCATTGGATACCCAGGGCGTCAAGAACCGCAAGCAGGCCCGCAGCCGCTACGGTGCCAAGATGGAGAAGAAGTAATATGCCTCGCAAGGGTCCGGCCCCCAAGCGGCCGCTAGTTGTAGATCCCGTATACGGTTCCCCCCTGGTCACGCAGCTGATCAACAAGGTTCTGGTTGACGGCAAGAAGTCCACCGCGGAGCGCATTGTCTACGGTGCACTCGAAGGTGTTCGCGAGAAGACGGGCGGCGACCCCGTTGCAGCCCTGAAGAAGGCCATGGAAAACATCAAGCCGAGCCTCGAGGTGAAGTCCCGCCGCGTTGGTGGCGCCACCTACCAGGTTCCCGTTGAGGTCAAGCCCGGTCGCCAGACCGCCCTGGCCCTGCGTTGGCTGGTCGGCTACTCGAAGGCCCGCCGCGAGAAGACCATGACCGAACGCCTGCGCAACGAGGTCCTGGATGCCTCGAACGGGCTTGGTGCCGCCGTCAAGCGTCGCGAAGACACCCACAAGATGGCCGAGTCCAACAAGGCATTCGCCCATTACCGCTGGTAACTAGAGCCGTGAGGGTGGTTCCGGATGGCCTTGGGGCCGTGCGGAACCACCCGCAAGCTCATCTCTAGAAAAGGGAGAAACCGTGGCACAGGACGTGCTTACAGACCTTAACAAGGTCCGCAACATCGGCATCATGGCCCACATTGATGCCGGCAAGACCACTACTACCGAGCGCATCCTGTTCTACACGGGTGTGAACCACAAGCTCGGCGAAACCCACGACGGTGCCTCGACGACTGACTGGATGGAACAGGAAAAGGAACGCGGCATCACCATCACCTCCGCCGCGGTGACCTGTTTCTGGAACAACAACCAGATCAACATCATTGACACCCCCGGCCACGTTGACTTCACGGTTGAGGTTGAGCGCTCCCTGCGTGTGCTCGATGGCGCCGTTGCCGTCTTCGATGGCAAGGAAGGCGTGGAGCCGCAGTCGGAGACCGTGTGGCGCCAGGCCGACAAGTACAACGTCCCGCGCATCTGCTTCGTCAACAAGATGGACAAGCTCGGCGCCGACTTCTACTTCACTGTCGACACCATCATCAACCGCCTGGGCGCGAAGCCGCTCGTCATGCAGCTGCCGATCGGTGCTGAGAGCGAATTCACCGGCGTCGTTGACCTGCTGACCATGAAGGCCCTCGTCTGGGCCGGCGACTCCAAGGGTGACGTCACCATGGGTGCCGCCTACGAGATCCTGGACATCCCTGCAGACCTGCAGGAAAAGGCTGAAGAGTACCGTGCAGCCCTCGTAGAGGCCGTTGCAGAGTCCTCCGAAGAGCTCATGGAGAAGTACCTCGAAGGCGAAGAGCCGTCCATCGAGGAACTGAAGGCCGGCATCCGCACGCTGACCGTCAACTCCGAGATCTACCCCGTGTTCTGTGGTTCCGCGTTCAAGAACCGCGGCGTGCAGCCGATGCTCGATGCTGTCATCGACTACCTGCCGAACCCGCTGGACGTTGGCGCCATGGTGGGCCACGACCCCAAGGACGAGACCGTCGAGCTCAAGCGCGAGCCCAGCGAGACGGAGCCGTTCTCGGCCCTGGCCTTCAAGATTGCCACGCACCCGTTCTTCGGACAGTTGAACTTCATCCGCGTGTACTCCGGCCGTGCAACGTCCGGAACGCAGCTGCTGAACTCGACCAAGCAAAAGAAGGAGCGCATCGGAAAGCTCTTCCAGATGCACGCCAACAAGGAAATGCCGGTTGACGAGATCCACGCAGGCCACATCTACGCGGTGATCGGCCTGAAGGACACCACGACCGGTGACACCCTGTGCGACCCGGCAAACCCGATTGTGCTTGAGTCGATGACCTTCCCCGAGCCCGTGATCTTCGTTGCCATCGAGCCGAAGACCAAGGGCGACCAGGAGAAGCTTTCCACGGCCATCCAGAAACTCTCCGCTGAGGACCCGACGTTCACCGTCAACCTCAACGAAGACACCGGCCAGACCGAAATTGGCGGCATGGGCGAGCTCCACCTGGACATCCTGGTGGACCGCATGCGCCGCGAGTTCAACGTCGAAGCCAACGTTGGCAAGCCGCAGGTTGCGTACCGCGAAACCATCAAGCGGGCTGTTGCCAAGCACGACTACACGCACAAGAAGCAGACCGGTGGTTCCGGCCAGTTCGCCAAGATCCAGATCGCGATCGAGCCGCTGGACACTGCCGAAGGTGCCATGTACGAGTTCGACAACAAGGTCACCGGTGGCCGTGTTCCCCGTGAATACATCCCCAGCGTTGACCAGGGCATCCAGTCCGCCATGCCTGACGGCGTGCTGGCCGGCTACCCGATGGTTGGCATCAAGGCCACGCTGCTTGACGGCGCGTCCCACGATGTTGACTCGTCGGAAATGGCGTTCAAGATCGCCGGCCGCATGGCGTTCAAGGAAGCTGCGCGGATGGCCAACCCGGTCCTGCTTGAACCGCTGATGGAAGTTGAAGTCCGCACCCCTGAGGAATACATGGGTGAAGTTATCGGTGACATCAACTCCCGCCGTGGCCAGATGCAGTCCATGGAGGATGCCAGCGGCGTCAAGGTCATTCGTGCCCTGGTGCCCCTGTCCGGCATGTTCGGCTACATCGGCGACCTGCGGTCCAAGACCCAGGGCCGTGCCGTGTACTCGATGAAGTTTGACAGCTACGCGGAGGTCCCGAAGGCAGTTGCCGACGAGATCATCCAGAAGTCCCGCGGCGAATAACCGTACTTTTGCTTGGGTCCGTTCCCGCACTTTATGCTGGTACGGACCCAAGCAAGCAGTAATTTCTTAAAAATCAAAAGCCCCCAGTAGACTTGCTATCGATTTCGGTGACGAAAAGCGTCGCCGAGAGTAAGTCAACGAAAACGTTCTAGGAGGAACCCGTGGCGAAGGCAAAGTTCGAGCGGACTAAGCCGCACGTTAACATCGGCACCATCGGTCACGTTGACCATGGAAAGACGACGTTGACGGCTGCCATTTCCAAGGTGCTGTACGACAAGTACCCCACACTCAACGAGCAGCGTGATTTCAGCTCCATCGACTCGGCCCCCGAGGAGAAGCAGCGCGGCATCACCATCAACATCTCCCACGTTGAGTACCAGACCGAGAAGCGCCACTACGCACACGTTGACGCTCCCGGCCACGCTGACTACATCAAGAACATGATCACCGGTGCCGCCCAGATGGACGGCGCAATCCTGGTGGTTGCTGCGACTGACGGCCCGATGGCCCAGACCCGCGAGCACGTCCTGCTCGCCCGCCAGGTGGGCGTTCCCTACCTGCTGGTGGCTCTGAACAAGTCCGACATGGTTGATGACGAAGAACTCCTCGACCTGGTCGAAATGGAAGTTCGCGAACTCCTCTCCTCGCAGGGTTTCGACGGCGACGAGGCACCTGTTGTCCGCGTCTCCGGCCTGAAGGCACTGGAAGGCGACCCCAAGTGGGTCAAGTCCGTTGAGGACCTGATGGACGCCGTTGACAACAACGTCCCGGACCCCATCCGTGACCGCGACAAGCCGTTCCTGATGCCGGTTGAAGACGTCTTCACCATCACCGGCCGCGGCACCGTTGTGACGGGCCGCGCCGAGCGTGGAACCCTTGCCCTGAACTCCGAGGTTGAGATCGTCGGCATCCGCCCGATCCAGAAGACCACGGTCACCGGTATCGAGATGTTCCACAAGCAGCTCGACGAGGCATGGGCCGGCGAGAACTGTGGTCTGCTGCTCCGCGGCATCAAGCGCGAAGATGTTGAGCGTGGCCAGGTCATCGTGAAGCCGGGCTCCATCACCCCGCACACGAACTTCGAAGGCAACGTCTACATCCTGGCCAAGGATGAGGGTGGGCGTCACAACCCGTTCTACTCCAACTACCGCCCGCAGTTCTACTTCCGCACCACGGATGTTACCGGCGTCATCACCCTGCCCGAGGGCACGGAAATGGTCATGCCTGGCGACAACACCGAAATGTCCGTTGAGCTGATCCAGCCCATCGCCATGGAAGAAGGCCTCGGCTTCGCCATCCGTGAAGGTGGCCGCACCGTTGGTTCAGGCCGCGTCACCAAGATCATCAAGTAACTTGCACTCCAAGTAACGAAGATCTGAAAGAGGAGGGCCCCGGCTTCGGCCGGGGCCCTCCTTTTTGGTACGCCCTCACCGCCCTCACAGGCCTGCCGGGCGGCTTCCCTGCAGGCGGCCGCCCTTGTGTGTTTCCCTGGACGGCGGTGCCGGCGGCCTGGTGGGCCCATGGCGACGTCGGCTGTGCCCTTGCGTCGTCCGGCGCACGCGGACACCTTGTCACCAGCCGTGGAACAGGCAGGGAACGCCGTGGGCAGACCCGTGTTGGCCGGGAAGTAGTGGAATTTCCCTCCGGGCGGGGGAGGGGGGGTCGGAACGCTTTCGGTCTGCGGCGCCGTGTGGCGGGGTGATTTTGCCCACCAAACCGGGGCATCCGGCGGGGGGACGGGCCCGCAGGGCGGTGCCGCGGCGGGAAAGTGCCGGATCGGGCCGTTGCGTGCCCGGCCCCGGGGGCAGGGTGCCGGTTGGCGTTTGCCGCCCAATTCCGGCATACTTATTGAGTTGTTCAAGTGCCTTTTCGTGTCCCGGCCGAGATAATGCTCGGCGCAGGGTCCAAGCTGAGGACCAAACATAACCCACCTTCGCAAATTATTGCGGGTACGTGCGCGAGTTGATCGCGACACGCCCGACCGCGGGGGTCGGAGCTTCGGCGGATTGAGGAACCCGGAAATGTCCGGATTCAGTTCGTTGGGAGCGTGGCGGGATCGCCACAGTGCACAGGAAAAGTAAACAGCGTTTACGTCAACAGCATTGCTCGCACAGGATGCTTCGTTACAGGAAGAGAGTCACGACGCCATGGCGGGACAAAAAATCCGCATCCGGCTGAAGTCATATGACCACGAGGTCATTGATGTTTCAGCCCGGAAGATCGTTGAGACGGTCACGCGCGCAGGCGCAACGGTAGTCGGCCCCGTGCCGCTGCCCACCGAGAAGAACGTGTACTGCGTTATCCGTTCGCCTCACAAGTACAAGGACAGCCGCGAGCACTTTGAAATGCGCACGCACAAGCGTCTGATCGACATCATCGACCCCACGCCCAAGGCGGTGGATTCGCTCATGCGTCTCGACCTGCCGGCCGACGTGAACATCGAAATCAAACTGTAGGGAGGTGCTGAGAAACTATGACCGCGACCCGAAACACTAAGGGCATCCTGGGCACGAAGCTCGGCATGACCCAGGTCTGGGACGAGAACAACAAGCTTGTTCCTGTAACCGTCGTCCAGGCCGACTCGAACGTCATCACCCAGCTGCGCAACGCAGACGTTGATGGCTACACCGCTGTTCAGATCGGCTACGGCCAGATCGACCCGCGCAAGGTGACCAAGCCGCTGGCCGGCCACTTTGAAAAGGCAGGCGTCACCCCGCGCCGCCACATCGTCGAGCTGCGCACTGCAGATGCCGACTCCTACGCCCTCGGCCAGGAAATCTCCGTTGAGATCTTCGAAGCCGGCCAGAAGGTCGACGTCGTCGGCACTTCCAAGGGCAAGGGCTTCGCCGGTGTCATGAAGCGCCACGGCTTCCACGGAGCCCCGGCATCGCACGGTGCCCACAAGAACCACCGCAAGCCCGGTTCCATCGGTGGCGCGTCCACCCCTGGCCGCGTCTTCAAGGGTGTCCGCATGGCTGGCCGCATGGGCGCCGAGCGTGTCACGACCATGAACCTGACCGTTCACGGTGTCGACGCCGAGAAGTCGCTGCTGCTGATCAAGGGTGCCGTCCCCGGCGCCCGCGGCTCGGTCGTCCTGGTACGCACCGCCGTGAAGGGAGCATAAGTAAAATGGCAACTGTAAAGGTTGACCTGCCTGCAGAGATCTTCGACGTGCAGACCAACGTGCCGCTGCTGCACCAGGTCGTTGTTGCACAGCTCGCTGCTGCACGCCAGGGTACCCACAAGACCAAGACCCGCGCCGAAGTTTCCGGTGCCGGCCGCAAGCCGTTCGCCCAGAAGGGCACCGGCCGCGCCCGCCAGGGTTCCATCCGCGCCCCTCACATGACCGGCGGTGGCATTGTCCACGGTCCGACCCCGCGTGACTACAGCCAGCGCACCCCCAAGAAGATGAAGGCTGCAGCCCTGCGCGGTGCACTCTCCGACCGGGCACGCAACGGCCGCATCCACGTTGTTTCCGAACTGGTTTCCGGCACCAAGCCGTCGACCAAGTCGGCCAAGGCACTGCTGGCCACGGTTTCCGAGCGCAAGAACCTGCTGGTCGTCATCGAGCGCAGCAACGACGTTGCCGCCCTGAGTGTCCGCAACATCACCAACATCCACGTGCTGTACGTTGACCAGCTCAACACCTACGACGTGCTCGTTGCCGATGACGTGGTCTTCACCGAAGCCGCCTACGAGATCTTCATCTCCGGCCGCGCCGCTGCCGAGGCATTCGCCTCCAGCCTAGTGCTGGTTGAGGAAGAGGTTTCCGCAGATGCTGCCGAAGGCACCATCAAGGGCAACAAGGACTCCATGAAGTACCACGTGCCTGGTTCACGCTGGTATGACGCCACTGTGGCCGAGGTTTGGTTCGCAACCGTTGAGGACGCCAAGGCCGCAGGCTTTGTCCCCGCCGGCGGCGAAGCTGCCCAGACGATTGAGGAGGACGCCAAGTGAGCGCCGTCACCATCAAGGATCCGCGCGACGTCGTGCTTGCACCCGTCGTCTCGGAAAAGAGCTACGGCCTGATCGACGAAGGTAAATACACCTTCCTGGTCGACCCCCGCTCGAACAAGACCGAGATCAAGCTGGCCGTGGAGAAGATTTTCTCCGTCAAGGTCGACTCGATCAACACCATCAACCGTGCCGGCAAGCGCAAGCGCACCCGCTTCGGATGGGGGCAGCGCAAGAGCACCAAGCGCGCCATTGTCTCCCTCAAAGAAGGCACAATCGACATCTTCGGCGGTCCGCTTTCCTAAGCGGAGACCACTTTAACGAGGAAATAAACTATGGGAATCCGTAAATACAAGCCGACAACCCCGGGCCGTCGCGGCTCGAGCGTTGCCGACTTCACCGAAATCACGCGGTCGACGCCGGAGAAGTCTCTGGTCCGTCCCCTGCCCAAAAAGGGTGGCCGCAACAACACCGGTCGTATCACGACGCGTCACAAGGGTGGTGGCCACAAGCGCCAGTACCGCCTGATTGACTTCCGTCGCCACGACAAGGACGGCGTCAACGCACGTGTGGCCGAGATCGAATACGATCCCAACCGCACGGCACGCATTGCCCTCCTGCACTACGTTGATGGCACCAAGCGTTACATCATCGCGCCGAACAAGCTCAAGCAGGGCGACTTTGTTGAAGCCGGCCCCGCGGCCGACATCAAGCCTGGCAACAACCTGCCGCTGCGCAACATCCCGGTGGGTACCGTTATCCACGCCGTGGAGCTGCGTCCCGGTGGCGGTGCCAAGATGGCCCGTTCCGCCGGTGCTTCCGTTCAGCTGGTCGCCAAGGAAGGCAAGTTCGCCCAGCTGCGGCTGCCCTCCGGTGAAATCCGCAACGTTGATGCGCGCTGCCGCGCCACCATCGGCGAAGTCGGAAACGCCGAGCAGTCCAACATCAACTGGGGCAAGGCAGGGCGCATGCGCTGGAAGGGCGTCCGCCCGACCGTCCGCGGTGTTGTCATGAACCCGGTCGACCACCCGCATGGTGGTGGTGAAGGCAAGACCTCCGGTGGACGCCACCCGGTCAACCCGAACGGCAAGCCGGAAGGCCGTACCCGCCGTCCCAACAAAGAGAGCGACAAACTCATCGTTCGTCGCCGTCGTACTGGCAAGAACAAGCGATAGGAGCCTGGAGACATGCCACGTAGCCTGAAGAAGGGTCCCTTCGTAGACCAGCACCTCTTTGTCAAGGTCGCTAGGGAAAACGAAAAGGGCACCAAGAACGTCATCAAGACCTGGTCCCGCCGCTCGATGATCATCCCGGACATGCTGGGTCACACGATCGCCGTGCACGATGGTCGCAAGCACATCCCCGTGTTTGTCACCGAGTCGATGGTCGGGCACAAGCTCGGCGAATTCGCCCCCACGCGGACATTCCGCGGCCATGTCAAGGACGACCGCAAGGGCAAGCGCCGCTAGGCGCTTGGCTTTACGGCTAAGACGAGAGAAGGATAGCAATGGAAGCCAAGGCAAGTGCGCGTCATCTGCGCGTCACGCCTATGAAGGCCCGGCGCGTCGTCAACCTGATTCGTGGCAAGCAGGCGAATGAGGCATTGGCGATTCTGAAGTTTGCCCCCCAGGCAGCTTCTGAGCCGGTATTCAAGGTAGTCCAGTCCGCAGTGGCCAACGCCCGCGTTCTGGCTGATCGCGACAGCGTCGCGTTCAATGAAAATGACCTGTACATCAGCGAAATCTTCGTTGATGAGGGCCCGACCATGAAGCGGTTCCAGCCGCGCGCCCAGGGTCGTGCCTACCAGATCAAGAAGCGCACCAGCCACGTCACCGTGGTTGTCGCTACCCCCGAGAAAGAGGAGGCTCGCTAAGTGGGACAGAAAGTAAACCCGCACGGGTTCCGTCTCGGGATCACCACGGACCACCGTTCACACTGGTTCGCGGACAGCAACAAGCCCGGACAGCGTTACAAGGACTTCGTAAAAGAAGACATCAAGATCCGCGCGCTCATGTCCACGGGCATGGACCGCGCCGGCATTTCCAAGGTTGAGATCGAGCGCACCCGTGACCGTGTACGTGTGGACATCCACACCGCACGTCCCGGCATTGTGATCGGCCGCCGTGGGGCTGAGGCAGACCGCATCCGCGGCGAGCTCGAAAAGCTCACCGGCAAGCAGGTCCAGCTGAACATCCTGGAAGTGAAGAACCCGGAAGCCGACGCACAGCTGGTGGCCCAGGGCATCGCTGAGCAGCTGACTTCCCGTGTGGCTTTCCGCCGCGCGATGAAGAAGGCCATGCAGTCCGCACAGCGCACCGGCAGCGTCAAGGGCATCCGTGTCGCTTGCGCCGGCCGTCTGGGTGGCGCTGAAATGTCGCGCACCGAGTTCTACCGCGAAGGCCGTGTGCCCCTGCACACCCTGCGCGCCAACATCGATTACGGCTTCTTCGAGGCCAAGACCGTGTTCGGCCGCATCGGTGTCAAGGTCTGGATCTACAAGGGCGATGTCACGAGCAAGGAACTGGCTGCCCAGGCAGCTGCCGCCCCTGCCCGTGGCCGTGGCCCCCGCCGTGACGGCGATGACCGCGGACCCCGCGGCCCCCGCTCCGGTGGCGACCGCCGTCGCAACGACCGTCCCGAGCGCACCGAGGCTGCTGCCGCGGCCCCGGCTCCTGCAGCTGCAGAGGCTGCAGCTCCGGCAGCAGAAGGAGGACAGGCTTAAATGCTTATCCCACGTCGAGTAAAGTTCCGCAAGCAGCACCACCCGGGTCGCTCCGGGCAGGCTACCGGCGGCACCACGGTCACGTTTGGTGAGTGGGGCATTCAGGCCCTGACGCCCGCCTACGTCACCAACCGCCAGATTGAATCCGCACGTATCGCCATGACGCGTCACATCAAGCGTGGCGGAAAGGTGTGGATCAACATCTACCCTGACCGTCCGTTGACGAAGAAGCCGGCCGAAACCCGCATGGGTTCCGGTAAGGGTTCGCCCGAGTGGTGGATTGCGAATGTCAAGCCCGGCCGCGTTCTCTTTGAACTCTCCGGTGTATCAGAAGAGGTAGCTCGCGAGGCCCTGCGCCTGGCAATCCACAAGCTGCCGTTGAAAGCACGCATCGTGCGTCGCGAAGGTGGTGAGTAGAGATGTCAGTTGGATCCAAGGATCTGGCCCCCGCACAGCTTGACGGGTTCGACAACGAGCGTCTTGTTGAAGAACTCCGGAAGGCCAAGGAGGAACTGTTCAACCTGCGCTTCCAGTCCGCCACCGGTCAGCTGGAAAGCCACGGGCGTCTGCGCGTGGTAAAGCGCGACATCGCCCGCATCTACACGGTGCTGCGCGAGCGCGAGCTGGGCATTCGCCCGGATGTTGTTGCCGCCGCCCCGGTGGAGAAGGCCTCCAAGAAGGCTGACAAGGAAGCCAAGAAGGCCTCCAAGAAGGCTGAAGAAACTGAGGAGGTCGCCAAGTGAGCGATTCTGTAAACAACACTGAAACCGGCTCCGCCGCAGTGGTCCGCAACGAGCGCAAGAAGATGCGCGGCTATGTCGTCTCCGACAAGATGGACAAGACCATCGTTGTTGAGGTCGAAGACCGCGTAAAGCACGCCTTGTACGGCAAGGTCCTTCGCCGCAACAAGAAGGTCAAGGCCCATGATGAAGAGAACAGCGCCGGCATCGGCGACCTGGTCATCATCAGCGAGACCCGCCCGCTGTCTGCGACGAAGCGGTTCCGCCTCGTCGAGATCGTCGAAAAGGCCAAGTAACCTTTCGGCCCTGTGCTGATTGATTACCGAGGCGTTGGGCCCGTCACCGTTTACGGTGGCGGGCCCAACGTGCGTTTAACCCCCGACGGCGGACGCGTGCGCGATGGCCGCGGGGGATGCGCACACTGCTGCCGAGGACGCCCGGAGTGTGCGCAAGGCAACGCCGGCGGTGGGCCTGCGGCGGGAGCCGGGGTTCCGGCGCCGTGCTAGGATTATCTATTGCTGCGCCTTTTCTGTGCCGCCGATTTCGGTAGCGGCAGTGGGTGCGCAATTACCTCGTAAATGCCCGTGCCACTACAAACTGCCCTCCGGCTGGTGGAGAAATCCACCGCGTCCGGTGCGGAAAGTGCAGTTGGCATGACGCATTTAGGCGTGTGCTGGCAAAATCCAGGCACGTCGAGAGACATCCCGAACAATACGTTCCGCAAGGCTTGTCCACAGATGGATTGTGGCCAAGAACCGGCGCGACGAACAGGAGACACTAGTGATTCAGCAGGAGTCGCGGCTTAAGGTCGCCGACAACACGGGTGCCAAGGAAATCTTGACCATCCGCGTTCTCGGTGGATCCGGGCGCCGCTACGCAGGCATTGGCGACACCATTGTCGCTACCGTCAAGGACGCAATTCCCGGCGGAAACGTCAAGAAGGGTGACGTCGTCAAGGCTGTCATCGTTCGCACCAAGAAGGAACGCCGCCGTGCGGATGGTTCCTACATCAAGTTCGACGAGAACGCCGCTGTGCTTCTCAAGAACGACGGGGACCCCCGCGGTACCCGTATCTTCGGCCCGGTTGGCCGTGAACTTCGTGACAAGAAGTTCATGAAGATCATCTCGTTGGCTCCGGAGGTGCTGTAACTTATGGCAAAGATCAAGAAGGGTGACCTGGTTCAGGTCATCACTGGCGGCAAGGCCGAACGTGGCGGCGACCGTGGCAAGCAGGGCAAGGTCCTGAAGGTTTTCCCCGAGACCAACCGCGTGTTGGTGGAAGGCGTCAACCGCGTCACCCGGCACACCAAGGCCGGCCAGACGGAACGTGGCACCAAGACCGGTGGCATTGAAATCGTCGAGGCACCCATTCACATCTCCAACGTTGCCGTGGTGGACCCGTCCACCAAGAAGCCGACCCGCGTTGGCTACCGCATCGAAACCGTTGAGCGCGATGGCCGCGAGCGTCAAGTACGCATCCGCGTTGCCAAGGCCTCGGGGAAGGACCTGGCATGAGCGCCGAAGTTGCAGAGAACACGCCCAAGGTCTCGCCGCGCCTGAAGACCCGCTACGCTGCGGAAATCAAGGCGACGCTGACGGAGGAATTCAAGTACGCGAACGTCAACCAGGTTCCGCGCCTGGTCAAGGTCGTTGTCAACATGGGTGTTGGAGATGCCGCCAAGGACTCCAAGATCATCGACGGCGCCGTCCGCGACCTCACCGCCATCACCGGCCAGAAGCCCCAGGTTTCCAAGGCCCGCAAGTCGATCGCACAGTTCAAGCTGCGCGAAGGCATGCCGATCGGCTGCCACGCCACGCTGCGTGGGGACCGCATGTGGGAATTCCTGGACCGCCTGGTCACACTGGCACTGCCCCGTATCCGCGACTTCCGCGGCCTCAGCGGCAAGCAGTTCGACGGCAACGGCAACTACACCTTCGGTCTGACCGAACAGGTCATGTTCCACGAGATCGACCAGGATGCCATTGACCGCGTACGCGGCATGGACATCACCGTCGTGACCACCGCCAAGACCGACGACGAAGGCCGCGCGCTGCTCAAGGCGCTTGGCTTCCCGTTCAAATCCGAAGATAAATAATCTACGTAACAGGTCCGTTCCGTTGGACGAGCCGCCCGAAAGCTGATTTCGGGAAGCTCCTTCGACGCGGAGGAAACCGTTACGAGGAAGGGCAAGCGCCCAAATGACAATGACAGATCCTGTCGCAGACATGCTTACGCGTCTGCGCAACGCAAACTCGGCACACCACGATTCCGTGTCCATGCCGTTCAGCAAGCTCAAGGGCCACATCGCCGACATCCTCAAGGCACAGGGCTACATCGCTGCCTGGAAGGTTGAAGACGCCGAAGTTGGCAAGAAGATGACCATCGACCTCAAATACGGCCCCAGCCGCGAGCGTTCAATCGCCGGCCTGCGCCGTATTTCCAAGCCGGGCCTGCGCGTTTACGCAAAGTCCACCAACCTCCCCAACGTGTTGGGCGGTTTGGGTGTCGCCATCCTGTCCACCTCATCCGGTCTGTTGACCGACCGCCAGGCCGCCAAGAAGGGCGTGGGTGGGGAAGTCCTCGCCTACGTCTGGTAGTAGGGAAGGGAAAGAATAATGTCACGTATTGGACGTCTCCCCATTTCCGTGCCTGCCGGCGTCGAGGTCAAGATTGACAACAACCTCGTTTCCGTCAAGGGCCCGAAGGGAACGCTGGAGCACACTGTTGCCAGCCCCATCGCCGTTGCTCTCGAAGAGAACACCATCACGGTGACCCGCCCCAACGATGAGCGCGCATCACGCTCACTCCACGGCCTGACCCGCACCCTCATTGACAACCTGATCGTCGGTGTCACCCAGGGCTACGAGAAGAAGCTGGAAATTGTTGGTACCGGTTACCGCGTCGTCGCCAAGGGCGCAAACCTTGAGTTTGCCCTCGGCTACAGCCACCCCGTTGTCGTTGAGGCACCGGTTGGCATCACCCTGACGGTTGAGGGCCCCACCAAGCTCTCGGTGGCAGGCATTGACAAGCAGCAGGTGGGCGAAGTTGCTGCCAACATCCGCAAGCTGCGCAAGCCCGACCCGTACAAGGGCAAGGGCGTTCGCTACGCAGGCGAGATCATCCGCCGCAAGGTCGGAAAGGCTGGTAAGTAACCATGGCACTGTCCGTAAGAGGAAAGTCCAAGGCCGCAGCACGCGGCCGTCGCCACCTGCGCGTGCGCAAGCGCGTCACGGGCAGCACTGTCCGTCCGCGTCTGGTGGTCAACCGCTCCGCACGTCACATCTTCGTCCAGGTCATCGACGACTCCCAGGGCCTGACCCTGGCGTCCGCCTCGACCCTCGAAGCCGACCTGCGCTCGTTCGACGGCGACAAGACCGCCAAGGCCAAGCGTGTCGGTGAGCTCGTTGCCGAGCGCGCCAAGGCTGCCGGCATTGCCGCTGTTGTGTTCGACCGTGGCGGCAACCGCTACCACGGCCGGGTCGCCGCTGTGGCCGACGGTGCACGTGAAGGTGGTCTGGCACTGTGACCGAAAACATTAACAAGGAGAACACTGTGTCAGAAGCAACTGCAGCTGACGGTGCGGCTGCCAAGACTGAGTCTGCACCAGCAACCGACGGCGGCCGTGGCCGCGGCGGTCGCGACGGTGGACGTGGAGGCCGCGACGGCGGTCGTGACGGTGGCCGTGGCCGCGGTCGCGACGGTGGCCGCGAGGCTGAGAAGAACCAGTTCATCGAGCGCGTCGTCAACATCAACCGCGTTGCAAAGGTGGTCAAGGGTGGCCGTCGCTTCAGCTTCACCGCCCTCGTGATCGTCGGCGACGGCAACGGACTCGTTGGCGTCGGCTACGGCAAGGCCAAGGAAGTTCCCGCGGCCATCGCCAAGGGCGTTGAAGAAGCCAAGAAGTCCTTCTTCCGCGTTCCGCTCATCGGCAAGACGGTTCCGCACCGCGTCCAGGGTGAAGCCGCTGCCGGCGTCGTCCTGCTGCGCCCGGCTGCCGCCGGTACCGGTGTTATCGCCGGTGGTCCGGTGCGCGCCGTATTGGAATGCGTTGGCATCCACGACGTTCTGTCCAAGTCGCTCGGCTCCTCCAATGCCATCAACATTGTTCACGCAACCGTTGATGCACTCAAGCGCCTGGAAGACCCCAAGTCAGTCGCGGCCCGCCGCGGACTGCCCTTGGACGAGGTCGCCCCGGATGTGCTGCTGCGCAACATGCAAAAGGCAGGTCTGTAATGACTACACCGAAGAACATTCAGCCTTCCGAAAAGAAGCTGGAAATCACGCAGGTCAGGGGCGTCGTTGGCGCCCGGCAGTTCCAGAAGGACACCCTTCGCTCGCTGGGTCTCAAGCGCATCGGTCACACTGTTGTCCGCACGGCTGACGCAGTGACCGCTGGCATGATCAACACGGTCCCGCACCTGATCAAGGTTGAGGAGGCTAAGTAAAGTGGCTACTGAAAAGACTGCAGAAACTGCTGAGAAGCAGAACGCACTGAAGGTCCACCACCTGCGCCCGGCGCCGGGTGCCAAGACGGCTAAAACCCGTGTTGGCCGCGGTGAAGGATCCAAGGGCAAGACCGCAGGCCGCGGCACCAAGGGCACCAAGGCACGCTACCAGGTCAAGGCCGGCTTTGCCGGTGGCCAGCTGCCGCTGCACATGCGCCTGCCGAAGCTGCGCGGCTTCAAGAACCCGTTCCGCGTCGAGTTCCAGGTTGTCAACCTGGACAAGCTGAACGAGCTCTTCCCCGAGGGTGGCGTTGTCACCGTCGAGACGCTGGTTGAAAAGGGTGCGGTTCGCAAGAACCAGCCCGTGAAGGTGCTGGGCACCGGCGACATCACCGTCAAGGTTGACGTCACCGCCCACGCGTTTTCGACCAGCGCAGCGGAAAAGATCTCTGCTGCAGGTGGCTCGACCACGGAACTGTAACCAGTTCAAAATGCGCACATCTGGCGACTAGACTCCTGGTGGGCGGGGCTTACGTTCCGCCCCCGGGAGTCTTTTGCCTATGTGCTGCAACGGCTGCCGTAACAGCCCGGGTGGCACGGCCGGTTTCAGTGCGAGCCACGTCACCCACTAGAATCTTTCCTTGGGTTCACTTGCGAACCCGACTTTTCTCTCTACATGTCAGGAGGACGCTTGCTTACCGCATTTGGCCGCGCCTTTCGCACGCCTGATCTGCGACGCAAGTTGTTGTTCACGCTGGGAATCCTCGCCATCTTCCGCTTGGGTGCATTCATCCCCTCGCCCGGAGTTGACTACCGCAATGTCCAACAGTGCGTAAATTCCGCGAACACCACCGGAGGCATTTACCAGCTGGTCAACCTGTTCAGTGGCGGCGCCCTGCTTCAAGTGTCCATTTTTGCCCTGGGCATCATGCCGTACATCACCGCGAGCATCATCGTCCAGCTCCTGCGCGTGGTCATTCCCCGCTTCCAGGAACTCCACCTGGAAGGTGCACAGGGACAGGGCCAGCTCACGCAGTACACGCGCTACCTGACCATCGCCCTCGGCCTGCTCAACGCCACCACGCTGGTGACCCTGGCCCGTTCCGGCCAGCTCTTCGCCGGCTGCGGGGCCGCCGGAAGCGCCACCCCGCTGATTCCGGACGACAGCCTGGTCGTCATTGGGCTGCTTATCCTGACCCTGACCGCCGGATCCGGGCTGATCATGTGGATGGGCGAGCTCGTCACCGAAAAGGGCGTCGGCAACGGCATGTCCCTGCTGATCTTCGTGGCCATCGCCGCACAGTTCCCGACCTCCCTGGGCGCGATCCTCAAGACCCAGGGCTGGGGCACCTTCCTGATCGTCATGCTCCTGGGCCTGGTGATCGTGGGGCTGGTCGTGTTCGTTGAACAGTCGCAGCGCCGCGTCCCCGTCCAATATGCCAAGCGCATGATTGGCCGGCGCACCATGGGCGGCACCAGCACCTACATCCCGATCAAGGTCAACATGGCCGGCGTCATACCTGTCATCTTTGCCTCGTCAATGCTGTACCTGCCGGCACTGCTTGCCCAGTTCGCCACGCCCAAGAACAGCGCCAACGTCCCGGGTTGGATCCAGTGGATCAACAACTACCTCACACGTGGCGACCACCCGTTCTACATGCTGATGTACTTCCTGCTTACGATCGGGTTTACGTACTTCTATGTCGCGATAACTTTCAACCCGGAAGAAGTCTCTGACAACATGAAGAAGTACGGCGGCTTCATTCCCGGCATTCGTGCCGGCAAGCCGACGCAGGACTACCTGCAGTACGTAATATCACGCGTCACCCTGCCGGGATCGCTGTACCTGGGCATCGTTGCCCTGATCCCGCTGATTGCCCTGGTCATGATCGGGGCAAACCAGAACTTCCCGTTCGGCGGCACTTCGCTGTTGATTGTTGTCGGTGTCGGGCTGGAGACGGTCAAGCAGATTGATGCACAGCTCCAACAGCGCCACTATGAAGGGTTATTGCGATGACAAGAATGCTGATCATTGGACCTCCCGGGTCAGGAAAAGGCACGCAGGCGGAACGCATCTGTGTAGAGCTTGGCATTGTCGCCATCTCCACCGGCGACATCTTCCGCGCCAACGTCAGGGGCGAAACCCCGTTGGGACTGGAAGCGAAGAAGTACATCGACAACGGTGACTTCGTTCCGGACAGCGTCACCAACCGGATGGTCCGTGACCGGCTCGCGCAGGACGACGTCACGGACGGCTTCCTGCTGGACGGCTACCCCCGCACCACGGCACAGGTTGACGAGCTCGACGACATCCTCGCCGCGGCCGGCGTCAAGCTCGACGTGGTGGTCCAGCTGACCGCCGACGACGCCGAACTCGTCAAGCGCCTGCTGGGCCGGGCCCAGGAAACCGGCCGCAGCGATGACAACGAGGCCGTCATCCGCCACCGCCTGGACCTCTACCGCGAGCAGACCGAACCCGTGGTGGCCCGTTATGCGGAGCGCGGCATCCTGGCCAAGGTCGACGGCCTCGGCCACATCGACGACGTCACCACCCGCATCATGGACGCGATCAAGGGCGTCTAGTCCAAACAGATTTGCCTCTCGGGCAGCCCAAGGGTGCCACCAACGAGAGGAGGGCTCCTTCCCCGTGGCGGGAGGGGGCCCTCACATTTTTCCAGCGAAGGGACCCTGCCATGGCATTCGGCCAGCAACGGATTGAGTACAAGACCATCGAACAGATGCGCGTCATGCATCGCAGCGGGCTGATCCTTGACGACGCCCTGAACCAGGTGGTGGCCGCCGCCGCGCCCGGTGTCACCACGTCCGAGCTGGACACGCTTTTTGCCGGCCTGCTCAAGAAGGCAGGGGCCACGTCCAACTTCCTGGGCTACTACGACTACCCGGCCACGATCTGCACGTCCGTCAACGAGGTGGTGGTCCACGGCATCCCGGGCGGGCGGGAGCTCAAGGCCGGGGACGTGCTGTCCATCGATGGCGGCGCCATCGTTGAGGGCTGGCACTCCGACTCCGCCCGCACGGTGATTGTGGGCGGCCCCGCCGCCGAGGACCCGGCGGACCGGCGCCTGAGTGACATCACCGAGGAATCCATGTGGCACGGCATCGCCGCCATGGCGACGGCCAAGTATGTGGGCGACATCGGCGACGCGATTGACGACTACGTCACCGCCCAGCCCGGCCAGCCCCTGGGCATCCTGGAAGACTACGTGGGCCACGGGATCGGCTCCGCCATGCACATGGCGCCCGACGTGCTCAACTACAGCTCCAAGCACCGCGGCCCCAAGCTGAAGCCCGGCATGTGCCTGGCCATTGAACCCATGCTGGTGCGTGGCGGGCTGGCGACCAAGACCCTCGCCGACGACTGGACGGTGGTCACCGAGGACAAGGCGCGCGCCGCACACTGGGAGCACTCCGTGGCCGTCCATGCCAAGGGCATCTGGGTTTTGACGGCGGCCGACGGCGGTGCGGAGCGGCTCGCGCCGTTGGGCGTCACGCCCGCGCCCCTGGGCTGAGACCCGCGGCCCGCCCCTGGCGGAGCCGGGCCCGACCGTGCAACCATGTTGCCAAGGGTGCGGCCATCCATTCCCCTGCGGGGACGGCGCCCTTCCGGTGCCGGCCGCGAGCCGGCCGGACGCACCCTGCAACTGCCCGCACGACCAGGAGGACAGGCCATGACCAACGGTTCCATCACAGACGTTCCCGGCATCCGGGTGGGGCAGGCGCAGCGGCGTGGGGACGGCTGGCTCACGGGCGTCACGGTCGTTTTGCCGCCACCGGGCACCATCGGATCGGTCGATGTCCGCGGCGGCGGGCCCGGCACCCACGAGACCGACGCGCTGGACCCCACCACCCTGGTCCCCACCGTGGATGCCGTGGTGCTCACGGGCGGCAGCGCGTATGGGCTGGCGGCCGCCGGCGGCGTGCAGCGCTGGTGCGAGGAAAACGGCCGCGGCTTCCCCGTGCCCGGGGGAGTGGTGCCGATCGTGCCGGCGGCCGCGATCTTTGACCTGGGCCGTGGCGGGGACTTCGGGGCACGCCCCGACGCCGCCATGGGGTACGAGGCCGCCCTCGACGCGGCAGGCTCGGCAGATGGGGCCGCCGTCGACCGCGGCAACTCCGGTGCCGGGACGGGCGCCGCCCTCGGGGCCGGGAGGTACAAGGGCGGCCTGGGCACGGCGTCGCTGCGGCTTGCGGGGGAAAACAGCACCGTGGTGGTCGGCGCCCTCGCCGTGGTCAACGCCGCCGGTGTGCCCTGGCACCCGGGTGCCGTGCCGCCGTCGAACGGCCAAGGGCTTAACACCACCCTGGTGGTGGTGGCCACGAACGCGGCGCTCACGACGGCGGAGGCGCGGCGGACGGCCACCGCCGCACACGCCGGCATGGCCCGCGCGCTGAACCCAGTCCACACGCTGGCCGACGGCGACACCATTTTCACGCTGGCAACGGGGGCCGCGGCGCTGGTGCCCCCTCCGCAACTGCCCGCCGCCGCGTTGATCGAGCTCCAAAGCGCAGCGGCCGAGGCCGTCCGACTGGCGGTCCTGGACGGCGTGGCAGCCGCGGAAGCGGTCACGACGCCGGCCGGCAGCTGGCCGGCGTACCCGGCCAAAAGCGCTTAACACCACAGCCGCACAGGGCCTTGGCAATTTAACTTATTTGCCACTTTGCCGTAGAGTGGGTTGTTGGTTGTCTGTGCCCGCTGTCATTTGGGGTGTGCTGCGGAAGCCCGGTCCAATCCGGACGCCCGCCGTGAACGCAGACGAACAAACATCAGTAGTAAACCCAAAGTCGACCCGTGTTGTGCCCATTCCGGGCCAGGGGCGGGCCGGCGCAACAAAGTTAGCGGAGGATATGGCCAAGAAAGACGGGGTCATTGAGATCGAGGGCGTTGTGACTGAAGCGCTGCCCAACGCGATGTTTCGTGTTGAGCTGACGAACAAGCACATCGTTCTTGCCCATATCTCAGGAAAAATGCGCCAGCACTACATTCGTATCCTTCCTGAGGACCGGGTTGTGGTGGAGCTGAGTCCTTACGACCTCACCCGTGGTCGCATCGTCTACCGCTACAAATAACTACAACTGCAATCACGCAAAGGAATGCCATGAAGGTCAAGCCGAGCGTCAAGCAGATCTGCGACAAGTGCAAGGTGATCCGCCGTAACGGGCGGGTCATGGTGATCTGCGAGAACCCGCGCCACAAGCAGCGCCAGGGCTAATCCTTCCCACATCGGGAAGAAGCCGGGCAGCCGCTCACGCAATTAAATACATAAGGCAGCACAAGTTGGACGAAGGCGGAGCGATCCGCAACCGGCCAACGGACCCCCGGTCGGAGGCCGGGGCCGCACTGGGAATAGTGCGGGTGTACTGTCTACGACCTCCGGTAAACACCAAGGAGCAGCCACCATGGCACGTCTCGCTGGCGTAGACCTTCCCCGCGAAAAGCGGTTGGAAGTAGCGCTTACATACATCTACGGCGTGGGCAAGACCCGTGCAAAGAAAGTCCTGGCAGACACGGGGATCTCCCCGGATGTCCGCGTCAAGGACCTTTCCGACGCTGAACTCGTTCAGCTGCGTGACAACATCGAGGGCAACTACAAGGTTGAGGGTGACCTTCGCCGCGAGGTCGCAGCAGACATCCGCCGCAAGGTGGAGATCGGCAGCTACCAGGGCATCCGTCACCGTCGCGGCATGCCTGTGCATGGCCAGCGCACGAAGACCAACGCTCGCACCCGCAAGGGCCCGAAGCGCACCGTCGCAGGCAAGAAGAAGGCCGGCCGCTGACATACGTCGGCGTCATCCCCTCAAAAAAACTTTCGTAGGAGAATAAAATGCCCCCAAAGACTCGTGGAGCGGTTCGTAAGCCGCGTCGCAAGGATAAAAAGAATATTGCGCTGGGCCAGGCGCACATCAAGAGCACCTTTAACAACACCATCGTTTCCATCACGGATCCGTCCGGTGCCGTCATCTCGTGGGCTTCCGCCGGCGAGGTTGGCTTCAAGGGCTCCCGCAAGTCGACTCCGTACGCCGCGCAGATGGCTGCAGAAGCTGCTGCCAAGCGCGCCCAGGAGCACGGCCTGCGCAAGGTTGACGTTTTTGTAAAGGGTCCGGGCTCGGGCCGCGAAACGGCCATCCGTTCGCTGCAGGCCGCTGGTCTTGAGGTTGGCTCCATCCAGGATGTCACCCCCAGCGCGCACAACGGCTGCCGTCCGCCCAAGCGCCGCCGCGTCTAACGACACACCGCCGCAGTATGAGTTGGCCTTTCCCGAAAAGCCCCGGATCCAATCCAGGGGCTTCCGGGGAGGGCCAACTCCGCCGCCGTTAAGTCGCCAGCCGCCTTTTCCACTACCTGTGTTGCGTCATATAGCGGATGCTCGCTGAAAGGAAACCCCCAGTGCTCATTGCACAGCGCCCCACCCTATCTGAAGAAGTTGTTTCCGAAAACCGCTCCCGGTTCGTCATTGAACCGTTGGAGCCCGGCTTCGGCTACACCCTGGGAAACTCCCTCCGTCGGACCCTGCTGTCCTCCATCCCCGGCGCTGCTGTCACCAGCATCCGCATTGATGGCGTGCTGCACGAGTTCACCACGGTTCCCGGTGTGAAGGAAGATGTCACCGAGATCATCCTGAACATCAAGGGCCTGTCCGTGTCCAGCGAGCATGACGAGCCCGTCGTGGCCTACCTGCGCAAGCAGGGTCCCGGCGTCGTCACGGCTGCGGACATCGCCCCGCCGGCCGGGGTGGAATTCCACAACCCGGACATGCACATTGCCACGCTGAACTCGAAGGGCAAGTTCGAACTCGAACTGACCATCGAGCGCGGCCGCGGCTACGTTTCGGCAGCCCAGAACAAGAGCGCGGACTCCGAGATCGGCCGGATCCCGGTCGACTCGATCTACTCGCCCGTCCTGAAGGTGACCTTCCGCGTGGAGGCCACCCGTGTCGAGCAGCGCACCGACTTCGACAAGCTGATTGTTGACGTTGAGACGAAGCAGGCCATCTCCCCCCGGGATGCCATCGCTTCCGCCGGCACCACGCTGGTTGAGCTCTTCGGCCTGGCCCGCGAGCTGAACACCGCTGCTGAAGGCATCGAGATCGGCCCGTCCCCGACGGATGCCGCCCTCGCCGCCGACATGGCACTGCCGATCGAGGACCTGGACCTGACGGTGCGTTCCTACAACTGCCTCAAGCGTGAGGGCATCCACTCCGTGGGTGAACTCGTTGCTCGCTCCGAGGCTGACCTGATGGACATCCGCAACTTTGGTGCGAAATCCATTGACGAGGTAAAGGCAAAGCTGGTTGAACTGGGCCTGTCCCTGAAGGATTCCCCTCCAGGATTTGACCTGGCCGCCCGTGCCGCAGCCATTGACGAGAACGACGACGCCTACGGCGACGACGAACTCTAAAGACGAACAACCATTCTTTTAGCCGGCACCTCCGGCCACGCTTGATGTGGCCGGCCCGGTGCGGCTGATACTTGAGGAGAAACACCATGCCTACACCCGCCAAGGGTCCCCGCCTCGGAGGCGGCGCGGCTCACGAGCGCCTGATGCTCGCGAACCTGTCCGCTGCCCTGTTCGAGCACAAGCGGATCACCACCACCCTGACCAAGGCCAAGCGCCTGAGCCCCTACGCTGAGCGTCTGGTCACCTTCGCCAAGCGTGGGGACCTGTCCTCACGCCGCCGCGTCCTCGGCCTGATCAGCGACAAGGGCGTTGTCCACGAGCTGTTCACCGACATCGCCAAGGCAGTGGAGAACCGCGATGGCGGCTACACGCGCATCACGAAGATCGGCAACCGCAAGGGCGACAACGCCCCCATGGCCGTCATCGAACTGGTCCTGGAGCCGCTGAGCGCCAAGCAGGCCGTTGTGAAGGAAGCCGCCACCGCTGCCGCCGCTGCCGCGCTGGTTGAGGAAGCTGCTGCACCGGTTGAGGAAGCTGCAGCCCCGGCTGAAGCTGCCGAGGCCAAGTACGCCGGCGCCCACGCCGCCACCGAGGACAACGAAGCCCCCGAGGGCTTCCCGGTCAAGGGCAACGAGGACTCCATGAAGTTCCACGTTCCCGGCTCGCGCTGGTACGACGCCACGGTCGCTGAAGTCTGGTTCGACTCTGCCGAGTCGGCTGCGGCTGCAGGCTTCGCGCCTGCCGGCGGCGAGGCTGCCCAGGAAGTTGAAGCTGAGTAACCACGCTTCAGCGCCACGGTAGACTTGTGGCCATGAACCATCAACAACCCGTTGTCCCCCTTCCCGGGGGCGGCGGGTTGTTGCGTGTCCGGCTGGACATCGCCTACGACGGCGGCCCGTTCAGCGGGTGGGCAGTCCAGCCGGGGCGGCGCACGGTCCAGGGCGTGCTCGAGGGGTCCCTCGCCTTGATCCTGCGGCGGCCGGTGCGCCTCACCGTCGCCGGACGCACGGACGCGGGCGTGCACGCCCGCGGGCAGGTCGCCCACCTGGACGTCACGCAGGAGGAGTGGACCGGGCTGCGGCGCGGGCACGACGCCGTGCCCCAGGAATCGCTGAAACGCCGGCTCAACGGGGCGCTTGCCAGGGTCCTTGAAGACCTCCACGGTGCCGTGGAGGTCGTGGCGGCGGGGCCCGCGCCCGAGGGCTTCGACGCACGCTTCTCCGCCCTGTGGCGGCGCTACAGCTACCGGATTGCCGACGCCCCGACGCGGCGTGATCCGCTCCAGCGTGCCGTGACGCTGTGGCACAAGCATGGGCTGGACGTGGACCTGATGAACCAGGCTGCCGGGCCGCTGCTGGGCCTGCAGGACTTCAAGGCCTTCGCCAAGCCCCGGGAGGGGTCCACCACCGTGCGCACGCTCCAGCGGCTGGACTATGTGCGCGGAGCCGACGGTGTGATTAATGTCAATGTCCAGGCCGACGCCTTTTGCCACAACATGGTCCGCGCCCTGATGGGGGCTGCGCTCCGGGTGGGGGAGGGGCGCGAGGACCCGGAATGGATGCACCGCCGGCTGCTGGCGGGCGTCAGGGACGCAAAGTCCGTCCTGGCCGCCCCGCACCCGCTGGTCCTGGAGGAAGTCCACTACCCGGCGGACTCGGAACTGTCGGGGCGTGCGGTGCTGACCCGGGCACGGCGGGGGACCCCGGCCCCGCTTTGACCGGCGGGCAGGATTAACGGTATCGTTGGTAGTCGTTGTGCGTGTCCTATCCCGATGCCACACGCCCGCTGGAGGTCCGGTTGCAGGACTGCCACCCGGCAGGCGTGATCGGGAAGTGTATGGATGACTGGTGTTAGAGCCCTCACCTCTGTTCCGGTAAACGCATAGATAGCAGGTGTCAACCATCTGTGACACCAACCAAGAACAAGAAACGAAGGCAAAAACCGTGCGTACGTATACCCCGAAGCCCGGCGATATCAACCGTCAGTGGCACATCATTGATGCCAATGACGTTGTCTTGGGCCGTCTTGCCAGCCAGACCGCAACACTGCTGCGTGGAAAGCACAAGCCGACCTTCGCTCCCCACATGGACATGGGCGATTTCGTCATCATCATCAACGCCGAGAAGGTTGCCCTGACCGGCGCCAAGCTCGAGCAGAAGCGCGCTTACCGCCACTCCGGTTACCCGGGCGGCCTGTCAAGCATGAACTATGCAGAACTGCTGGAAAAGAACCCGGTTCGCGCCGTGGAGAAGGCCGTTGCCGGCATGCTCCCGAAGACCAAGCTGGGCAACGCCCAGATTGGCAAGCTGAAGGTGTACCGCGGTGCCGAGCACCCGCACGCCGCCCAGCAGCCCAAGACGTTTGAAATCACCCAGGTCGCCCAGTAGTCCTGGCCACCACCTAAATTTACTTATCAAGGAGAATCGTGGCTCAGAATACTGAAGAGCTGAACACCGACGCCGTTGCGGCCGAGGAAGAAGTTTTGACCAGCTACACCAGCGAAAGCGCCCCCGCCGCCGACGCCGCCCCGAAGAAGGAGCGTCCTGCGCTGACCGTTTCCGGTGCTGCAGTCGGCCGCCGCAAGCAGGCCATTGCCCGCGTGCGTGTTGTCCCCGGCACCGGCAAGTGGGTTGTCAACGGCCGCGAACTGGCTGACTACTTCCCGAACAAGCTGCACCAGCAGGAAGTCAACGACCCGTTCCGCATCCTGGACCTCGACGGCGCCTACGACGTCATCGCCCGCATCCACGGCGGCGGCCCCTCCGGCCAGGCCGGTGCACTGCGCCTGGGCGTTGCCCGTTCCCTGAACGAGATCGACGTTGAGAACAACCGGGCCACCCTGAAGAAGGCCGGCTTCCTGACCCGTGACGCCCGCGTCATCGAGCGCAAGAAGGCTGGTCTGAAGAAGGCCCGCAAGGCTTCGCAGTACTCCAAGCGCTAATTTCCGCGCTCCCATAAAAATCCCCGGCCGCCGCGCGGCCGGGGATTTTTATGTCTCCGGGCGGGCTGGTTCCGGGTCCCGCGGCGGCGTTGGGGCCGGAGATGAATTAGACTGGACGGGATGTCTAGATTATTTGGAACCGACGGTGTCCGCGGATTGGCCAATGGCCTCCTGACGGCAGAGCTCGCATTGTCACTGGCGCAGGCCGCTGCCGTGGTGCTGGGACACGACCAGATGAGCGAAGGAAAGCGGCCACGTGCGGTGCTCGCCCGTGATCCGCGCGCGAGCGGCGAATTCATCGGCGCCGCAGTGGCGGCCGGCCTGGCCAGCGCGGGAGTCGACGTCTACGACGCCGGTGTCCTGCCGACGCCGGCCACCGCATTCCTCATCGCAGACTTAGGCGCAGACTTTGGCGTGATGATCTCCGCCTCCCACAATCCTGCCCCGGACAACGGCATCAAGTTCTTTGCCCGCGGCGGCCAGAAGCTGGACGACGCGGTGGAGGATGCCATCGAGGACCAGCTCCAGCGCGATGCCTTCCGCCCCGTTGGCGTCGACGTCGGACGCATCCAGCGTTTCTCCGACGCCGAGGACCGCTACATCGTCCACCTGCTCGGCACCATGCCCCACCGCCTCGACGGGTTGAAGATTGTCCTGGACTGCGCCAACGGCGCCGCCAGCGGCTGCTCCCCGCAGGTCTTCACCGACGCCGGTGCAACAGTGACCGTCATTGGCGCGGACCCGGACGGGCTGAACATCAATGACGGCGTGGGTTCCACACACCTTGAAAAGTTGCAGGACATGGTCCTGTCCACCGGTGCGGACCTGGGCATTGCCCACGACGGCGACGCCGACCGGTGCCTTGCCGTGGACCACGAGGGGCAGGTTGTGGACGGCGACCAGATCATGGCCGTGCTGGCCCTGGCACAAAAGGAAGCCGGCGAACTTAAGGGCAACGTCCTGGTTGCCACCGTCATGAGCAACCTGGGCCTGAAGATCGCGCTGCGCGATGCCGGCATCACCATCCGCGAAACCGCTGTTGGCGACCGCTATGTGCTGGAGGAAATGCGCCGCGGAGACTACTCGCTGGGCGGGGAACAGTCCGGACACGTCATTTTCTCCGACTACGCCACCACGGGCGACGGCCTCCTGACCGGCCTGCAGCTCGCTGCCCAGGTTGCCAAGACGGGCAGGACCCTCAAGGACCTGGCCGGCGCCATGCACAAGCTGCCCCAGGTCATGATCAACGTCAAGGACGTGGACAAGTCCCGTGCCGCGATCGTCCCCGCGGTCAAGGCCGCCGTGGCCAAGGCCGAGGCCGAGCTCGGCGACACCGGCCGCGTGCTGCTGCGCCCGTCGGGGACCGAGCAGCTGGTCCGGGTCATGGTTGAGGCGGCCGACACCGCGACGGCACAGCGCATCTGCGACGGCCTGGTCGACGTGGTGCGCCAGGAACTTGCCCTGTAGCAGGTGCCCGGAAGTGGCACCGGAGCGGGCCTTGGTGGTCCGGCTCACAGCCAACACGCTGCCCTGCGTAAGCGCTTGACCTCGCCGTATTTTTCCCTTAGCGTGACAACCGACAGTAAATTGTTGTTGAATGGGTGAGGAGTAATGATGATTCGTGGATTTAAGAATTTTCTAATGCGTGGTGACGTAATTACCGTGGCAATCGGTTTGGTTGTTGCCCTGGCCTTCAGCACCTTGGTGAAGGCATTTACGGATTTCGTCATCAATCCCCTCATTGCCGCACTTCAGGGTGGCCAGTCACTGGGCCTTGGCTGGCAGCTCGGAGCGGCTGGCAACAAGGCGACCTACCTCGATATCGGGTCCTTTATTTCCGCCATCATCTATTTCATCATCTTCATGGCAGTCGTGTACTTCGTTATTGTCGTTCCTTACAAGGCGATCCAGGCCCGCCGTGGCATCACGGCGTTTGGTGACCCGGCGCCGACCAAGGCCTGCCCCGCCTGCCTTTCCGACGACCTGCCGGTCGCAGCAAGCAAATGCAAGTATTGCGGGACCGAGCAGCCTGTCGTGAGCGTCTAAAACCGCAGTTTCCGCCGGGGCGCCCTTGAAGGCGTTCCTGGGAATGAAAATTTGATGTCCGCAGGTCGGTGCCAGCGGATTTGGGCCGGTTGCATTGAGACCAAAAGGGAATTGTCCCGCTCAATGCAGCCGGCCCAAAAACGTGGACGCGCGGCAGCTTCCCGGAATGGTGCAGGCGCGCGCCAGGCACCTCATGGACGGCATTTTCACAAATGCCTCCACGCGGCCTATTCATAACCCGGTGCGCCGGGCAGGCCTAAATATTGTTCGTACGTCAGGATTCCGCGCCTGGACATGTCCTGGGCAACGGCAGCACCCACAAAGCGCAGGTGCCAGGGTTCGGCGAGGTATCCGGTGGTGCCCTCCAGGCCAAGTTGGTAGCGGACCACAAAGCCGTATTTCGCGGCGTGTCCGGCCACCCACAGGCCAGCCGGGCTTGACGCCATGCACCACGTGAACGCGCACGACGCCGGGACGGCGGCGTCCCCGATATCGAAGGCAAAGCCGGTCTGGTGCTCGGAGTATCCCGGCCGGGCCGAGGCCGTGTCCGCCGCTTCGGCGCCCCTTTGTGCCGCGTAACTGTTGTAGAGGGACACCTGCGTGGCGTAGGAGCGGAAGCTGCTCATCACCGTCATGTTGACGCCGTCTGCTGCGGCCGCGGCAAACATTTGCCCGACAGCCGCTGCCGCTGCCCGCCGCAGGAGGACGGGCTCGCCCGAACCCGTGGGAACGGCGGGCGTCACCAGGAACGGTGGCATGTAGTTCCGCGGCACGAGTGCATGGTGCTTGTTCACCAGCACGAGCACACTGGACGGGTCGGTGATGTCCCACAGCGCCCGGTCGGGCAGGGAATTGCCGCCGGCGGCGAACAGCTGCTGGATGGGTGCCCCGGCAGGCGCGCCGGCGACCGGGGGTTTCGCTGCCAAAGCGGGGGAGGACGACGCCGGCCGCTGGGCTTTGGCCGATGCCGGGCCCGGCGCCGTGGAGGGGGAAACGGAAGGTGCGGCGCCCGCCAGGGAGGGCCCCGGCGTCGGACGGGGGAAACAGCCGCCCAGGGAGAAGGCCAGGACGACAAGGAGCGGCACGGCAAGGAATGCTGTCAGGACGGCGCCCGGGCGGGCCCGGCGAGTTCCCGGGGCATTGCCGGGGGCCTGGTGGCTTCCGGCCATGGCCGGCTAGACCTTCCTCAGCAGCATCCGGCGGATGGAGTGGTCGGAGTCCTTGGTGAGCACCAGCTGTGCCCGGCCGCGGGTGGGGAGCACGTTTTGGAGCAGGTTCGGTTCGTTGATGGTTTTCCAGATGTGGGTGGCGGTTTCCACGGCCTCGGCGTCGGACAGGGCCGCGTACCGGCGGAAATACGATTCCGGGTTGGAGAACGCCCCGCTGCGCAGGGATCGGAAGCGGTCGATGTACCACTGTTCGATGTATTGCGTTTTCGCGTCCACGTAGATGGAAAAGTCGAAGAAGTCGCTGACGGCCAGGCCGGACCGGCCGTCCGGGCGCGGCCGGGCGGCGGCCAGGACGTTCAGGCCCTCCACGATGAGCACGTCGGGGCGGTGGACCACCACTTCCCGGCCGGGCATGATGTCGTACGTCAGGTGCGAGTACATCGGGGCGCGGACTTCCTCGGCGCCGCTCTTGACGGCGCTGACAAAGCGGAGCAGGGCGCGGCGGTCATAGGATTCCGGGAAGCCCTTGCGGGACATCAGCCCGCGGCGCTCCAGTTCGGCGTTGGGATAGAGGAAGCCGTCAGTGGTCACGAGTTCCACGTTGGGTGTGTCCGGCCAGCGGCGCAGCATCTCGCGCAGCACACGTGCCGTGGTGGACTTGCCCACGGCCACGGAACCGGCGACACCAATGACGAACGGCGTCCGGCTGCCGCGTTCGCCCAGGAAGGTGGTGGTGGCGCTGTGCAGGTGCCCCGCCGCGGCCACGTAGAGGTTCAGGAGCCGGGACAGCGGGAGGTAGACGTCGCGAATCTCACGCATGTCGAGCTGGTCACCCAGGCCGCGGATGCGTGCGAGGTCCTCTTCATTGAGTGGCTGCTCGATTTTATTGGCAAGCCGCGACCACGTCTGGCGGTCCAGCTCCACAAAGGGGGAGGCGCCGTCGCCGTTGCTGGACTCGGATTTTTGCGATGTCACGCTGTTGATTCTGCCTTGTTTGTGGTGCAGCGCGAAATACGGGACGTCACGGTGGGGCGGGACTGCGGTGCGTTTTCCCGCCCCTAACGTAGGACGTACTACAAATCAAACAGCGATTATGATTGGTTTTCATGTGTGGAATTGTTGGTTATGCCGGAACCGCCCCGGCCAATGGAACGTCGACTGCAGCCGGGCACCAGGCCCTGGACGTGCTCATGGAGGGCCTGCGGCGCCTTGAGTACCGCGGCTACGACTCAGCCGGGGTGGCAGTGGTGGCCAACGGCGAAATCGCCATGCGCAAGAAGGCGGGAAAGCTGGCCAACCTGACGGCGGAGCTCGCCGCGAGCCCGCTGCCGGATTCCATGACCGGGATCGGCCACACCCGCTGGGCCACCCACGGCGGTCCCACGGACAAGAACGCCCACCCGCATGTGGTGGACGACGGCCGGCTGGCCGTGATCCACAACGGGATCATTGAAAACTATGCACCCCTGAAGGCCGAGCTCGTCCACCAGGGGCACACCTTCATCTCCGACACCGACACCGAAGTGGCGGCGGTCCTGCTGGGGGAGATCTACCGCTCGCTTCCGGCCGATGAATCTGCCGACGGCGCCCGCCTCACCCGGGCCATGCAGCTTGCCTCCCAGCGCCTTGAGGGGGCCTTCACCCTCCTCGCCGCCCATGCGGCCCACCCCGGCACCGTGGTGGCCTCGCGCCGCAATTCACCCCTGGTGGTGGGGCTGGGCGACGGCGAGAACTTCCTCGGCTCGGACGTATCCGGCTTCATTGACTACACGCGCCGGGCCGTGGAGCTGGGCCAGGACCAGGTGGTCACCATCACCGCGGAGACCGTGGCCATCACCGATTTCCGCGGTGAACCCGCCGAGGGCCGCGAGTACCTGGTCGACTGGGATGCCGCCGCCGCCGAGAAGGACGGCTTCCCGTCCTTCATGGAGAAGGAAATCCATGACCAGCCTGAGGCCGTGGCCCAGACCCTGCTGGGCCGTTCGGACATCGACGGCAAGCTGACGCTGGATGAAATGCGCATCGACGCCGACGTGCTGAAAACCGTCAACAAGATCATCGTGCTCGCCTGCGGCACGTCCGCCTACGCCGGCCAGGTGGCCAAGTACGCCATCGAGCACTGGTGCCGGATCCCCACCGAGGTGGAACTGTCCCATGAATTCCGCTACCGTGACCCGATCGTGGATGACAAGACGCTGATCGTCTCGCTGTCCCAGTCCGGTGAAACCATGGACACGCTGATGGCCGTGCGCTACGCCCGCGAGCAGGGCGCCAAGACCGTCGCCATTTGCAACACGAACGGTTCCACCATCCCGCGCGAATCCGACGCCGTGCTGTACACGCACGCCGGACCGGAGATCGCCGTGGCCTCGACCAAGGCGTTCCTCGCCCAGATCACGGCCGCCTACCTGCTGGGCCTGTATTTGGCACAGCTGCGCGGCAACCTGTTCCAGGGGCAGATCAAGGATGTGCTGGCCGACCTGGCCAAGGTGCCGGCAAAGATCGCGCAGGTCCTGGAAAACGACCAGCAGATCAAGGACCTGGCCCGCAGCATGGCCGACACCAGCTCGGTGCTGTTCCTGGGCCGCCACGTCGGCTTCCCCGTGGCCATGGAAGGGGCGCTCAAGCTCAAGGAGCTCGCCTACATCCACGCCGAAGGATTTGCCGCCGGCGAACTCAAGCACGGCCCCATCGCACTGATCGAGGAGGGCCAGCCCGTCATCGTGGTGGTCCCCTCGCCCCGCGGCCGGGACTCCCTGCATTCGAAGGTCGTCTCCAACATCCAGGAGGTGCGCGCCCGCGGTGCGAAGACCATTGTGATTGCCGAGGAAGGCGACGAGTCCGTGCGCGCCCACGCCGAGCACGTTTTCTACATCCCGGAGACCACCACGCTGCTGGCGCCGCTGCTGGCCACCGTGCCGCTGCAGATCTTCGCCTGCGAGCTGGCCATGGCCAAGGGCTACGACGTGGACCAGCCGCGCAACCTGGCAAAGTCCGTCACCGTCGAGTAGATTTTCGCCGCCGGCCGGTGATTGGGCTTGCCGGTGATCGGGCCTGTCGAAATCAAGGTCTCGACGGGCTCGACCGCCGGGGTCCCCGCGGTGGGAGCTTCTGGGGAATAGGCTGGGAGCATGATTATTGGCATTGGTGTGGACGTCGTTGACATAGAACGCTTTGGCCGGCAGCTGGAGCGTACGCCCGGGCTGCGGGACAGGTTGTTTGTGCCCGCCGAGCGCGGCCTGAACACCCAGTCGCTCGCAGCGCGCTTTGCCGCCAAGGAATCCGTGGCCAAGGCCCTCGGCGCGCCGGCCGGCATGAACTGGCAGGACTGCTGGATCGGCCTGGACGAGCACGGCCCCACCATCAACGTCAAGGACACTGTGGCCGCCGTCGCCAAGGCCAAGGGCATCAAGCGCTGGCACCTGTCCATGAGCCACGACGGCGGCATTTCCACGGCCATGGTGATTGCCGAGGGCTGACGTGCTCCCCGCCTACACCGCCGCAGCCGTGCGCGCTGCCGAACAGCCGCTGCTCGAGGCCGGGTGCGGGCCGGAATTGATGCAGCGCGCCGCGTACGGCCTGGCGATGGGCGTGGTTTCCGTGCTGCGGGGACGCGGCTGCGGCGTCTACGGATCGCACGTTGCCCTGCTCGTCGGTTCGGGCAACAACGGTGGTGACGCGTTGTTTGCCGGAGCCTGGCTGGCCGGACGCGGGGCCCGCGCGATGGCGCTGCTCACCAGCACCCGCACCCACCCTGGGGCGCTGGCCGCCTTCACGAAGGCCGGCGGCCTGATCCTCAGCGTCCCGGAGGGCAGCGACCGCTTTTGCGCCCAGGCCGCAGCCGCCGACGTGATTGTGGACGGACTTCTGGGCACCGGCGGGCATGGCGGCCTGCGGGAGCCCGCAGCAAGCATTGTGGCACGGTTGTGCAAAATAATCCCGAACAACCCGGCCGGCCCGGGTCCGGGGCTGGCGGCCACCTCCGCCCCCGCAGTGGTGGCATGCGACCTGCCCAGCGGCGTGGACGCCACCACCGGGGAAGTGCACGGGCCCGTGCTGCCGGCAACGCTCACCGTGACCTTCGGTGCCGCCAAGACAGGGCTGCTTGCGGCGCCGGGGGAGCAGCTCAGCGGTGGGGCCACCGTCGTCGGGCTGGGCATTGAGGACGGGCTGGGGACGCCCGATGTGCTCCGCCTGCAAACGGCGGACCTGGCGGCGCTGCTGCCACGGCCGGAAGCCGCCGACCAGAAATATACGCGCGGGGTGGCGGGGATCGTGGCCGGGTCCGCAGACTATCCGGGGGCGGCGCTGCTGGCAGTGGCCGCGGCGTCGGCCTGCGGACCGGGCATGGTGCGCTACCTGGGACCGGGCGCGGTGGCTGCCGCCCTGCATGTGCGCAACCCGGAGGCCGTATGCACCGAAGGTCCCCCGGACAGCGTCCGCGTGCAGGCCTGGCTTGCCGGTCCCGGCATTGACGGCGACCGGGAACAACTGGCCCGGGCCCGCCAGGCGCTGGCCTCCGGCCTGCCAACGGTGGTTGACGCCGGGGCGCTGGAACTCGTGTCCCGGGCGGCCGGGGCGGAGCAGTCGCACCTGGTCCTGACCCCGCATGCCGGCGAGCTGGCCGCACTCCTGACCAGGCTGGGTAAGGAGACCGAGCGGGCGGAGGTGGAAGCGGCCCCGCTGGCTGCCGCCCGCGATGCCGCCGCCCTGACAGGGGCCACGGTCCTGCTCAAGGGGCCGACCACCTTCGTGGCGTCCCCCGGCGGGAGGACGTACAGCCAGGGCGACGGCACGCCGTCGTTGGCCACGGCAGGCAGCGGCGACACCCTGGCCGGCATCCTGGTGGCACTGCTGGCCATGGACACCGGGCGCGGCCAGGCAGCCGGCGCGGACCCGCCCGACGCCTTGGCCGCAACTGCCGCGTTGGCGGCGGCATTCCATGGCAGACTGGGGCAGTACGGCACCGGGGCGCCGCTGAATGCCGGCATGCTGGCGGGGCGCATCCCGGCCGTGTGGAAAGGGCTGTCCGGAGCCTGCTGACCAACCAACGCACCAACCGCAAGGGGGAACCCGTGGAACCTTGGCCCGGAAAACCGTATCCGCTCGGCGCCGAGGCCGACGCCGACGGCACCAACTTCGCCCTGTTCAGCGACAGTGCCGAGGCCGTGTACCTGTGCCTGTTTGATGACGGCGGGAACGAGGAACGCATCCGCCTCACCGAAGTCGACGCGTACGTGTGGCACGGGTATGTGCCCGGGGTGAAGCCCGGCCAGCACTACGGCTTCCGCGTTGACGGGTCCTGGGACCCTGCCAACGGGAAACGGTTCAACGTCCACAAGCTGCTGCTGGACCCCTATGCCCGGGCCATTGCGGGCCAGGTGACGTGGGGCCAGCCGGTCTACGCATACACCTTCGGCGAGCCGCTCACCCGCAACGACGAGGACTCCGCCGCCTACACCTACCGCTCGGTGGTGGTCGATGCGGGCTTCGACTGGAGCGGCGATGACGGCCGGGAGGTGGCCCGGCCGGACACCCCCTACCACCGCACCGTCATCTACGAGGCCCACGTCAAGGGCCTGACCCGGCAGCTTCCTGACGTGCCGGAACACCAGCGGGGCCGTTATGCAGGGGTGGCGCACCCCGCCGTCGTCGGGCACCTGAAGAAGCTGGGCGTGACCGCCGTCGAACTCATGCCGGTACAGCAATTTGTCCAGGACGACGCGCTGGAAAGCCGTGGACTGCGCAACTATTGGGGCTACAACACCATCGGCTTCTTTGCCCCGCACAACGAATATGCGGCCGACACGGACCCCTGCGGGCAGGTGCGCGAGTTCAAGGAGATGGTCAAGGAACTGCACCGCAACGGGCTCGAGGTGATCCTGGACGTCGTGTACAACCACACGGCCGAAGGCAGCGACCTGGGACCCACGCTTTCCTTCCGCGGGATCGACAACGACGGCTACTACCGCCTGGTCGAGGGCGACGCGGCCCACTACCTGGACTACACCGGGACCGGGAATTCCTTCAACGTCCGCCAGCCGCACCCCCTGGCGCTGATCATGGACTCCCTGCGGTACTGGGTCACCGAGATGCATGTGGACGGCTTCCGCTTTGACCTGGCCGCCACACTGGCCCGCGAATTCTACGAAGTGGACAAGCTCTCCACGTTCTTCGAAATGGTGCAGCAGGATCCGGTGATCTCCCGCGTCAAGCTCATCGCCGAACCCTGGGACCTGGGCCCCGGCGGCTACCAGGTGGGCAACTTCCCGCCGCAGTGGACTGAGTGGAACGGCAAGTTCCGCGACACCGTGCGCGACTTCTGGCGAGGGGAACCGGCCACGCTGGGGGAGTTTGCCTCCCGGCTGACGGGCTCCTCGGACCTGTACGGCCACTCCGGCCGCCGCCCCGTGGCGTCCATCAACTTCGTGACGGCCCACGACGGCTTCACCCTCGCCGACCTGGTCAGCTACAACGACAAGCACAACGACGCCAACGGGGAGGAGAACCGCGACGGCGAATCCACCAACCGTTCCTGGAACTGCGGCGTGGAGGGCCCCACCGACGACCCTGCCGTCAACAGCCTCCGCGCCCGGCAGCAGCGCAACTTCCTCACCACCTTGCTGCTGGCCCAGGGCGTGCCCATGATCTCCCACGGCGACGAGCTGGGCCGCACGCAGGGCGGCAACAACAACGGCTACGCCCAGGACTCGCCCCTGACCTGGATCGACTGGTCCGGCGCCGACACCGCCCTGGTTGACTTTGCCTCCCGGCTGGGCGCTCTGCGGGCAGCGCACCCGGTGTTCCGGCGCCGGCGCTTCTTTAACGGGCACCCCGTGGACCGCGGGGACGACGGCGCCCTGCCGGACATCGTGTGGCTGCGCCCCGATGCCGCCGCCATGACCGAGGCCGACTGGGAAAGCGGGTTCGGGCGCAGCATCGGGGTGTTCCTCAACGGTGACGGACTCCCGGACTGCGACGAACGCGGCCGGCCCGTGGTGGACGACTGCTTCCTGATGCTGTTCAACGCCGGGGACGACGTGGTGGACTTTACGCTGCCGGATGGGGGCTACGCGGACAGCTGGGTGGTGGAAATCCACACCGACGGCGTCAGTGCTGAGGAATTCGCGGCCGGGCAGGTGGTGGGCGTGGCCGGACGGTCCACGCTGGTGCTGCGCGCGCCCGGCCGGGACTGAGGCGCGGGGCCGGCGCGGCAAAAGCCGCCCGCGGTGCGCCGGGGGTGGCAGGATGGGGACATGACATTTCATGCTGCGGAAAACCGCTATGAGACCATGCCCTACCGCCGCGTCGGACGCAGCGGACTGAAACTGCCCGCCGTCTCGCTGGGCCTGTGGCACAACTTTGGCGATGACAAGCCGTTCGAGGTCCAGCGTGCCATCCTGCGCCGCGCCTTCGACCTGGGCGTCACCCACTTTGACCTGGCCAACAACTACGGCCCGCCGGACGGCAGCGCCGAAACCAACTTTGGCCGCCACCTCAAGGATGACTTTGCCGCCCACCGCGACGAACTGGTCATCTCCACCAAGGCCGGCTACTATATGTGGCCCGGGCCGTACGGCGAGTGGGGCTCCCGCAAGTACCTGCTGTCCAGCCTGGATGCGTCGTTGGGGCGCATGGGCCTTGACTACGTGGACATCTTCTACAGCCACCGGCCAGACCCGGAAACGCCCATGGAGGAGACCATGGGCGCCCTGGACACGGCCGTTCGTTCCGGCAAGGCACTGTACGCGGGCATTTCGTCGTACACGCCCGCCCAGACGCTCGAGGCGGCACGGATCCTGAAGGAAATGGGTACGCCGCTGTTGATCCACCAGCCCTCCTACTCCATGCTGAACCGGTGGACGGAAAACGGCGAACCAAACCTGTACGAGGCCCTTGACGAGGTTGGCGCGGGGTCGATAGCGTTCTCGCCGCTGGCCCAGGGCATGCTCACGGACCGCTACCTCAACGGGGTCCCCGCCGACTCGCGGGCCGCCAAGGAACGCTTCCTGCACGAAAACGACCTCACCGAGGAAAAGATGGCCCGGGTGCGCGCGTTGAACGGCATCGCCGCCGCGCGCGGCCAGTCGCTGGCGCAAATGGCCATCGCCTGGATCCTGCGCCCGCAGGCCAAGGGCAGCGCCTTGACGTCCGCCCTGGTGGGTGCCTCCAGCGTCCGGCAGCTTGAAAACAATGTCGCCGCCATCAACAACCTGGCGTTTACGGACCGTGAACTCACCGCCATCGACGAGTTCGCCGTCGAATCCGACATCAACAAGTGGGCCCAAAAGTAGCTGCGTTAAGATGCCCCGGGGTCGCCCCGGGGACCTCATGGGGCCGCCACCGGGCGGCGGCCCCATGAGGGCGGCCACGAAGATCTTTCGTGACGTGGGGAACAATGCCAAGGCGCGGTACGTTGCTTAGTATGGTTAGGGCGCCGTGGTGGCGCCGGGTCCGGTTCGACCAGCCGTCCGCCTGAGCTCACGAGAATTCCGTGCAGCCGTGCGCCGACCGATCGCCCTGAAATGGGTCCGGACCGGGATATTTTTTATGAAGGAGTTCCGTGTCCAATCATCCTATTCGGGTTGCCATTGTCGGTGTGGGAAACTGTGCCTCGTCGCTGGTCCAGGGCGTCCAGTACTACAAGGATGCCGATCCGTCCGCGAAGGTTCCGGGCCTGATGCACGTCGAGTTCGGGCCGTACCACGTCAATGACGTGACGTTTGTGGCCGCGTTCGACGTGGACGGCAAGAAGGTGGGGCTGGACCTCTCCGAGGCCATCGGCGCCAGCGAGAACAACACCATCAAGCTCGCTGATGTGCCCGTGCTCGACGTCCCCGTCCTGCGCGGACACACTCTCGACGGCCTGGGCAAGTACTACCGCGAGACCATCGTGGAGTCCGACGCCGAGGCCGTGGACGTGGTGGCGACCCTCAAGGAAGCCAAGGTCGACGTCATGGTGTGCTACCTGCCGGTGGGCTCCGACGCCGCCGCCAAGTTCTACGCCCAGTGCGCCATCGACGCCGGGGTCGCCTTTGTCAACGCCCTGCCGGTGTTCATTGCCGGCACCAAGGAATGGGCCGACAAGTTCACCGCCGCCGGCGTGCCCATCATCGGCGATGACATCAAGAGCCAGATCGGCGCCACCATCACCCACCGTGTCATGGCCAAGCTGTTTGAGGACCGCGGCGTGATCCTGGACCGCACCTACCAGCTGAACGTCGGCGGCAACATGGACTTCAAGAACATGCTGGAACGCGACCGCCTCGAGTCCAAGAAGATTTCCAAGACCCAGGCCGTCACCTCCAACACCTCGGCCGTGCTAGGCGCGGACGACGTCCACATCGGCCCGTCCGACTACGTTGCGTGGCTCGACGACCGCAAGTGGGCCTTCGTCCGCCTGGAAGGCCGCAACTTCGGTGACGCGCCCGTATCCCTGGAATACAAGCTGGAAGTGTGGGATTCCCCGAACTCCGCCGGCGTGATCATCGACGCGATCCGCGCCGCCAAGATCGCCCTGGACCGCGGCATCGGCGGCCCCATCCTCTCCGCCGCGAGCTACTTCATGAAGTCCCCGCCCGTCCAGCACCCCGACGACGAGGCCCACGAGCTGGTCGAAGCGTTCATCCGCGGAGACATCGAGCGCTGACACCGACGCTCGGTTGCAACCGGGGCACTTTTCCCCGACGCCCGGTTGCAACCGGGTCGAAAAGGGCGGATGCTCCCTCACTTTTGTGAGGGGGCATCCGCCCTTTTTTGATGTGGGACCGGTTCAGCTGCCCGTGGCGAAGCCGGCGACGATGGCGGGGTCCGTCCACGCGTTCCGCAGGGCCGCCTTGATCCGCCGGACGGCGCCGTCGTAGCCGTCGGCAAGGTCATGGTTGTCAAAGACCAGGACGGTCCAGCCGGCGTTGCGGAACGCTGCATCGCGGCGTTGGTCGCGTTTGGCCTGGAAGGGGTCGTCGTGGGTGCCGCCGTCGTACTGGATGGCGATCCGCCGCCGCCGGTAGCCGAGGTCGGCGGACGGGGCGCTCGGCGTCGGCCACAGGGACAGCTGCAGTTCCGGCTCCGGCAGGCCGGCGTCGAGCATGGCCAGCCGCAGCAGCGTCTCCGGCGCGGAATCGGCGCCCACCCGCATCAGCCCCAGTGCATCCCTCGCGCGGACGATCCCCTGGAGGTTTTTGTGCCTGGCGGTCATGGCGCGCAGTGAGGCGGGGGTGGCGTAGGGACCGGTGCGCCCCTCAAACACGGCGCGGGGGACCCGGATCAGCTGGTCGCCCATGCACACAAGGTTGGGCAGGGGGAGGTGGCGGGCCAAGTCCAGCCAGGTGCGGGCGCGGGTGCTGATCCGCAGCCCATTGACAGTTTCGACCTCGTCATCGTAGGCGAGAAGTGTATGGCCGGTGATGCCCCTGCGGCGGGTTTCGGGCAGTTTCCGGGGCTTGCTCACATGCAATTCCGCAGCGTCCTGGAGCCAGGGCGGGAGGATGAGTCCGTGCAGTTGTGCCGCCGTCGTATGGGAAATCCAGGCGCCGGGCGTGGCGGCACAAAGTGCGCGGGCTGCCTCGGACAGCGTGAACTCCCACGCCGCCGGCCTGTACAGTCCGTACCCTGCGGCCATGAAGTTCGAGCCCCGCAGCCGGTCCCGGCTGACGCCCAGCGATTCGGCCTCGCCGAGCGTGAACGGTACGTCCGGGAGCCGGGATTCCTCTGGCGTGTCCATGGCTCCAGTATGGCCGCTGCCGGGCACCCGCCGCAGAAGTTATCCACAGCTCGGCGCCATCTGGAGCGGCCATGGGCGCAGCCGTTGCGGAAGGGTTTGGAAATAGTGCCCCGGTTGCAACCGGGCGTTGGCGGAAAGTGCCCCGGTTGCAACCGGGCGTTGGCGGAAAGTGCCCCGTTTGCAACCGGGCGTTGGCGGAAAGTGCCCCGTTTGCAACCGGGCGTTTGGCCTAGGGGGCGAGCCAGAGGGTGGTTTCTGCCGGGACGGTACCGGTGGCCGGCACGCCGGAGCTGAGCACCACCTTGGCAGGGTCGACGCCGGAGGGCACCAGGGCGGGCGCGGCACCAAAGTTGGTCAGCACCTCCCAGCCGTTGGGGCGCCGGTAGTGCACCACGGACGCCGCCGGTTCGCTCAGCCACGCCAGCGACTCGTCGGTTTGCAGCTTGCGCCGCCAGCCCAGCGCGGCGCGGTACATTTCCAGGGTGGAGCCCTCGACGCCGTCCTGTGCGTCGGCCGCGTGGCCGGCAAACCAGTCCGGCTGCGGCAGCCACGGGGTGCCGCCAAAGCCGAAGTTTGCCGCATCCCGCTGCCACGGCAGGGGCACCCGGCAACCGTCGCGGCCCTTCACCTTGTGCTGCGTGCGGAACCAGGTCGGGTCCTGCAGCGAGGCCTCCGGCAGGTCGGCCACCTCGAACAGCCCCAGCTCCTCGCCCTGGTAAAGATAGGCGGAGCCGGGCAGGCCCAACATGAACAGCGTTGCCGCCCGGGCCCGGCGCAGCCCGCGCCCCAGGTCAGCCGGGGGAACGGTGCCGCCGGCCAGCAGCCAGGCCTCGAGGTCTTCGAGGGTGCTGCCGTCCGGCAGGGCGTAGCGGGAGGCGTGGCGGACGACGTCGTGGTTGGAAAAAACCCACGTCGAGGAGGCCCCGGACGCCGCGGCCTCCACGAGGCACTTCTCGGCGATGGCCCGGAACTCGGCGGCGTCAAACGGGGCCTGCAGGAGGTCGAAGTTGAAGGCCTGTCCGAGTTCGGTGGGGCGGGCGTACATGAGGCGGCGGTTGGTGAACGGCACCCAGGCCTCGGCCACGGCGGCCTTGGGGGGATCGTATTCGTTCAGGACGCCGCGCCAGCCGGTGAAGATGTCGTGGACGGCGTCGCGGTCAAAAAGCGGGTCCGAGCCGTCGTCCACGAGGATCTCCAGCTGGGGCTTGGACCGCAGCGGCAGGGACATGTCCTTCGCCAGCCCGTGGGCCACGTCCACGCGGAAGCCGTCCACGCCGCGGTCCGCCCAGAAGCGCAGGGTGGTGTGGAAGTCCGCCTGCACCTCGGGATGGTCCCAGTTGAAGTCGGGCTGCTCGGTGGCGAACAGGTGCAGGTACCACTGGCCCGGCCTGCCCGCGTTGGGGCCGGCCTGTTCCACGACCCGCGTCCAGGCCCCGCCGCCAAAGTGCGAGGGCCAGTCCGATGGCGGCAGCTCGCCGTTGACCCCCAGCCCGTCCGCGAAGTGGTACCGCGCGCGTTCGGGCGAGCCCGGGGCGGAGGCGAGGGCGGCCTGGAACCAGACGTGCCGGTTGGAGGAATGGTTCGGGACGACGTCCACGATCACCTTGATGCCGGCGTCGTGGGCGGCGGCGACCATGGCGTCGAAGTCGTCCAGCGTGCCCAGGCGGGGATCGACGTTGCGGTAGTCGTCGACGTCGTACCCGCCGTCAGCCAGCGCCGAGGGGTAGAACGGGCTCAGCCAGATCGCGTCGATGCCCAGCGCCGAGAGGTAGCCCATGCGGGCCGTGGCCCCGGGCAGGTCGCCGATGCCGTCGCCGGTGGCGTCCGAAAAGCTGCGCGGGTAGATCTGGTAGACGGCGGCCTGGCGCCACCAGCCGGCGTCCGGATGGGTGGAGGGGGTTGCGGGAACGGTCATGGCAGGAATTCCTCTCGTCGTATCCGTGACGTTACCAACTTCGGCGCCGCCCTGCCGGGAACGTGTCCCCGCCCGCCGCCATGTCGGTGGGCTAGCATGGCAGAAATGCAAGGAGGCGGTGGACCTGGGACGGTTGTGGAACCCCGCGGTGTTCGACGCCGCCGCCTGGGCCGGCGTGGTCCTGGCCGTCCTGCTGGCGGCCGGGTTGGCGGCGTGCGCGCCGGTGCCGGCGCTCCCGGGCACGGGCGGCCGGCCGCCGGCTTCCGGAATGCCGGTGCAGCCGCCGGCTGCGGCCACGGACCTATCCATCACCGTGACGGCGTCGCCGGGGGCGAAGCCGCTGGACTACCGGCTGGTGGTGGAGAACGGCAGGCCCGGACCGGAAACAACTGTTCCGGACCCTGCCGCCGCCGTGGCGGCGCTGGAGCGCTACGGGCAGGCCATCTTCTTCCCCGTTCCGGGGCCGCCCCGGATGTGCAGCGACGTGTACAGCGGCCCGCAGGTGGCGGTGGTGCGCGGCGTGTTCAAGGGCCGTGACGTCCGCTCCACGTTCAAGCGGACCGACAGCTGCGAAACCGCGCGCTGGCAGGCCCTTGCGCCCTTGTTCGGCGCCGTGGCCGGCGGCACCGGCGCCACATAGCCGGTCCGGCCCGGCGCCGGGCCGGACCGGACCGGCCGTTAAAGTGCAGGGTGCCTGACTGGGCCGATAATGCATGGGCCGTTCCGGCCCGGCCAGGACTGCCTAGAGTTCCGGGTTTGGCTGGGCCGGTGACTCGGGCAGCACCAGCGGCTGGTGCTGCTTGTAAGGTTTGTCCTTCCCGGGCCCGCCCGTCCCCTGGCCCGGCACCACTGCGGTGCCGTCCGGGGAAACGACCACGGAAACGAACGTCTGGGTCCCGGTGCCGCCGAAGGAGACGCGCCCAATGTAGGAGCCCGGGTCCAGGCCGGTCCAGGCCAGGATCACCGCCCCCGACTTGCCGTTGGCCAGCTTCAGCGGGTTGGGCGTCACGGTCGCGTTGCCCGTGTCCGCGCCCAGCACAGCGGCGTCAACGGTGGCCTTCACGGCCGCCCCGTCGGCGCTGGAGTAGAGGTTCGCCAGGATCGTGTACGTGCCGGGCGCCGGGTCGGCCAGCGAAAGGGTCTCGCTGGAGGACCCGGTTCGGACGTCGTAGTACGATCCTGCCGGGTTGAAGACCACCATGTCGTAGTCGGCCGCCGGATCCGAGGAGATGACGGAGAACTTCGCCAGCTTGGCCCCGGCCGGGACCTGGACGGTCTTGAGGAAGTTCGACGGGCCGTCCGCCACCTCGAGCGGGCCGGGCACCAGCGAGATCTCCGAGGAATCCGCCTTCGACAACCCGTCGAGCGTCACCTGGATGGGGGCATTGGTGCCGGACACGACCGGGATGTTTCCGGTGCCGGTGCCGCCGGCGGAGGTGAACGCCACGTCCTTGGCCGCGATGACCGGCAGCGGCCGTACGGCGACGGGCGAGGCGACGTGCTTGCCGGCACCCTCCCAGACCAGGCTGCCCATGGCGAACTTGCCCAGCGGTGCCGTGGCGTTTTCGAAGGTGACCGTGAAGGTTTGCTGCTGGCCTGCCTTGGCGAAGTTCAGCACGGAAGGGGTGACCTTGACGTTCACGCCGGGCACCTTGGCCGTGGCCCGGTACAGGCCCGGTGCCAGAGCCGTCACGGTACGGGTGACGGTGACCTTGCCGGCCAGGCTGCCGAGGGCAAACGAGGCCAGGTTCATGTCGCGGGGCGCCGTGCTGCCGAGCCCCGGGATGCCCAGGTCCAGGCCGGTGCCCTGGATGAACCTGAGGTAGTCGTTGGTGCCGGCGTCGTAGACCAGGCCCGGGTCGGGCACCTTCGCGACGGCCACCTGGCCGGCGCCGGTTGCGAAGACGTCGGTGTTTTTGCTGCCGTCGGCATTGACGACGCCGGACGCCGTGGTCATCATGGCCGACTTGACCGTGGCAGGGGACCAGGTGGGGTGCCGGGACAGGACGAGGGCCCCGAAGCCGGCAACATGTGGGGACGCCATGGACGTTCCGGACATCATGCCGAACCGGGCGCCTGCGGAACCGATGGGTGAGACCCCGGCCAGCACGCCAACGCCGGGGGCGGCGACGTCGGGCTTGAGCAGGTCCGAATCCGTGGCCGTCAGCGGGCCCCTGGAGGAGAAGCCGGCGATCTGCGGCTGCGGCTCAACGGGCAGGCCCGTCGTGTCTTTGTTGACCAGGGCTACCAGGATGTCCGGGTTGGCCGTGACCTTGTCCTTGATCTGCTGGCTGGCCGGCGGGTTCACGTGGACCGTGGGCACCGAGTGGAGGTCAAGGTCCTCGGACCCGGGGGTGATGTTGGCCAGGATCATGCCGATCCCGCCCGCCCGCTTCACTTCGGCGCTCTTGGCCACCCGGTCAAAGACGCCGCGGTCGCACACAACGACCTTGCCGGCGGCCTTGGCGGCGTCCAGCGAATCGGGGCCGCAGAGTTCCGGCGTGGCCGCGCCCGCTGCTGCCGCATCGGCGGCGAGGACAACGTGGCTGGCCGGGACTTCATGGTCCATCATGCTGGCACCGCGGAACTTGGTGCCGTCGGAAAATGCCGCCGTCCCCTGCAGTTCGGAGCTGAAGGTGGTGGCCGCGACGGTGGTCAGCCACGGGGCGCCGTGGTTGACCGTGCCTGCGGCGGGGCCGGAGTTGCCGGCGGACGCGGCCACAAAGACGCCGGCCGAGGCTGCGGACAGGAACGCCAGCGCCACGGGGTCGGTGGTGGTGGCCGTGCTGCCGGAGATGGAATAGTTGAGCACGTCCACGCCGTCCAGGATGGCCTGGTCGATGGCCGCCACGGAGGCGGAGGTGTAGCAGCCGCCCGTGTTGGGGTCGTCGTCCTCCCAGCAGATCTTGTAGATGGACAGCTTCGCCGCCGGGGCAATGCCGCTGGTGGTGCCCATGTCCTTGCCGCCGACCGTGGCATGGATGTTGGCGTTGCCGGCCGCGGTGCTGGCCGTGTGCGTGCCGTGGCTGCCCACGTCCACCGGCGAAAGCAGTTCCTGTGGCGCCCGGTGTTCCGGTGCCACGTAGTTCAGGAAGTCTTCGGCGAAGTACCGTGCGCCCAGGACCTTGGAGTTGCAGGCGGAGCCGTCAAAGGCGGCGCCGCTGCCCGTGCCCGGCTGGCACTCGCCGAGGAACGTTTCGCCGTCGGCCTTCAACATGGCGATCTTGCCGTCCGGGGTGCGGTAGGGGACCCCCACCTGCGGTGTGCCCGTCAGCGGCTTGACGTCATCGCCGGCGAAGAACGGGCTCGACGGCGTATACCCCGAGTCGATCACGCCCACCACGACGCCCTTGCCGGCGTTCCCCTGTCCGCCAAAGGCGGAGTTCCAGGTGCCGTTCGGCCCGCTCAGGCCCAGGAAATCGGTGGTGGAGTAGTCCGGTGCGTTCTCCGTGTCCGGGGCAACCATCAGGACTTGCGGGTCCCTGGCCAGCTTGAGGGCCTGTGCGGCGGACAGTTCCGCCGAGAAGCCGTTGAGGGCGGCGGTGTACGTCCGGTTGATCTTGACATTTTCAGATTTGGCCACGGCCGACTGCCTGGTGCGCAGGTGGTCCTGGCACTTCTTCACGGCCGGCTTGCTGGCATCGAGCTTGCGGCCCTTGTCCGGCTTGGTTGCGGCCAGCCCGGCAGTGCCGCCCGCATAGGTCGCGGCCGGCCTTTCGGTTAGGACCACAATGTAGCGGCCCGCCTGGTAGGTGGCCGGGCCAGGGTTTTTGGCCTGGACGGTGGATGCCGTGGCCGGCAGCGCCCCCACGGTGGCCAGGAGCAACGGAAGGCCTGCGGAAATTGCCGCAGCCCTCCTGAATCCCGGCCTGGATAACAGAGCTCTCCCCAGGGTTTTCACGAGTGATGTGGACCTTTCGACAGGAACCGCCCGGCGTTTTTGCCGGGACAGTTGACGTTGCGCCATAAATGACAAAGTTGTCATCTAAATGCGGGTACTTGTCACACGCTACAGCGTTGCCCGGTTTTGTGATAGGGGACACGCCTGCCCGTCAGTGGCTGGTCAGCAGCCCGGCGGGGCCACGTATTGGTAGGTCAGCGAAAGGTCGTAGCTGGCCATGGTCTGCGCGGCCGTGTTTTCCCATCCGAACGACTCGGCAAACACGGAGGCGGCCCGTCCCATGTCCTTGCGGGTCTGCGGGAAGTCGTGGAGCGAGGCGATGGCTTCGGCCCAAAGCCTGGAGGAGCGGCCGTCCACCAGCAGCCCCGTGCGGCCGTCGCTGACGGCACGCGGCAGTCCGCCCACGTTGGTGGCGACGACGGCGGTCCCGCACGCCTGTGCTTCCAACGCCACCAGCCCGAAGGACTCGCTGGCCGACGGCACGGCCACCAGGTCCGCGCTGCGGTACCAGTCCGCCAATTCCGCGGCGGTGACGGGCGGGAGCACGGCGGCGGTGCCGGCGAGGCCGGCCTCCGCCACCAGCTGGCCGAGGTCGTACTTGTCGTTGCCGCTGCGGGCGCCGAGGAAGGTCAGCCGCAGCGGAATGTCAGGGCGTTCGGCGCGCAGCAGCTTCGCCGCCTTGACCAGCACATGCGGGCCCTTCAGCCGTTGCAGCCGGCCGGCAAACACCACATGGAAGTCGGCCGGGGCAATGCCGCGCAGCTGGCGTGAGCGGTCGCGGAAGGCCGGCTTGAACACCTTCAGGTCCACGCCGGGGGAGACCACGTCAATGCGCTGCTCACAGCCGTCGTAATGTGCCTCCAGCTCCGCGGCCTCGGCCGTCGTGTTGGCAATCAGGCGCGTGGCCGCAGCCACGATCTGCTGTTCGCCCTCTTCCCTGATGCCCGGTTCGGCGGCCTGGCCCGAGGGCAGGTGCTTGTTCTTCACCCGGGCCATGGTGTGCATCGTGTGGACCAGCGGCAGGTCAAGCCCGCGGGCCACCAGGATGCCGGCCATCCCGGATACCCAATAATGGGAATGCACCACGTTGACGGGGACGGGCCCGGGAAGGCCGCCGCCCGCACCGGCCGCCGGCCAGGCCGGGGACGGCTGGGTGGAAAGGTGGCGCATGTGGGCGGCAACGGCGTCGGCCATCTGGGGGACCAGCTCCGGCAGCGACTCCTTGGACACCTTGCCGAAGGGGCCCGCCGTCACATGGTGGACGTTCACGCCGGGCGCCAGCGCCACCGTGTCCGCCAGTTCCGGGGACGTCCGGCGCGTATAAATGTCAACCAGGATGCCCGCCGCGGCCAGCTCCAGGGCCAGCTGGCGGACGTAGACGTTCATGCCGCCGGCGTCGCCCCCGCCCGGCTGGTCCAGGGGGGAGGTGTGGAGGGAGAGCATGGCAACGCGTCGAACCTGGTGCACTGGCGTGCCTTTCCTGCCGGGCCTGGAAATTTGTCCTTTCCATCTTCGCACTGCGGTGCTGGAATCACCGCGCCCCGGCGGCCGGGCCGCCCCCTGGCCGTCCGGCCGCGCGGGGTCGGCGGCGCGAAGGCCTAAAATGAAGCTGTGAATCCCACCGTTGAGCCCCTGCCCGTCCACGGCCACGTCCCGGAACGGCAAGCCGTCATCAACCTTTCCGCCATCGCCCACAACATCGGGACGCTGCGTTCCATTGCGGCCCCGGCCAAGCTCATGGCCGTGGTCAAGGCCGACGCCTACGGCCACGGCATGCTGCCCGTGGCCCGCACCGCCCTGGCCGCGGGGGCGGACTGGCTGGGCACGGCCCACGTCTCCGAGGCCCTCCAGCTCCGCGCAGCCGGCATTGACGCGCCGGTGCTCGCCTGGCTGCACACCCCGTCCACCGACTTCGCGGCAGCCGTCGCCGCCGGCATCGACGTGGGCTGCTCCGGCTGGGAGCTGGAACACATTGCCGCCGCCGCGCGCGCGCAGGAACGCCCGGCACGCATCCACCTGAAGATTGACACTGGACTGGGGCGCAACGGCTGCTCCATGGCCGGGTGGGATGCGCTGGTCTCCGACGCCATCGCCTACCAGGACGAGGGGCTGCTGCGCGTGGTGGGCGTCTTCAGCCACCTGGCCGTGGCCGACGAGCCCCACCGGCCCGAAACGGACGCCCAGCTCGAGGTGTTCCGCGAGGCCGTGGCCATTGCCGAGGACGCCGGCGCGGACCTGGAAGTGCGCCACATTGCCAACACGCCGGCCACGCTGTCCCGCCCGGACGCACACTTTGACCTGGTCCGCACGGGCCTGGGCATCTACGGCCTCTCGCCGTTTGAGGACCGCACCTCCGCCCAGCTGGGCCTGGTCCCGGCCATGACGCTGCAAACCCGCGTGGCCCTCTGCAAGGACGTGCCCGCCGGCCAGGGCGTGTCCTACGGGCTGAATTTTGTCAGCAACCGCCCCACCACCCTGGGGCTGATCCCGCTGGGGTATGCGGACGGGATTCCGCGCGTCGCCACGGGCGGCCCCGTCCGCGTCAATGGCACCACCTACCCCGTGGTGGGCCGGATCGCCATGGACCAGATGGTCATTGACCTTGGCCCCGACGGGCGTGCAGGCTTCAGCGGTGCCGAGGTGCCCGGCTCGGCGCTTGGCTGCGCCGCCGTCCTCTTTGGTGACGGGTCCGACGGCGGTCCCCTCGTTGAGCAGTGGGCCGAAGCCGCCGGGACGGTCAACTACGAGGTGGTGACCCGCATCAGCGGGCGCGTCCCGCGCAGCTATGTGGGCGGCGCCTGATGGCCTGGGAATTTGCCACCGCCACGGCCGGGGAAACCCAGCGGCTGGCCGAAAACCTCGCCGGCCTGCTCAGGGCCGGCGACCTGGTCATCCTCAGCGGCGGGCTGGGGGCCGGCAAAACCACGTTCACGCAGGGCCTGGGCCGCAGCCTCGGCGTGCGTGAGGGCATCATCTCGCCGACGTTCGTGCTGGTCCGCATCCACCCCAACCTGGCTGACGGCCCCCGCCCCGGCGGCCCCGACCTGGTCCATGTGGACGCGTACCGGCTTGGCTCCGAGGCCGAAATTGACGACATCGACCTGGAAAACACCATGGACTCGGCCGTCACCGTCGTGGAATGGGGCGCCGGCCGGGTGGAGCACCTCTCCGCCAACAGGCTCGAAATCGAGCTGGGCCGCAGCACGGGCGGCCGGTACACAGGCAGCGGGACCCCCGGCGAGGCATCAGGCGGGGACGGCGTGGCGCCCGGCGCCTTTGAAGCCGACGACGCCGATGAACCCCGGACCGTGCGCCTGAACGCCGTCGGCCCGCGCTGGGACGGCGTTGACTTCAGCGTGCTCGACGGGACCGGCACCCGCCGGCCCGCCGGTCCGCACGGGACCGTGGAATAGGCTGGATGCGTGCGAATCCTCACCATTGACACCTCCGCCGTGGCCAGCGCGGCCCTGCTTTCCTTCGACGGGACCGCAGCGTCCGCCGCGCCTGCACGGGTCGAGGCAGAATTTGCCACGGCCGACACCCGCACCCACGCCGAGGTGCTGGCCCCGGGCATCCGGTCCCTGTTCACCGACCCTGTCGCGGAAGGGCCCGCGCTGGACGCCATCGTGGTCGGGGTGGGCCCCGGCCCGTTCACCGGCCTGCGGTCCGGGATTGCCATGGCCCGCACGCTGGCGTTCACCTGGCAGGTGCCTCTGCACGGGCTCATGAGCCTGGAGGCTCTGGCCTGGGACGTGCTCGCGCTGCGGCAGGCCGCGCAGGGGCCGGCGGGCCGGCCCGCCGGCGAGTTTGTGGTGGCGACGGACGCCCGGCGGAAGGAAGTCTACTGGGCGCGCTTCTCCGGCACCGGCGAACTGTTGGAGGGCCCGGTGGTGGGCCCGGCTGCGGACCTCCGGGACGTGCCCGTCCACGGGGCGGGCGCCGGACTGTACGCTGCGGAGCTTGCGGGGAACGGCTGCACCGTGGACCCCGCCACCGCCGGCCTGCAGCCCACCGCCGCCTCCCTGGGCCACATGGCGTCGGGCAGGATCCGGGCCGGGATCGAGCTGCCCGGCAGCGCGCCGTTGTACCTGCGTGAGTCCGACGCGAAGGTCCCCGGACCCCGGAAGCGGGCCCTGCTGTGAATGGACCTGCTGTGAATGGACCGGCTGTGAATGGAGCTGCTGCGAAAGGGCCGGCCGGGAATGGGTCTGCTGTCACGGGCCAGGAGGCGGATGTCGCCCGGGTGCCCGAGGCGCCGGCGACGCTGCGGGACATGGCCGCGTCCGACGTCGGCCCCATCACGGCCATGGACGCTCTGCTGTTCGGCGTGGACTGCTGGCCGCGCCAGCTCTTTGAAGACGAGCTGGCCGCACCCCTGACCAGGCGGTACATCGTCGCCGAAGTGCCCGGCGGGGACGGCCGCCCCCAAACCGTGGGGTACGCGGGGCTCATGTGCGTGCCGCCCATCGGGGACATCCAGACCATCGGCGTCCTGCCGGAATTTGAGGGACGCGGCATTGCCCGGGCCATGCTGGCCGAACTCATCGGGGAGGCGCGGCGGCGCGGCGCCCGGGACGTGATGTTGGAGGTCAGCGCCACCAACCCGCGCGCGCAGGAACTCTACCGCCGCTTTGGCTTTGAACACATCCACACCCGCCGCCGCTACTACAGGGACGGCTCGGACGGGCTGGTCATGCGCCTGTCCGTGGCCGCCTGGACCGGCGCGGCAGCCGCCGATGCTGCGGAAACGACAGACACGAAGGACCCGTCATGAACCAGGCCAATCCGCTGATCCTGGGGATCGAATCCTCCTGCGACGAAACCGGCGTGGGGCTGGTCCGCGGGGTCGAGATGCTCACCAACACGGTGTCCTCCTCCATGGAGGAGCACGTGCGCTTTGGCGGCGTGATCCCCGAGATCGCCTCGCGGGCGCACCTGGACGCGTTTGTGCCCACGCTGGAACAGGCGCTCGCCGACGCCGGCGTGGCGCTGGCCGACGTCGATGCCATCGCGGTGACCAGCGGACCCGGGCTGGCCGGCGCCCTCATGGTGGGCGTGAGTGCCGCCAAGGCCCTGGCCCTGGCCACGGGCAAGCCGCTCTACGCCATCAACCACCTGGTGGCACACGTGGGCGTGGGGCTGCTGGACGAGTCGATCGCCGCCGCGTCCACGGCGGGCAAACTGCCGGAAAACCTCGGCGCCCTGCTGGTTTCCGGCGGCCACACCGAAATCCTGCGGGTGCGCAGCATCGCCTCAAACGTGGAATTGCTGGGCGCCACGATTGATGACGCCGCCGGTGAGGCCTTTGACAAGGTGGCCCGGCTGCTCGGCCTGAGCTACCCCGGCGGGCCCGCCATCGACAGGCTGGCCAGGGAGGGCAATCCCAAGGCCATCCGGTTTCCCCGGGGGCTGAGCGTCCCCAAGTACATGGGCACCGCCGAAGCCCCCGGACCGCACCGTTATGACTTTTCCTTCTCCGGCCTGAAGACCGCGGTGGCCCGCTGCGTGGAGGGGTACGAAGCCCGGGGTGAGGACGTCCCGGTGGCCGACGTGGCGGCGTCGTTCCAGGAAGCGGTGATGGACGTCGTCACTGCCAAGGCGGTGCTGGCGTGCCGCGAAAACGGCATCACCACGCTGCTGCTGGGCGGCGGCGTGGCTGCCAATTCCCGGCTGCGCGAACTGGCCCGGAAGCGGTGCGAGGCGGCGGGCATTGCGCTGCTGGTGCCCAAGCTGTCCCTGTGCACCGACAACGGCGCCATGGTGGCGGCCCTTGGCGCCCAGCTGGTCATGAACGGGGTGGCGCCCAGCAACCTCGCGTTCGCACCCGACTCCTCCATGCCGGTGGGCAGCATCAGCCTGTAGCGCGAACCGGCACCTGACGCGGATGCCCGCAAACACCACTGTCAAGTGCCCGTTCGCGCTGCCCGTGCCTCAGCCCTGGGCGCGGCGCAGCCGGAAAAGCCGGTAGCCGGTTCCCACGGCAAACATGACCAGGCCCGCCACGACCGCCTCCAGCGGCAGCGTGGCCACCAGGACCAGGCAGGCGGCCGCGCCCAGCAGCTGCAGGAACCGGGGGTAGCGGCGGGCCGCCCGGTCCTGGGTGAACGCCGAAACGTTGGCCACCAGGTAGTACACCAACACGCCAAAGGAGGAAAATCCGATGGCCCCGCGCAGGTCCGCAACGGCAATGATCACGCAAATCACCGCGCCCAGGGTCAGCTCGGCATGGTGCGGCACCTGAAACGTGGGGTGCACGGCGGCAAGCCAGCGGGGAAGGTCGGATTCACGCGCCATGGCCAGCGACGTCCGGCCCAGCCCAGCGACGAGCGCCAGCAGCGCGCCCAGGGAGGCCAGCGCCGCGCCGACCCGGACCACGGGGGCCGCCCAGGCCCACCCGCCGGCCGCCACCGCCTGGGCGAGGGGCGCGGGGGCGGCGGCAACGCCGTCGGGCCCCAGGGCGGCCAGGACCGTGGCGGCGACGGCAGCATAGACCACCGCCGCGATGGCCAGGGCCACGAGGATGGCGCGCGGGATGGTCCGGCGCGGGTCCTTCACCTCCTCGCCGAGGGTCGCGATCCGTGCGTAGCCGGCGAAGGCGAAAAACAGCAGCCCGGCCGACTGCAGGATCCCGTACCAGCCGTGCGAGAGGACCCCGGCGCCCCACAACCGGCCCCCTCCGCCGGACGGGCCGCCCGCCCAGGCTGCCGACACGCCCACGGCCAGCGCAACGAGCACGGCCGCCACAATGACCCGGGCCAGCGCCGCCGTGCGGGTCACGCCCCGGTAGTTCACGGCCACCAGGAGCACGACGGCGGCAATCGCCACCGGCCTTTCCCATCCCGGAGGCGCGGCGTAGGCGGCAAACGTCATCGCCATGGCGGCGCTGCTGGCCGTCTTTCCGACCACGAATCCCCAGCCGGCCAGGAACCCGGGCCATTCACCCAGCTGCTTCCGCCCGTAAACGTATGTGCCGCCGGACGTCGGGTAGGCGGCGGCCAGCTGCGCCGAGGACGTTGCATTGCAATACGCGACGACGCCGGCCACGGCCAGCCCGACGAGCAGTCCCGAACCCGCTGCCTGGGCCGCCGGCGTAAAGGCTGCGAAAACGCCGGCCCCGATCATGGAGCCGAGGCCGATGACGACGGCGTCGACCGTGCCCAGGCGGCGGGCCAGCGCCGGGTTGCCACTCATGATGGTTGCCCTTTCGGTTCGGGAAGTGCGTGCTTCCAGCGACAATAGCCGCTCCGGGCGGACATTGCCCGAACTGCGTGCTTGGGGCTACGGCACGGCGGGGAAGGTCAGGGCCATGGTGGTGCCGCGCGGGCCCGTGGAGCTGATCTCCACCCGCCCGCCGGCGGCCACGGCGATCTCCCTGACCAGGGCCAGGCCCAGGCCGTAGCTGCGCCGGTTGCCGGGGGAGGGCTCACTCGTGCGGGCGAACCGGTCGAAGACGCGGTCCTGGTCGATCCCGGAAATCCCGGTGCCGGTGTCCGCCACGGTGATGGCCGCTTCCCTGCCCCGGGACATGGCCGTGACAGTGACCCGTCCTCCTTCGGGCGTGTGGGTGAGGGCGTTGTCCACCAGTCCAAGGACGGCGCGGCGCAGGCTGTTGGGCTGGATGCGCACGCGGGGGCTGCCGGTGTGCACGAACTCCAGGCGGATGCCGCGGCCGGCGGCCATGTCCTGGAAGTCTGCCGTGACCCCGGCAACCACGTCATTGACGTCCACGGGTTCGGCATCGGCTGACCCGGGATCCCCCGTCGCCGCCAGCAGGAGCTCCTGGACCGTGGCGGCCAGCCCGGCCGTGTCGTGCCGGACCTGGGCGAGCAGCGCCGCCGCTTCGGTGCCTGCGGCCACGTGGTCCTGGGCCAGCTGGACCCGGGCGTCGAGGATGGCCAGCGGGGTGCGCAGCTCATGGCTGGCATCCTGGACGAAGCGGCGCTGCAGTTCCAGGGCCCGCCCCAGCGGGCGGATGGCGTTGCGGGCGCTGAGCCAGCCAATGGCCCCGGCGGCCAGGATGCCAGCCAGGCCGGCCACGGCCATGGCCTTGAGCATGTCATTGGACTCGACGTACACCCTGGCCGAATGGGGGTCCTGCCTGGACACGTCCGGGTGGTGGGAGAGGTAGAGCATGTAGATGGCGGCCGCCACGATCACGGCGATCACCATGACGGCGATGGCCACGGCAATCCGCAGGCCCACCGTCAGGGCCGCCCGGCGCAGCTGCAGTTCGTCGGGCCGCGTGCCGGCGGGGCCCGGCGTGCGGGACGTCATGAAGCGTCGCCGATCTGGTAGCCGGAGCCGTGGACGGTGCGGATGACGGACTTGGAGACCTTCTTGCGAAGGTAGTGCACATAGGTGTCGATGACGCCGGGGGAATCCTGCGGGTGGAACAGCGCCGCCATGAGCTCCGGGCGGGTGAAGACGCGCCCCGGCTCCCCGGCGAGCATGGCCAGCAGCTCGGCCTCCTTGGCCGTGAGCTCAACATGCCCGCCGTAGATGGAGCGCAGCAGCCGGCCCGCAGGGTCCAGGGTCCAGTCGCCAATGGACAGCCGGGCCGGCGCGGCGTCAAAGCGGCGGGTGATGGCGCGCAGGCGGGCGCGCAGCTCGCCGGCGTCGAACGGCTTGGCCATGTAGTCGTTGGCACCGGCGTCGAGCCCCGCAATCTTCTCGGCGGTGCTGCCCAGCGCGGTGAGAACCAGGACGGGGGTGCCGTTTCCGGCGCGGCGCAGGGCGCGGATCATTTCGATGCCGTCCATGACGGGCAGGCCGCGGTCCACCACGAGGGCCGTCCATTCCCGGGTCAGGGCCAGGTGCAGCCCGGACTGCCCGTCCGCGGCGACTTCGACGTCGTAGTCCCCGGCCAGCAGCTGTGCCGTCAACGGGCCCAGGACGGGGTCGTCCTCCACGAGCAGGAGGCGGGGGCGCTCATTGGTGTGCATGCCTTCCATTGTCGCCTGTGGCGGCGTTGGCAGCCTCGTGCACCGGGGGGACGCCCCGGCGCGCCGCCCGGCGGGAGCGCAGCACGCTGATGATGCCGGGAATGATGGACACCAGCACCATGAGGACGGCAATCAGGTCGATGTTCTTGGCAATGACCTCAAAGTGGCCCAGCCAGGTACCCAGCAGGACGACGGAGGCGGCCCAGCCGATTGCCCCCGTCACGTTCCACAGGGTGAACTTTTTGTGGTCGTATTTGGCAACGCCGGCCACGAGCGGCGCGTAGGTGCGCACGATGGGCACGAACCGCGCCAGGACAATGGCCCAGCCGCCGCGTTTGGCGAAGAACGTTTCCGTCTCCACGAGGTATTTGGTCTTCAGGATCCGGGCGTCGTCCTTGAACCAGCGCCGGCCAAACCTGCGCCCCAGCAGGTAGCCGACCTGGTCGCCGGCGATCGCCGCAATCGCGACGACGCCGATCAGCACGGGCAGGGCCAGGTTCAGCTGCTGGTGCAGCAACCCGGCCGTGAACAGCAGGGAATCGCCGGGCAGGAAGGGGAAAAGCAGGCCGGATTCAATGAAGACGATCACGGCGACCACGGCCAGCGTGGCGGGGCCGAGGCCCTGCAGGAGGGCCGACGGGTCCATGACCGACGTCAGGCCGGCGGGGGCAAGCGCAGGAAGCGCGGTGGCAAATATGTTCACGGTGCGGCCTTTCGTTAGTGGCGGGCTGCAGGGGCGGCCCCGGCGCGGACCGGGCCAAAGCGCTCCAGCAGGGGTATGCGCGGCAGCACGCTTCCCTGGAAGCGGTTCCACACGCCGACGAAGAGAAGCACCGCGGCGGTGGCCGCCAGGAAGGAGGCAATGACGTCGGTGGGGTAGTGGACGCCGATGTAGAGCCTGGACCAGGCCAGGACCACGGGGACCACGACGCCCAGGATGGCAGCCAGCCTGGACCAGCGGGTGTGCCGGGCCAGGAACCAGAACGCCCAGGCAAGCCCCACGGCCAGCGCCACGTGGCCGCTGGGGAAGCTGTTGGAGCCGGTTTCCGGGGCGAGCGGGTCAAACAGCAGCGCCGGGTTGGGGCGCTGGCGCTCCACGATGGCCTTGAAGAACTGGCTGGAGAGGTACCCGGCGGCGGCCGTGCCGCCAAAGGCAATGGCATTCACGGGGGATTTCCGCACCACCAGCAGGAACAGGCAGCACAGGGCAATGACCAGCACCGCGCCGACGGGGGAAAACACGTAGTTCAAGGTCATCGCCAGGACGGTCAGCACGCCGTCATGGTGCCGGCTCAGGTCCTGGTCGACGGTGAACTCGTCGGCGCTGAAACCGTGCACGTCGGTGGCCACAAAACCCAGGGTCAGGACCGCTGCGGACAGCACCACGACCCACAGGCCCCACAGCCGAAGCTGCGGCAGCACAGCCAGGCGGGTGGCCGCCCCGGACGCATGGCGGGGGGCGGCACCGCCCAGGCGGCCGTCACGGTACTGGTGGTCTGGAACAGGATGGGACAAGTAACTCTCCGATGCGTGCGGGGACTGGGAGGCGGCCCGAAGGCCTTTCCTCCACTGTCCCGCACGGCGCTTAAGAATTCGCTAAGAAATGCCCCGCCGCGGCGGCCGCATGCCTTGGACGGCAGTGATTTTCAACACCAGGGCCCGCGCTTCCGGGCGGAGCGCGAAGTCCGGCCACACGTCCGGCCCGCAGGCGCGCGAGCCCAGCCCGTGCTGGGCGGCGTCCAGGTACAGGTGGCTGTGGGCCGGCTCCGGCAGCTCGTGCGGGTGCCCGGCCATGGCCACCTCCTGGGCCGTGTGCCGGGACAGCGTGAAGCCGGGCCGCCTGCCGGCGGCATCGGGCTCGGCGTCGATCCGCAGCCAGGGTTTGCCGCTGCGGGACAGCTCGAGCGAGCGGACGCCGCTGCGGTGCCCGCTTTCCTGCGGCCGGGCATACGGCACGGCGAGCCCGTCCAGGGATGCGCAGTAGCGGCCCACCAGCGCGGCATGCATGCTGTCCGGGTACGATTCCCGCGGCCCCGCACCAAACCAGGAGGCGCCGTCCACCGACACCGGCAGGTCCAGGCGGATGCCGATGCGCGGCCACACGGTGTCCCAGCCGGCACTGGGCGCAATGTCCACCCGCAGCCACAGCTCCCCGTCCGCCAGCTGCCAGTTTTCCGCCACGGACACCGTCTCGCGGCTGTTGGCCGCGGCGTAGCTTGTGTTCACCCGCAGGCCCCCGTCGAGCACGGCAACGTCCTCGACCCGGCCCGTGAGCCGGTCCAGCCCGGCCGCCAGCCACATGCTCGCGGAGGACGGCGCCGGCACGCCGTTGCCATTGTCCAGCCACGGGTCGGCCAGGTCGTAGGAGCCGAAGCCGGCACCCTTGTCGTTGTCGGTGGGGGCGCGCCACAGCTCCAGCCGGGGGCCGGACACCGGCAGGCCGGCCAGCGAGACGAGCCGGCCGGCGTCGAACACGGCGGCCCCCAGGGTGAGGGTGCCCGGCACGGCGGCGCCGCCGGCGGGGGCGGCCACGGGTGCTGCGGGGCGCGGGGCCCTGGCCGGCGTGCGGGGCGCCGAGCAGTCCAGCTGTGCCGCGGACAGCACGTGGCCGGCCGTCGCCCACGAGGTCGCCTCGCGCAGCACGGCCTCCACCGTCAGCCAGGTTTCCCCGTGCGGTGCGGCCGCCACGGGCGGGAGCGGGAGCGCCGTGGAAGTGCCGGCCGCCAGCGCCCCTCCGCCGGGGGCTGCCGCGTCCACCTCGCCGGACGCCGTGACGGCGCCGTCGTGCTCCACCCGCCAGCGGAGCACGACGTCGGACGCGTCGGCCGTGTGGCGCAGGTTCGCCACCCGCAGGCAGGGCGCGCCGCCGTCGTCCCTCGTGAGGGCCAGGCGGAGCGGGGAGACGACCTGCCTGTACTCGTACAGGCCCGGGGTGGGGGTGGAGTCGGAGAGGACCATGCCGTCCATGACGAAGTTGGCGTCGTGGACCACCTCGCCAAAGTCGCCGCCGTAGGCAAAGAATTCTGTGCCGTCCGCGGTCTTCGTGCGGATGCCGTGGTCGCGCCATTCCCAGACAAAGCCGCCGTGCAGCCGGGGGTGCCTGTCCACGAGGTCCTCGTACTGGTCGATGGCGCCGGGGCCGTTGCCCATGGCGTGGACGTACTCGCACAGGATGAACGGCTTGCGGCGCTGGCGGGCGGATTCCGCGGCGGAGCAGCCCAGCAGCAGGGAGCGTGAGCCGTCGCGGCCAATGGCGTCCGTTTCCGGGATGGAGGAGTACATGCGCGAGTACACGTCCGTGTAGGCGCCGGTGTAGTCGCCTTCGTAGTGGACGGGGCGGCCGTTGTCCCGGGCGTGGACCCAGGCGGACATGGCGGCCAGGTTGGCGCCCGTGCCGGATTCGTTGCCAAGGGACCACATGACGATGGACGGGTGGTTCTTGTCGCGTTCCACGGTCCGCTCGATCCGGTCCAGGTAGGCGCCGCGCCAGGCGGGGTCGTCGCTGGGATTGTCCGTCCAGCCCTGGGTGTGGAAGCCGTGGGTTTCCAGGTCGCATTCGAGGATGACCCAGAAGCCGAGCTCGTCGGCCAGGTCCAGGAGCCGGGGGTGCGGCGGGTAGTGGCTGGTGCGGATGGCGTTGACGTTGAACCGCTTCATCAGGGCCAGGTCCTCGCGGGCGTCCGCCTCGTCGAAGACGCGGCCGCGGTCCGGGTGTGTCTCATGCCGGTTGACGCCGTGGAACACCACGCGGCGGCCATTGACCAGGAAGCGGTCCCCGGCAATTTCCACGGTGCGGAAGCCGAGCCTGAGCGACACCGTCTCCGCAGCGCTGGACACCGTGGCTGCATACAGGCGCGGCACCTCGGCCGACCACGGTTCCACGTTGTCCACCGTGAACGGCACGACGTCGGCAGGGGAGTCCCAGCGGACCCGGACGCCCAGCCCGGGCACCGAGAGCGTGATGGGGAAGGCGCCGGGGGCGGCGGTGATTTCGGCGTCGATGGTGCCGGTGCCCGTTTCCGCTCCCGCGCCGGTCAGTGCGCCGCCTGCCGTCCAGCCGGTGCGCAGCCAGGCGTCGGTGATGCCGCCGGCCGGACGGGCCTGCAGCGTCACGTCGCGGAAGATCCCCGGCAGCCACCACTGGTCCTGGTCCTCCAGATAACTGGCGGCGGACCACTGGTGCACCCGGACCGCCACGACGTTTTCGCCGGCCCGCACGGCCTCCGTGACGTCAAACTCCTGGGCGAGCCGGCTGCCGGAGCCGGTGCCGATCTCGGTCCCGTTCACCCACACCTTGTAGCGCGACTCGACGCCGTCAAAGCGGAGGGTGACGGCGTCCGTCGTCGTGCGCTCCAGCCAGGCGGCGGGGACGTCGAAACGGCGGCGGTAGTCGCCGGTCGGGTTGGCGTCCGGGACGTGGGGCGGGTTGATCGGGAAGGGGTACTGCACGTTGGTGTAGATGGGCCGGCCGTACTTGCCCGCGCCCTCCAGCACCCAGTGGGACGGGACGGGCAGGGTGTCCCAGCCGGCGTCGTCGAACGCCTCGGCGGCAACACCTTCCGGCTCCTCGCCGCCGGGCAGGACGGGCCCGCCCGGGGAGCCGGGGAGGCCGGACAGCAGGCGGAAGCGCCAGTCGCCGTTCAGCGACAGCGACGGGGCGTCGCTGTGGAGGCGGGAGCGGGCCGGGACGCGGCGGCCGGAACCAGGGCCGCGGTCGGACACGTAGGATGCGGGGGGAGTGGCGGGCGGTGTCATCACTTGACGGATCCTTCGGTCAGGCCGCCGCGCCAGAAGCGCTGCAGCACAATCATGGCAAGGGCGAGCGGAATGATGGACAACAGCACTCCGCCGGTGGTCAATTGGTAAAACTCGGGCAGCCGGTTGACCTGGCTGAGCCAGTTGTTCAGTCCCAGCGTAATGGGGTAGAGCCTGGTGTCGGAGAGCATGACGAGCGGCAGGAAGTAGTTGTTCCACACCCCCACCAGCTGGAACAGGAACACCGTGACCAGCGCCGGGGTCAGCACGCGCAGGCCCACGGTGTGGAATATGCGTATCTCGCCGGCGCCGTCCAGCCGCGCCGCCTCGATCAGGGCGGGGTCCACCGTGGCCTGGGCATGGATCCGGCACAGGAACAGCCCGAACGGGGACACCAGGGAGGGCAGCAGCACGCTCCAGTAGGTGTTGGCCAGTCCCAGTTGGCTAAAGAGCAGGAACAGCGGGAGCGCGGTGGCGGTGCCGGGGACCAGCACGCCGCCCAGAATGATGCCGAAGACCAGGTTGCTGCCGCGGAACGTGTACTTGGCCAGCGCGTACCCGCCGGCCGCGGCGATGTAGGTGGCCAGCAGGGCCCCGACGCCGGCGTAGAGCACGGAGTTGGCGAACCAGCGCACAAAGATGCCGCCGTCGTAGCTGAGCACCTGGGCCAGGTTGTTCCAGAGGTTGAAGTTCGCGGCGAAGGCGAAGCCGTTGGTGCCGAAAAGGTCCCCGGTGGTCTTCGTGGACGCGACCACCACCCAGTAGACGGGCACCAGGAAGTACAGGGTGGCCACCACCAGCGCCCCCGTGACGAGTATCGTGGTGGATTTTTTGCGGCCGGCCGCCGCGGGCCGGGTGGCGGGCTTGGTCCCGGGCTTGGTCAGTGTTGCGGTCATGAGGATTTCCTGTTCGTGATGGCGAGGAAGGCAAAGGAAAGCGCGAAGGCAATCACGGCGATGAGCACGGCCTGGGCGGCGGCGACGTTGTAGTCGTTGTAGGCGAACGCTGTGGTGTACGCGCTGAGGTTGGGCGTGTACTGGCTGTCAATGGAGGAGGAGACGGATTGCAGCACCTGGGGTTCGGCGAAGAGCTGCAGCGTGCCGATGATGGAGAAGATGGTGGTCAGGACCAGCGCCGGGCGGATCAGGGGCAGCTGGATGCTGGACGCCACCCGGACGGGGGACGCGCCGTCCATCCTGGCGGCCTCGTAGACTTCGCCGGGAATCGCCTTGAGCTGGGCGATGATGATGAGCATGTTGTAGCCCGTGTAGCTCCATGTGACGATGTTGGCAATGGACCAGAGCACCGAGTGGGGGCCCAGGAAGTCCGGCGACAGGCCAAAGGCGGAAGCAATGCTGTACAGCGGGCTCAGGCCGGGGACGTAAAGGAAGGACCATAGGATGGTGGCGATGACGCCCGGGACGCCATAGGGCAGGAAGAACGCGGCGCGGAAAAGGCCGGGCCAGCGTGCGGAGGCGGATTCGAGCAGCAGTGCCAGGACGGTGGCGAGCACGATCATGACCGGAACCTGCACCACGCCAAAGAGCAGCATCCGCCAGATCGAGCCGATGAAGTTGCCGTCGGCGAGCGCCTGGGCGTAGTTGGAGAAGCCGGCAAAGCCGCTGCTGATCCCCTGCTCACCAAACAGGCCGCGCCGGGTGACCTTCGTGAAGCTGGAGATGACCGCCACGATGATCGGCAGGATGAACGTCAGCAGGAACAGGGCCAGGAACGGCGCCAGCAAAAGCCAGGGCGCGCGGGTCGTGGCGCCGTTGCGCCGGCGGCGGGCCGGAACGGCAGCCGTGGCTTCGCGGCGTGCCTTGAGGGACGTGGTTGTCATGCGTTTTCCTTTCGGATGCTCAGGCCGCTGTTCTTGAAAACGGTCATGATTTGTTGTTCCGCCGTGGCGATGGAATCAACCAGCGTGGTTCCCGAGGCCTTTCTGCGGAATCCGTCGCTGAGGATGTTGAAGGACTGCTGCTGGGACGGCCACCAGGACCAGCCGGGGTTTTGCTGCAGGGAGGCCGGGGCGAAGACGTCCTGGTTGTAGTTTTGGCCGCTGAAGAACGCCGAGTGCTGCTGCCTTGACGTGCCGGTGAAGTCCGGGCTCGGGGACCAGCCAATGCCGCAGTTCTTGATCTCGGCGTCAATGCCTTCGCGGCTGGACGTCAGTGTCCTGTCTCAATTTAGTTGGCCATTTTCGCAACTTACCTGGCCACCTACGGCTTTCTGGGGTTTGTCTCAGTTAATATGGCCACCATGGATGTTGCTCGCGCGTTGAGGTCGCTGCCTTCGAACA
>NZ_JAKZGX010000014.1:0-104293 GCF_024539665.1 Arthrobacter sp. STN4
CACATCACCCCCTGGCAAGACGGCGGCGAAACCAACACCAACAACGGCACCCTCACCTGCCCCCTCCACCACCACCTCATCCACCAAGGCCTCTGGACCGTCCGCCTCCACAACGGCACCGCCCTCTACACCCCCACCAACACCCAAGACCCCCACCAAAAAGACCAATACAACCCCTACCACCACAACCTCCCCCACCCCTCAACCGAGCCAGCCACCACTGGCCGCAACGCCGCCGCAGAGCCAGCCGGGTGCAGGGCACCCGACCAACAGGGCGGCAAACCCAGGACCAGCCGGACGGCCAACTCAGGAAAGGCATGAATCGCGGACCCAAGGCTGAATACGGGCGCCGATCGATGGCCTGTTACCGGACGGGGGCTAGGAACCTACTTGGGGAGCACGCTTCGGTATACGTCCAGGGTCTTCTCAACAATGGACTCCCAAGAAAAGTTCTGTTGAGCCCGGACGCGGCCTTTCTCCCCCATCGAGCGGGCACGTACGGGGTCGCCCACCACTTCAACCAGGGCCTTGGCAAAGTCGGCAACAAACTTGTCCGGGTCCAGGGGCGTCCCGGTGCCATCGGCAAGCTGTTCCAAGGGCACCAGGAGCCCGGTCTCACCGTGGGCGACAACTTCCGGGATGCCACCAGTCGCGCTGGCCACGACAGCCGCGCCGCAGGCCATCGCCTCGAGATTCACGATGCCGAGGGGCTCGTAAATCGACGGGCAGGCAAAAACGGTCGCATGGCTGAGCACCTGGATCAGTTCATGGCGCGGCAGCATGCGTTCGATGACAATGACACCGTCGCGCTGGGCCTTGAGTCCGTCAATGAGCGAATTCACTTCTGCGCCCAGCTCAGGCGTGTCGGCGGCACCAGCGCACAGGACCAGCTGTACTTCCGGCGGAAGTTCCGCGGCCGCCTTCAACAAGTACGGAACACCTTTTTGCCGGGTGACCCGCCCCACCCACACCACGCTGGGACGGGAAGGATCAATGCCGAGGGAACGGACGACGTCGTCCTTCCCGTCCCGCTGCCAGGCCTCCACATCGATGCCGTTGTGGATCACCTTGACCTTGTCCGGGTCGACGTCGGGGTAGCTGCGCAGGATGTCCTGACGCATGCCATCGGACACGGCAATGATGGCCGCCGCTGCCTCGTAGGCGGTCTTCTCCACCCAGGACGAGAGGGCGTAGCCGCCGCCGAGCTGCTCCGCCTTCCAGGGGCGCAGCGGTTCCAGGCTGTGGGCGCTGAGTACGTGGGGAATTCCGTGGAGCAGCGACGCCAGATGCCCGGCCATGTTGGCGTACCAGGTGTGCGAGTGCACCAAGTCCGCTCCGGCAATGTCCGGCACGATCTGCAGGTCCACTCCCAGCGTCTGCATGGCGGGGTTGGCACCGTCCAGTTCGGGAAGGTTCCCATAACTCGACACGGTGGCGCCGTGGAAGTCAGGGTCGCGGTCCGCGCCAAAGGCATGGACCCGCAGGTCCACCTTCTCGGCCAGGACGCGGCTGAGCTCGGCGACGTGGACGCCGGCCCCGCCGTATATTTCGGGTGGAAATTCCTTAGTCACAATATCGATACGCACGATCCCAATGTAGTGTCTTCCAACACGTTGTTCTAGTGTGAAGGACATGGACCCGTTCGCGGGGACTAATTCTAGGCAATTTTAAGCTGTTGGAGGTTGGGGCATGTCTGTCAAAAAAGTACTTGCAATTGTATTGGCGGGCGGTGAGGGCAAACGTTTGATGCCCTTGACAACAGATCGGGCCAAGCCTGCAGTTCCTTTTGCAGGGTTCCGGCTCGTTGATTTCGCGCTGTCAAACTTGGTGAATTCCGGGTACTTGAAAATCGTGGTGCTGACGCAATATAAGTCCCACAGCATGGATCAGCACATCTCGCAGACGTGGCGGATGTCCACCCAGCTGGGCAACTACGTGGCCAGCGTGCCGGCGCAGCAGCGACGCGGCAAGAGCTGGTTTCTGGGAAGCGCCAATGCGATCTACCAGTCGATGAACCTGATTGTGGACGCGGCACCGGACATTGTGGTGGTGGTGGGAGCCGACCACGTGTACCGCATGGATTTTGAGCAGATGGTCCAAAGCCACATCAAGTCCGGGGCCCGGGCCACCGTTGCGGCCGTGCGGCAGCCGCTCAACATGGCCGACCAGTTCGGCGTCATCGAGGTGGACACCGCCACGGACACCGGCGTCACCGGGGCACACAAGATCTCAGCCTTCGTGGAAAAGCCGGCATCGACGCCGGGCCTGCCCGAAGCGCCCGACCAGTTCCTGGCGTCCATGGGCAATTATGTCTTTGACACCGATGCCCTGGTTGAGGCGCTTGAGGAGGACGCCATCAAGAGCGACACCAAAAATGACATGGGCGGGGACATCATCCCGCACTTCGTGGACCGCGGCGAAGCATACGTCTATGACTTCACCACCAACGACATCCCCGACGCCACGGACAGGGACCGCAACTATTGGCGGGACGTGGGGACAATCGACTCCTACTACGACGCCCACATGGACCTGATCTCGCCGCTGCCGGTCTTCAACCTCTACAACAGGTCCTGGCCGATCTACACCCGCAACACGACCTCGCCGCCGGCAAAGTTTGTCCATGGCCAGAACAACGAGGTGGGTACGGCCCTGGATTCAATCGTGGCGCCGGGCGTGGTGGTTTCCGGAGGCGTGGTGGAAAGCTCGGTGCTCTCCAAGGACGTGTTCGTCGGAGCCGGAGCACGCGTGATCGACTCGGTGGTCATGGACGGCGTGGTGGTGGGCGCAGGTGCCGTGGTGAGACGGGCCATCATCGACAAGGCCGTCCGCATTCCCGCCGGGGCCACGATCGGCGTGGACCCGAAACTGGACCTCGCCCGTGGCTTCGCGGTCACCGAATCGGGCCTGACCGTGCTCCGCAAGGGACAAGTGGTTCCGGCGCCGGATGAGCGCGAGCTGGCCCTGGGCAAGGCCGCCGCCGCCGGGCTGCCCGCCGCCCTGCAACAGGCCATTGCCGGGCACCGGGATCCGAACGAAAAGCTTGACGGGCAAGGGGAGGGGCAGCGGATGGCCAACGGCTCTGCGCCCCGGGCGGACGCCGGAGCCGGTGCCGGCGCAGCACGCGGGTCGGCAGCCAACGGTGAACGGGCTAAAATTGTGGAGTGAGCGCTGTTGAACTGACCCCCGAAGAAATCCAAAATTGCATTAAAGTTTTGGAAAACATTCATGTTTATGACGAAGAAAATCCGGACTATGTAAAAATCCGCCGGGCCACCGGGAAAATGTTCAAGGCCGTAAAAAGGTACCGCCGGAATGTTAAAAGGGATGCCGTAAATGATGCGGACCGGGCGGTGCTGGCAAAAACCGCCACCGCCGCCCCGGACCGCATTGACGACGAAACCCGGGGTAACAAACTCAAGCCTTCCGCGACCGGGGCGGTGGCGGGAACGCTGCAGCGTTCCCGCCCCTGCTACATCTGTAAACAGCACTACACGCAGGTGGACGCCTTCTACCACCAGCTCTGCCCGGAATGCGCAGCCTTCAACCATTCCAAGCGGGACGCCCGCACGGACCTCGGTGGCAAGCGCGCCCTGCTGACGGGCGGCCGGGCCAAGATCGGCATGCACATTGCCCTGCGGCTGTTGCGGGACGGCGCCCACACCACCATCACCACGCGCTTTCCCAAGGATGCCGCGCGCCGTTTCGCTGCCATGGAAGACAGCAGCGACTGGCTGCACCGGCTCCGCATTGTGGGAATCGACCTGCGCGATCCGGCACAGGTCATTGCCCTGACGGACTCCCTCAATGAGGCCGGCCCGCTGGACATCATCATCAACAATGCAGCACAGACCGTGAGGCGCTCCGGCAATGCCTACAAGCCCCTGGTCGACGCCGAGCTGGAGCCGCTGCCGGACGACTCCCCCATGCCCGAACTGCTGACCTTTGGGCACGCGCACGACAAGCATCCCCTTGCGCTGGCAGGCCAGATTGCCGCGCATCCGCAGCTGGGCGGGGATGAGATTGCCGCGCTGGCCCTGTCCATGGGCTCGGCTTCACTGGAACGCGTGGCGGCCGGCACCGCCATTGACGCCGGCGGGCTGGTGCCCGACGTCGCCACCGTCAACAGCTGGACCCAGGTGGTGGACGAGGTGGACCCGCTGGAAATGCTGGAAGTGCAGCTGTGCAACGTCACCGCGCCGTTCCTGCTGGTTTCCCGCCTGCGGCCGGCGATGGCGGCCTCCCCCGCCCGCCGCAAATACATTGTCAACGTCTCCGCCATGGAGGGCCAGTTCTCCCGTGCCTACAAGGGACCCGGCCACCCGCACACCAACATGGCCAAGGCCGCCCTCAACATGCTCACCCGCACCAGCGCCCAGGAAATGCTGGACACGGACGGCATCCTCATGACCGCCGTGGACACCGGCTGGATCACGGATGAACGCCCCCACTTCACGAAGGTCCGCCTCGCCGAGGAGGGCTTTCACGCGCCGCTGGACCTGGTCGACGGCGCGGCACGCGTCTACGACCCCATCGTCATGGGCGAGTCCGGGGAGGACCAATACGGCGTATTCCTCAAGGACTACAGGCCGAGCCCGTGGTAGGGGAGCTGAAGGCAGCCCCGGACACCCTGCGGGCACGCACCGCTCCCCTGTTCCCCGGGCTGGCGGCAGCACTCGCCGCCGTGGCCGTAGCGTTGGCCGTCCACGCCGTGGTGCCGATGATGCCGGCGATGACCATCGCCGTCGTGCTTGGCATTGTGGCGGTCAACCTTCCGGGAACCTCTGCCCTGTGCGAAGGGCCGCTGCGCGCCGGCCTGAACTTTGCCGGCAAACACCTCATGCGCGTGGGCATTGTCTTCCTGGGCCTGAAGCTGAGCCTGGGCGACATCGCGGCGCTGGGCTGGACCACGGTGGGAGTGGTGGTGGCCCTGGTGCTGCTCAGCTTTGCCGGCACCTATGCCCTGGGCAGGCTGTTCAGGCTCGACGGCGACCTCCCCCTCCTGATTGCCACCGGCTTTTCGATTTGCGGCGCTTCGGCGATCGGTGCCATGGCCGCCGTCAGGGGCACCAAGCACCGTGACACCGTGCTGCCGGTTGCCCTCGTCACGCTGTGCGGCACGCTCGCCATCGGTGTCCTCCCGCTGCTGATGAACCCCCTCGGCCTGGACGCGCTGCACTTTGGCCAGTGGGTGGGCGCCGGCGTCCACGACGTGGGACAGGTCGTGGCAACCGCCCAGACCGCCGGGCCGGTGGCGCTGGCCGCGGCCATCATCATCAAGCTCACCCGCGTGGTGCTGCTGGCCCCCATCGTCGGGGTCGTGGGCGTACTGGAACGACGCCGGCACCGGCTCCGCGGCAACGCGGCCCAGTCCGTGGCCGGGGCGGCCGGCAAGGTGAAGTTCCCGCCCGTCGTGCCGCTGTTCGTGCTGGGCTTTTTGGCCATGATCCTGCTGCGGACCAGCGGCTGGCTGCCGGCCTGCGCCGTGGCCGCCGGGTCCACGGCGCAGGACATTGCGCTGGGGGCGGCCCTCTTTGGCCTTGGTGCCTCGGTGCGCGTGCGCCAGCTCTTCAAGACCGGTGCGCGGGCCACCGTCATGGCGCTGTGCTCGTGGGCGCTCATTGCGGCTCTTGCCTTTGGGGCCGTCCGCCTCATGGGGCCGTAGGGTCCGCAGCGGGGGCCGCGCAGTGCGGGCGCGTCGGAGGTCCGTGGTTGAATGAACTGGTGTCGAATTCAAACCTCAGCCGTGACGAAGCGGCCACACGGAAATCCCTGGTCAGCGTCCATTCCTACGACGTCCGGGTGGACATCAGCAACGCAGAAAACCTGGCAGATCCCGGGTTTGCCACCCAAAGCACCATCTCCTTCAGCTGTGCCGAGGCAGGGGCCGGAACCTTCCTGGACTTCATCGGCCTGGGCATCGAGTCGGTGGTGCTCAACGGGGTTGAACTGGACGTTGCCAAGGTGGTGCAGGACGCCCGGATAGTCCTGCCCGGGCTCGCCCCGGAAAACGAGGTGGTTGTCCGCGCCACCGCCGCATACTCCACCAGCGGCGAAGGCCTGCACCGCTTCCAGGACCCCGCCGACGGCCGGATTTACACCTACACGCAATATGAACCGGCCGACGCCCGCCGCGTGTTCGCCAACTTTGAACAGCCCGACCTCAAGGCACCGTTCACCTTCCACGTCACGGCGCCCGCCCGCTGGGAAGTGGCGTCCAACCAAACCGTCGCCGGTTACGCCGACCTTGGCGCCGACGTCCAGGACGGCTCCGTTTCGGGATGCTGGGACTTTGCGCCCACGCTGCCGATCTCCACCTACATCACCACCCTGCTGGCCGGCCCCTATTTCAAGGTCTCGGACCATTTCTCCATGACGTTTGGCCCGGAGAGCGCCCACGCAGGCATGCAGCTGGACGTACCGCTGACCGCCTATTGCCGCACTTCACTGGCCGCCAACTTTGACACCGACCCGATTTTTGAGGTGACGAAGGCCGGCCTGGCCTATTTCAACGAGCTGTTTGACTACCCCTACCCGTTCGGCAAGTACGACCAGGCGTTCGTGCCCGAATACAACCTCGGTGCCATGGAAAATCCCGGCCTGGTCACCTTCACCGAGTCCTACATCCACACCTCGCGGGCCACGGACACCCAATACCAGCAGCGGGCCAACACCATCATGCACGAGATGGCGCACATGTGGTTTGGCGACCTGGTGACCATGGGCTGGTGGGACGACCTGTGGCTGAAGGAATCCTTCGCGGACTTGATGGGCCACCTGGCCGTTGCCGACGCAACCGGCTGGGGCAAGAAGTCCTGGACGCTCTTCGCCAGCCGCCGCAAGGCCTGGGCCTATGTCCAGGACCAGCTGCCCACCACGCACCCCATTGTCGCCGACATTGCGCACCTGGAGGCCGCCAAGCAGAACTTTGACGGCATCACCTACGCCAAGGGTGCCTCCGTGCTCAAGCAGCTGGTGGCCTACGTGGGCCGGGATGCCTTCATCGCGGGCTCACGCGAATACTTCCGCACCCACGAGTACGCCAACACCTCCCTGGACGACCTGCTGCAGCCACTGGGCGCCGCCTCGGGCCGCGACCTTGCCCGGTGGGCCGCCAGCTGGCTCCAGACCGCAGGGATCTCCACGCTCACGCCCGCCCTCACCGTCACGGACGGCACCGTCGCCTCCTTCTCCATTGCCCAGGAGGCCGTGGACCCTGTCACCGGACTTCCCGCCCTCCGCCCGCACCGCCTGTCCGTTGGCCTGTTTAACTTCGGTGCGTCCGTGGACGACGCCGGACGGCTGGTGCGCACCCATTCGGCCGTTGTGGACGTGGCCGGGCCGGTGACGGACGTGCCCGAACTGGCCGGACAGCCGGCACCGGCCCTCGTGGTGGTCAACGACCAGGACCTCAGCTATGCCAAGGTGCGCCTCGATCCCACGTCCCTGGCAACGTCGCTGGCCTCGCTGGGTGCCATCGAGGACCCGCTGGCACGCAGCCTGGTCTGGTCGGCCTTGTGGAACGCCGTCCGGGATGCGCTGCTGCCTGCCGGCACCTACATTGGGGCCGTGTGCCGGCACGCGGCCGGCGAAGCCGACATCGCGCTCCTGCAGACCCTGGCCGACAACGCGTGCTTCGCGGCCGGGAACTACGCCGCGCCCGCAGCGCGGGACGGGGTGCAGGCGCAACTGCTGGCCGCCGTCGAACACCACCTGGCGGCGGCAGCCCCGGGCAGCGACGAACAGCTGGTGTGGGCGCGGGCCCTGGCGGCGCTGGGACGCAGCACCGACGCTCCCACGGCACACATCAAGGCGCTGCTGGCCGGCGACCGCGTGCCTGACGGGCTGGATGTCGACACGGAGCTGCGCTGGCTGCTGTGGCAGGCCCTGGCTGCCCGCGGTGAAGCGGACATGGCGGAGCTGGATGGGGAATTGGCGCGCAGGATGACTGCGGAGACACGCGCCGCCTGGACCACGGCGGTGGCGGCGCGGCCCGAACCCGCTGCCAAGTCCGCGGCGTGGGCGGAGGCAGTGGCCGGCACGTCCCTGACCAACGAACTGCTCGGTGCCACCATCGAGGGCTTCATGGTGGGCGGCCATGGGCTGCCCGACCCGTACGTGGAACCGTATTTTGCGGCGTTGAACGAAGTGTGGGAATCCCGCAGCATTGAGATTGCCGGCAGGATTGTCAGGGGGCTGTTTCCGGCACACCAGGACCTGGCACCGGGGTCGGCCCCGCTGGCACACCCCGTGGTGCTGCGCACGGATGCCTGGCTGGCCGCCAACACGCACGCCGCCGCCGGGCTGCGCCGCCTGCTGTTGGAACAGCGGGACCACCTGGTCAGGTCCCTCAAGGCGCAGGCCGCAGCAAGCTAGGGTCCGGACCGGCGCAGCCGTGCCACACCCGCCGCCGCCCCGCCGGCCGCGACCAGCAGCCAGGCTGCCACGGCAACCCAGTCCGCCCACAGCCCCAGCTGCGCCATGAGCGGCAGGCGGTTCTCCTGGCCAAAGTGGAACGTGGCCACGGAGAACATCCCCAGGGGGAACACGATCAGCCACAGCGATCCGGCGTACTTCAACGGCACATGCCACAGGATGAGCCGGCACAGGCCGTAGGCCAGGAGCAACGGCGTCCACCACAGCCCGTACGCCCACAGCAGGTAGCTCACGCCGCCCACGGCCGGTGCCGTGAGCTCCACGACCGGGAGGTTCCCGGGCAGTCTCAGGATCAGGGCGCCGGCGAGCACCGTGATGGCGGTGGCACCCATGAAGATCCAGTTTGCCGGGACGATGCCCCCGTGCAGTTCCCTGGCCGTGAGCAGGTGCAGGATCACCAAGGTCGTCAGGGTCAGGTAGAGCATGACGCCGATGCCCCAGAAGGCGAGGGCTGCGGCACTGAGCAGGTGGATGGAACCGGAGCCGGTGGCCAGGGTGGCCGCGGCGACGGCCAGCGACTGGGTGGAGACCACCCACAGGAACCAGGTGCCATCCACGGGCAGCAGCCGCGAACGGCCACCCCTCCCCCGCTCCGTGCGCACAATCATGGACAGCGGAATCCCGTATGCCAGGAACAGCCACAGCGGGAGGCTGATGAGGCCCAGCGTCCACGTGACCGCCGGCAGGATGGGGTGGAAGCCCGCGCCCACCACGTTCAGGGCGGCAACGCTTGTCAGGTAGCCGAAACCGGCATGGGGGTTGCTGAAGTCGGCCACCGCATGGTTCCGGCGGGTGGCCAGCCGGCCGGCGAGGCCTGCGGACAGCACCACCAGCCCGGCGGCGGCCACCCAGAGCAGCACCGTGCCGGCGATGTCCCAGCCCGCGTCCTGCAGCGCCCCGGAGACAATGCCGGTCGCCATGACGAAGGCGAAGGCGCCCGGGGGCTGGTGCTGCCACCAGCTCCGGAGCAGCGCCGCCGCACGGGGCCCCGGGTGCGATCCGCCGTTCACGGGATCCGGTTCAGCCAGGCCTGCGTGCCAAACTTGCCTTCCACCCGCCGGGCGGCCTCGGCGAGCTCCCCGGCGGTCAGTTCCGACGGCGTGGCGTTGTAGCGTGCGGTGAAGGTGCCGGCCATGCGGGCCAGGATATCTGTCCGGGACAGCCCGGTCTGCCGCCTCAACGGGTCCACCCGCTTCTTCGCCGACCGGGTGCCCTTGTCGGAGAGCTTTTCCTTGCCAATGCGCAGGACCTGGACCATTTTGTCCGCGTCGATGTCATAGCTCATGGTGACATGGTGGAGCATCGCGCCGTTGCTGAAACGCTTTTGGGCCGCCCCGCCGATCTTGCCCTGGTCGGTGGCGATGTCGTTGAGCGGGACGTAAAACGCCTGCACGCCAATCGACTCCAGCGCTGCCATGACCCAGCTGTCCAGGAACTTGTAGGAATCCTCAAAGGACAGCCCGTCCACGAGGCCTTGCGGAAGATAGAGGGAATAGGTGATGCAGTTGCCGGCCTCCATGAACATGGCCCCGCCGCCGCTGATCCGGCGCACCACGTTGATGCCGTACTTTTCGACGCCGGCCGGGTCCAGTTCGTTGCGCACCGACTGGAAGCTGCCAATCACCACGGAGGGCTCGTCCCAGTCCCAGAACCGCAACGTGGGATTGCGGCGCCCGGCGCCCACTTCCTCCGCCAGCACCTCGTCAAGGGCAACGTTGACGGCCGTGGGCAGGACGGTGGGGGCGATGATGTCCCAGTCGTGGTCCAGCCAGCTGCTCGCCTTGGCCAGGGCGCGGCGCACGGCGATGGCGACGGCCTGGGCGGAAAAGCCGAAGAGCACCACGCCGTCGTCCAGGCCCGCCGTGACGGCTTCGGCGAGGTCTTGGGCCGGGAGGTCGGCGGACAGTCCGGTCAGCGCCGCGTTGATGTCCCCGAGGGCGTCGTCGGGTTCCAGGAAGAAGTCGCCGCTGACGGAAACGTTCGCCAGCCTCCCCTCCGCGACGTCAAGGTCGACCACCACCAATTTGCCGCCGTGGACCTTGTATTCCCCATGCAGTTGAGTTCCCATGACCTCAGTTTCCCAACTAAAGCCCTAACCGCGCAAAAGGGCGGCACGGCCGCCGGTGGCGGGCAGCAGGCAAGGCGCGCCTGGCCAACACATAAGGCTGGCACATGGACAAGGCAGGCCCACAGACAAGGCAGGCCCCCACCATGGTGGGGGCCTGCCTTGGGAAACGTGGGGGCGGAAGTATTTACTTCTTGCCGAAGCCTGCAAAGCGGGCGTTGAAGCGCTCCACGCGGCCGGCGCTGTCCATGATGCGCTGCTTGCCCGTGTAGAACGGGTGCGACTCGGAGGAGATTTCGACGTCGATGACGGGGTAGGTGTTGCCGTCTTCCCACTCGATGGTCTTCTCCGACGTGGCGGTGGAGCGCGTCAGGAACTTGGTGCCGGAGGCCAGGTCGTTGAAGACAATGGCTTCGTACTTGGGGTGGGTGTTCTGCTTCACGGTTTACCTCTGAATGTGATCGTCTGGTTTTTGCCAGACTGATGAATGTTATGGCCACACGGGCCAGCTGTAAACATTACCGGTTGCGGGCCGCATTTTCCAAGCCGGCGGCCAGGCTCAGCCACGTTCCGTCAGCGCGGCCAGGGCCTGGTCGGCGTGGACGTCCATGTTGGTCTCGCTCGAAACCTGGAACTGCACGGCCAGTGAAGGGTCCAGAATGAACGTTGCCCGCTTGGTGGGCAGTGACCTGGCCAGCAGGTGGCGGCGCACACCAAAGAGTTCGGCCACCTCCCCCCGGGGGTCGCTCAGCAGGGGAAAGCCCAGGTGGTTTTCGGTGGCAAAGGCCAGCTGCCGCTGCGGTGAATCGGTGCTGATGCCCACCACCGAGGCGCCCGCGGCGGCAAATTCCTGCGCCAGGTCCCGGAAATGGCAGGCCTCTTTGGTGCACCCGCCACTGCCGGCCAGGGGATAGAAAAAGATGACCAGGGGTCCGTTGGCGGCCAGCGCGGAGAGCCTGCGCGGCGTGCCGTGCTGGTCCTGCAGTTCAAAGTCTGCAATGACATCGCCGATTTTCATGCAGCCAGCCTACGCCTGCACGCCTGGCCCGGACTGCGTGGCGAAGAACGCCACGGCGCTGGCCGCGGCAACGTTCAGCGAGTCCACCCCGGCATACATGGGGATCAGGACGGTGTGGTCGGCCTCCGCCACCGTAGCCGCGCCGAGCCCGTCACCCTCGGTGCCCAGGATGAGGGCCAGCTTCGCATCGTGGCGGCCGGCGAGCTGGGAGATGGTGAGCGAATCGGGCTTCAGGGCCAGGGCCGCCGTCGTAAATCCCGCCGAGCGCAGCAGGTCCATCCCCGCGGGCCAGGCGGGCAGCCGGGCCCACGGCACCTGGAAGACGGCGCCCATGCTGACGCGGATGCTGCGGCGGTACAGCGGATCGCCGCAGCGGGGACTGACCAGCACGGCGTCCACGCCCAAGGCCGCTGCGGAGCGGAAGATGGCGCCGATGTTGGTGTGGTCCACGATGTCCTCCAGCACCGCCACCCGGCGGGCGCCAGCCAGCAGGGTGGGGATGTCCGCCGGGGCAGGGCGGTGCATGGCGGCCATGGCGCCGCGGTGCAGGTGGAAGCCGGTGATGTCCTCCAGCATGCGGGCCGTGCCCACAAAGACGGGGACGTCCGGGTGGGCGTCAATGACGTCGGCAAGTTCCGGGAGCCACTTCTCCGCCATGAAGAAGGAGCGCGGCCGGTGCCCGGCGTCGAGCGCGCGCCGCAGCACCCGCGAACTCTCGGCAATGTACATGCCTTCGGCCGGCTCTCGCATCTTGCGCAGCTGGACGTCCGTCAGCGACGTGTAGTCGCTGACGCGAGGATCCGCCGGGTCCTCCAGGTGGATGATCACGGTCGGGCTGTTCCGGGTCCGGTGGCGAACCGCACCGCTAGTGGCGGGCGGTGGCGGTGTAGCGGCCGCCGTTGCTGGTCACGGCCAGGGGCAGGCCGAACGTGGCGCTGAGGTTTTCCTCGGTCAGCACCGCGTCGATGGGGCCTTGGGCCACGATGCCGCCGTCGCGCAGCAGCAGGGCATGGGTGAAGCCCGGCGGGACTTCCTCCAGGTGGTGGGTGACCAGGACCGTGGACGGGGCCAGCGGATCGGCGGCCAGTTCGCTCAGGCGGTGGACCAGGTCCTCGCGGCCGGCCAGGTCAAGGCCTGCGCCTGGCTCGTCCAGTAACAGCAATTCGGGGTCGCTCATGAGGGCGCGGGCAATCTGGACACGCTTGCGCTCGCCCTCGCTGAGGGAGGCGAACGGCCGGTTCAGGAAGGTGGACATGCCCCAGTCCTCGAGCAGGCGGAAGGCCCGGCGTTCGTCGTCGCGCTCATACGCCTCACGCCAGCGCCCGGTCACGCCATAGGAGGCCGTCACCACCACGTTGAGGACCTTTTCGTGTTCCGGGATCTGGTTGGCCAGCGTGGCGGAGGCCAGGCCGATCCGCGGGCGAAGTTCAAAGACGTCGACGGCGCCGAGCACCTCGTCCAGGATGCCCGCCACGCCGCGGGTGGGGTGCATGCGGGCGCCGGCAATCTGTAGCAGGGTGCTCTTGCCCGCGCCGTTCGGCCCCAGGACCACCCAGCGTTCGCCCTCGGCCACCTGCCAATCAACGGAATCCAACAGTGTTTTGGTGCCGCGGACCACGCTGACACCGGCCAAACCCAAAACTTCACTCATAACCACTGAGCCTAGGGCACGCAGGCCAGCCAACGCGAACTGTGCGCCCCTGCCGGGCCGGCCCGCCACCGGCATGCGCCGGGCGGCCCGGGCCTTGGCTAGAATTGGCCCATGCCCTCCACCTTGACAGCGGTCAGCTACGGCCAGACGCTCCCTCCCGCAGCCCTCCAACAGATCCGCGCCGTGCTGGCGTCCAACGGCCTGGAAATCCGTGCCGAATGCGCCGAGGGCCACCCGGGCTTCGACTGCACCACCTTCGCCCTGGCGGCGGCCGGAAATGACACCGGCGACGTCGTCGCGCGCCTGCGCACTTCCCTGGCCGCGGCCGCCGTCGAGGGCGTGGACACGGCCGTGGTGCCGAACACCCTGCGCGACGCGGAGCGCAAGTTCATCATCATGGACGTCGATTCGACGCTGATCCAGCAGGAGGTCATCGAGCTGCTGGCCGCCCATGCAGGCATGGAGGCGGAGGTGGCGAAGGTGACCGCTGCCGCCATGCGCGGGGAACTGGATTTCGCCCAGAGCCTGCACCACCGCGTGGCCACGCTGGCCGGGCTGCCGGAAAGCGTGCTTGCCGAGGTGGGGGCGAAGATCCAATTGTCCGTCGGCGCGGAACGGCTGGTCGTGCGCGCGAAGGCGGCCGGACACACCGTGGCGGCGGTGTCCGGCGGCTTCTCGCAAATCCTGGCGCCGCTGGCGGCACGGCTGGGGCTGGACTTTGCCCTGGCCAACGACCTTGAAATTGTCGGGGGCAGGCTCACCGGCCGGGTTTCCGGCGCCGTGGTTGACCGCGCCGCCAAGGCGGCCTCGCTGCGTTCGTGGAGTGCAGCCGCGGGCATCGGCGCGGACGCCACCATGGCGATCGGCGACGGCGCCAACGACCTTGACATGATGGCCGCCGCCGCCCTGGGCGTCGCCTTCAACGCCAAGCCGGCCGTCCGCGCCGTGGCCGACGCCCAGATCAACCTGCCCAACCTGGACGTGGCGCTGGCGCTGGCCGGCATCCCCGGCGAGTAGCTGGCGCCTACTTGAAGTAGTCCGCGCCGCCCACGTATTCGGTGTGGCCGGTCTCGACGTCGGCCGTGGCCATCTTGGCGATTTCCGCGGCAAACTCCGCCACGGAGTACAGGCGGCCGGCCTCGGCCCGGCGGGCCTCAATGGCGCCGGGGTTGGCACGGTCCAGCAGCGTGGCGGTGACGGTGCCTTCAATCATGTCCCCGGAGACCACCACCAGGGAGATGTCCTCCTCGGACAGGCCCGGGATCAGTGCGCGCAGGGCGTCCTCGCCAGCGCGCTTGCTCTTGGCCACCGGCTCATACTCGGGCATGGTGGGCACGGTTTCAATGAAGTGCGCCTGGTGGCTGGTGACGAACACCACACGGGATCCCGGCTTCATGAGGGGCAGGGCGGACTTGAGCAGGTTGACCTGGGCATCGCGGTTGAGCTGCAGGGCGTAGTTCTCCGCCATGCCGGACTCCATGCCGCCGGAGGCATTGAGGACCAGCAGGTCCAGCGAGCCAAAGTTTTCCATGGCGGCGCTGACCAGTGCCTGCACGCCTTCCTGGGTGGTCAGGTCCGCGCCCACGGCCACGGCCCGGCCGCCGGCTTCGGTGATCTGGGCGACCACCTTGTTGGCCCGGGGTGCCTTCTGGCGGTAATTGACCACCACCGCGGCTCCTTCCGCGGCGAGGTACTTGGCCACGTCGGCACCGACCCCGCGGGAGGACCCGGTAACAATTGCTGTCTTTCCGTCAAGCTTTCCCATATGCATTCCTTTGTTTCGCAAAATTGGTGGGGTGTCGTGCGGCCTAGTGGCCCATGCCCAGTCCGCCGTCGACCGGGATGACGGCGCCGGAAATGTAGGCCGCCTCGTCGCTGGAAATCCATCGGACCACGTTGGCCACTTCCGCGGGGGATGCAAAGCGGCCGGCCGGGATGGTGGAGAGGTACTGCTTTTGGGTTTCCTCCGGCAGGGCGCCGGTCATGTCCGTGCTGATGAAGCCCGGTGCCACCACGTTGGCCGTGATGCCGCGGGATCCGAGTTCGCGGGTGAGCGAGCGGGCAATCCCGACCAGGCCGGCCTTGGACGCGGCGTAGTTGACCTGCCCCGGGGAACCGTACAGTCCCACGACCGAGGAAATCAGCACCACGCGGCCCTTTCGGAGCCGGATCATGCCCTTGGAGGCCCGCTTGATGACGCGGAAAGCGCCGGTGAGGTTTGTGTCCACGACCGAGGTGAAGTCGTCTTCACTCATGCGCAGCAGCAACGTGTCCTTGGTAATGCCGGCGTTGGCCACCAGCACCTCGACCGGTCCGTGGGCCGCCTCGACCTGCGTGAAGGCCGCGTCGATGGACGCGGCATCGGTCACGTCGGCCTGGACCCCCAGGATGCCGGCCGGCAGTTCGGACGGGCGCCTGAACGTGACGGCCACCTTGTCCCCGTTGGCCAGGAAGGCCTGCGCAATGGCCAGGCCGATCCCCCGGTTGCCGCCGGTGACCAGGACGCTGCGCCCCTGGGCGGGTGCACTTTGTGGTGCATTCATGTATTCCTCCAAGTTTTTTGGCTCGGATTGAATCCTACGGTGAAAGCGCCATGCCCACACACTTGGCCCTTTTGGCGGTGCACCGCGGCAGTGGGATGATGGAAGTGTCCCTTGGAGTGTGATGAAAGACCGATCAACCATGCCATCCCCCGGCGCCCCGCACCGGAAACGCTACCGGCACAGTTCCGCCGTACCCGAGGTGCAGTCGATCACCAATGCCCAGGAGGCGCACAGCCGGGAGATGCATGACAGGTTTGTCAAGTACTCCGTTGCGATGAGCATCCGCATGGTGTGCATCGGGCTGATCTTCGTCGTTGACGGCTGGTACAAGCTGGTGCCCATGGTCGGCGCCGTCGTCCTGCCGTGGATTGCAGTGATCATTGCCAACGGCGGCTCGGACACCAACCACCAGGAAACCGTCAGCCTGTTGGACGGCGCCCCCCTGTATGAACTCACCGACGAACTCGACGACGACGGGTCCCCCGAGGTGCTCCACGGTGAACTCGCGGACGACGACGAGGCGGACGGCGGGGCCGACGGACCGGTGCCAGGGAATGGATCCACTCCGGGAGGGACCTCGCATTGAACCTGTTGGACATGACCGGGCCGCAGCCTGCCGGGGCGGTGTGCTCCCGCAAGGGATGCCGCAACACGGCCACCACCTTGCTGCTGTGGAACAACCCGAAGATCCACACGCCGGAACGGCGCAAGACCTGGCTGGCCTGTGACGAACACGCCGCCTGGCTCCAGGACTACCTCCAGGAGCGTTCCCTGTGGAAAGAAACCCTGCCGATGACGCCCGAGGGGCCCGCCTGATCCATGAAGACCTACAAGTTCCTGTTTTCCAGCAAGTGGGCCGGCTATTTCGCCGTGGCCGTGGTGTTCGCCATTGCCTGCGTCGCACTGGGCAACTGGCAGATGAACCGCAACAACGAGACCATGGCCAACATTGCCAAGATCACCGACAACTATTCCGCCGCCCCGGTCGGCTACCAGGCGCTGAAATCGAACTTTGACCACCTGGACGCCGCCAAGGAATGGACGCCGGTCACCCTGAAGGGGACCTACCTGACGGCGGACCAGAGGGTGGTCCGCAACCGCCCCCTGAACGGCGCGCCCGGCTATGAAGTGATCGTGCCGCTCAAGCTGTCCAATGGCGACACCGTCATCATCGACCGCGGCTGGCTGCCCATTGGCAACAAGGTCCCCGGACATCCGGACGTGGTGCCCCAGCCGCAATCCGGGACGGTGACTGTCGTGGCCAGGTTGCGGCCGCCGGAGCCCAAGCTTGACCGTGGCGCCCCCGCCGGGCAAATAGCCTCCATTGACCTCAAGGACTACGCCTCGCAGCTGGGCTACCCGATCAAGACGGGGGCCTACGGCCAACTCGTCAGCGAGTCGCCGGCCGCCGCCGTGAACCCGACGCCGTTCCCGGCACCGTCCATCGACCCCGGCTCCCACCTCAGCTACGCCCTGCAGTGGGTCTGCTTTGGCGTGCTGGCCTTCGTCGGTTTTGGCTACGCTGCGCGCATGCAGCGCCGCAACGACGAGTATGACGCCCTGGAAGCAGCCGAGTCCGGGGTGCCGGTCGAGGAAGTTTATGGCCGTGGATCCCCATTCCACCCGCGCCCCAGGAAAAAGGTGCGCAAGCCCGGGGCCCGCCCCACGGCCGAAGAGGAAGAAGACGCCCTGTTGGACTCGCAGGGCTTCTAGCAGGGCCGCCGGTCCGGCCGGGGCCTAGACTGGGCCCGTGAACATTGATCCCAACATGGAAGCCCTGGACGCGGCCCCCGCCGTCGCCAAGGTCCGTGCGGCGCTGCTGGCCGCAGGCCTGCCGGACACCGTTGTGGTTGTGGGCGACAAGGTGGCGACGGCAGCCAGCGCGGCTGCCGTGCTGGGCTGCGACGTGGCAGCCATCGCCAACAGCCTGATTTTTGAGTGCGCCGGAGAGCCCCTGCTGATCCTTGCCAGCGGCGCCGCGAAGGTGGACGTCAAGCTTGTGGCGCGCCTGCACCAGCTGCCGAAAATCAGGCGGGCCACCCCCGAATTCGTGTTGGAACACGCCGGGCAGCCGGTGGGCGGGGTGGCCCCGGTAGGCCACCGCCACCCGATCCGTGCCCTGCTTGACACGGGGCTGGCGCACCATCCGGTGCTGTGGGCCGGCGCCGGCAGCCACCAAGCCATGCTGTCCATCAGCTATGCGGATCTCGCCCGCATCACGGGAGCCGTCCCCACGGCGGTCCGCTGAGGCGTCTCAGGCGAGCGTGATCAGGTCCAGGTAGTCCTGGCTCCACAGGTCCTCGTCGCCGTCAGGCAGCAGGACCACACGCTCAGGGTCCAGGGCCGCAACGGCCCCTTCGTCGTGGCTGACCAGCACCACGGCGCCCGTATAGTTCTTCAGCGCCCCCAGGATCTCGGCCCGGCTGGCCGGGTCAAGGTTGTTGGTGGGCTCATCGAGCAGCAGCACATTCGCCGAAGACGCAACGATCGTCGCCAGCGCCAGGCGCGTCTTCTCACCGCCGGAGAGGACCCCGGCAGGCTTGTTGACGTCGTCGCCGGAGAACAGGAAGGACCCGAGGATGCCGCGCACCTCGGCGTCGTTCATGTTCCCTGCCGAGGCGCGCATGTTTTCCAGCACCGTGCGGGAGGTGTCCAGGGTGTCGTGTTCCTGGGCGTAGTAGCCGATCTTCAGCCCGTGCCCGGGGATGATCCTGCCGGTGTCAGGGGCGGACACGCCGGCGAGCATGCGCAGCAGCGTGGTCTTGCCGGCACCGTTGAGGCCCAGGATGACCACCTTGGAGCCGCGGTCGACGGCGAGGCTGACATCGGTGAAGATCTCCAGCGAGCCGTAGGACTTGCTCAGCCCCTCGGCCATCAGCGGGGTCTTGCCGCACGGTGAAGGGTCGGGGAAGCGCAGCGCGGCCACCTTGTCCTGTGCGCGGACGTCCTCCAGCCCGGCGAGGAGCCGTTCGGCACGCTTGGCCATGTTTTGTGCTGCGACGGCCTTGGTGGCCTTGGCCCGCATCTTGTTGGCCTGGTCCATCAGCACGCCGGCCTTTTTTTCGGCATTGGCCCGTTCCCTGCGCCGGGCGCGTTCGTCCGTCTCGCGCTGGGCCAGGTACTTTTTCCAGCCCAGGTTGTATTGGTCGATCGTGGCCCGGTTGGCATCCAGGTGGAACACCTTGTTGACGGTCGCCTCCAGCAGCTCGGTGTCGTGGCTGATGACGATCAGCCCGCCCTGGTGGCTTTTGAGGAAGTCGCGCAGCCAGGCGATGGAGTCGGCGTCGAGGTGGTTGGTCGGTTCGTCCAGGAGCATGGTCTGGGCGCCGGAAAACAGGATCCGGGCCAGTTCCACGCGGCGTCGCTGGCCACCGGAAAGTGTCTTCAGCGGCTGGTTGAGGATCCGCTCGGGCAGGGCGAGGTTGGAGGAGATCGCGGCTGCCTCGGCCTCGGCGGCATACCCGCCGCCGGCCAGGAACTCATTCTCCAGGCGGTCGTAGCGCCGCATTGCCTTGTCGCGCACGCCAGGGTTGTCGCTGGCCATGTCCGCCTCGGCGGCCCGGAGCTTGGTGATGACCTTGTCCAGGTCCCGGGCCGCCAGGATGCGGTCGCGGGCCAGCTGCTCCATGTCGGGGGTGCGCGGATCCTGGGGCAGGTAGCCGATGTCGCCCGTGCGGGTGACCTTGCCTCCCGCCGGCAGGCCCTCGCCGGCCAGGACACGCGTCAATGTCGTCTTGCCGGCGCCGTTGCGCCCCACCAGGCCGATCTTGTCACCCTTGTCGATCCGAAATGACACTTCGTCCATGAGCAGGCGCGCCCCGGCGCGTAACTCAAGGTCTTGGACCGTAATCAACGTAGTAACCTTTCAAGTAAGCGGGCAGGTGGTGCAAAACGCACCCTGCCTGTGGTTGGGCACTCGCGGCGCAACCTATACAGTCTAGCGACGTCCGGGCCGCCCCTGGTCACGGCGCGAGGAAAGTCACTCCCAATGAATCGAACATCACGGCCGCACGCCGCCGCCGGGCACTTCCAGGGCACGGTGCCGGGCACGCCGGCGCCTCGGACCCCCGGCCGGGTGGCACGCCGCCGGCGCTGGGGCGCCGTGGACCTGTCCCTGATCGCCGTGTTCGCCGCCCTGCTGGCCGCCTCGATAGCGGTGCCCGGGATCAATGTGGGCCCCTTGGGCGTGGCCATCACGCTGCAGACGCTGGTGGTCAGCCTGTGCGGGCTGGTGCTGGGCCTGGGCCGCGGCACCGCCGCGACGGCCCTGTACATCCTGGTGGGGCTGGTCGGGCTGCCGATCTTCAGCGGCTTCCGGGCCGGCCCTGCCGTGCTGGCCAGCCCGTCGGCCGGCTACATCATCGGCTTCATCTTCGGTGCGGCCGCGGTGGGCCTGCTCGCCACCTGGGCCGTGCGCAGCCGGTACCGCGCCGCCGCCCTGTTCGGGGCCGCGCTCACCGGCATGGTGGTCATCCATGTTTGCGGCATCATCGGGTTTGTCCTGAAGGGCATGGCGCTGCCGGCCGCCATTGGCGCCGACGCCATCTTCCTGCCCGGCGACATCCTGAAGAACGTGGTGGCCGTGGCCATTGCGCTGAGCCTGCACCGCGCCTTCCCGGACCTGTTGGTGCGCCGGCGCCGGTGAAGCCCAGAACAGACTCCGCCCAGGACCGTGGTGCGCCTGCCGGAACGTCGATTGTCCTCGCCGGGGCGGGCGTCACGATTGACCCCGCCGACCCGGCCGCGGCCGGGCCCAAGACCATCCTCAGGCCGCTGGACCTGGAACTGTCCGACCGCCGCATAGCCGTCATCGGCGCCAATGGTTCAGGCAAGTCCACGTTGCTGCGCCTCCTCAACGGCCTGGTGCTCCCGTCCACCGGCTCCGTCCAGGTGAACGGACTGGACACGTCCCGGGACGGCGCCGCCGTCCGGCGCACCGTCGGCTTTGTCTTCACCGACCCGATCTCCCAGCTCGTCATGCCCACTCCCCTGGAGGACGTGGAGCTGTCCCTGCGCAGGCTCCGGCTGCCCAAAAGGGAACGCCGCCGCCTGGCCATGGAACTGCTGGAGAGCCACGGACTGGCGCACCTGGGCTCGAACAGCATCTATGAACTCTCCGGCGGGGAACGCCAGATGGTGGCCCTGGCCACCGTGCTGGCCGTGGAACCTGCCATCCTGGTCCTGGACGAACCCTCCACCCTGCTGGACCTGCGCAACACCAGGATGCTGCGCGAGTTGCTGGCCGGGCTGCCGCAGCAGGTCATCCTCTCCACCCACGACCTGGACCTGGCAGCCAGTTGCGGGCGGGTGCTGGTGGTGGACGACGGCGGCATCGCCTTCGACGGCCCGCCCGCGGCCGCCGTGGACCGGTACCGGGCCCTGGCGGGCTGATGCGCGGCCACGCCCACCTGGTGGCCGGATACATCCCGGGCCGCTCCCCCCTCCACCGCTGGCCGCTGTGGCTCAAGGCCTGCCTGCTGCTGGCCACCGCCGTGCTGTGCCTGGCCTCCCCCGCCGTCTCGGTGGCCGCGGGGGCCGCGATCACCACTGCGGTGCTGCTTCTCGTGGTGGCGGGCCATGCCCTGGCCGGGCTGCCCTGGGCGCGGTTGGGGCGGGCTGTGAAGCTGATGTGGATTTTTCTGGTGCTGATTGGCGCCTACCAGTGGTGGCAGCACGGCGGCCTGGTGGCGTGGCAGGTGGTGGGTGCCATCGTGGCCACGGTCCTGGCCGCCAACATCCTCACCGCCACGACCCCGGTGGATGAGCTGCTCGACGGCCTGGCGGCGGTGGTGCGCCCCCTGGAGCGCGTCGGCGCCGACCCGGAACGGTTTTCGCTCACCGTGGCCCTCATGCTGCGCAGCATTCCGTTTGTCATTGGGGCCTTCAGCGATGTCCGCGAGGCCGCCCGTGCACGGGGCCTTGAGCGGAACCTGCTGGCCCGCTCGCTGCCCGTGGTCATTGCCACCGTGGGTTACGCCCGTGCCACGGGCGAAGCGCTGTCAGCCCGCGGCCTGGGCGACCCCGATCTCCCCGGCGACCCCGGCTTCCCCGAGGATCCGGACTTCCCCGGCTCCTAAAACACGCGCCACTCAAAGGCGGCGCTGGTGCCCATCCCGCCGGCCGCACTCACCATGGCCACGGCCGTCACGCCCTGCTCGGCGCGCGCCGCCGCCTGGGCATACAGGCGGGTGACGAGGACGGCCCCGGAGGCACCGTAGGGGTGGCCCAGGGCGAGGGCCCCGCCGTCGCGGTTGAAGGCCCCAGGATCCAGGCCCAGCAGCCCGGCAGAGGCGATGACCTGGGCGGCAAACGCTTCATTGAACTCCAGCAGGCCGGCCTCCAGCCGGTCCGGGCCGGCCCCCAGCGCGTCCATCAGCGCCCGGGTGGAGCCGGCCGCGCCCACGCCCATCAGGGACGGGTCCGTGCCCGCCGTGGCGCTGCCCGTGAACACGAGCCCGTGGGCCGCCAGTCCGCGCGCCTTGGCCAGGGTGGTCACCACCACGGCGGCGGCGCCGTCGCTGTAGGGGCAGGAATTCCCTGCGGTCACGGTGCCGCCCGCCACAAACGCCGCCGGGAACCGGGCCATGAGCGGGGCCAGCGCCCTGCGGGGGCCCTGGTCGGCGCCGAGCCCGGCCAGGGGCACGATCTCCTGGCCAAACACGCCCCGGTCCGCGGCGGCGCAGGCCCTGCGGTGGCTCTCCAGGGCATAGGCGTCCTGGCGTTCCCGGCTGACGCCGTACCGGGCGGCCACGTTTTCCGCGGCCACCCCCGCATCGGGATCCCCAGGGTCCAGCGGCGCGAACTGGGCCCGGTCGTAGAACTCCAGCCCCCCGCCGGGCAGCCGGTGGGCGCGTGCCGGGGCGGTGCTGATGCTTTCCGCGCCGCCGGCCAGGTACAGCGTGCCGGCACCGGCCTGGACGAGCCGGCAGGCCAGGACCACTGCGTCCAGCCCGGAAGCGCACTGCCGGTCCACGCTCAGCCCGGGCACGGTGTCCGGCAGCCCTGCCGTCAGGGCGGACAGGCGTGCCAGGTTGCCGCCGCCGCCCGTGGCATTGCCGAGGATGACGTCGTCCACCGCGGCGCCGTCGACGCCGGCATCGTCCAGGACGGCCTGGAGCACGGGGGCTGCCAGTTCGTGGACCCGCAGCCCGCGGTAGGCCCCGCCCGCCTTGGCGTTTGCGAGCCGGCGGGCGGCTATGATGACCGGCGTGCGGTCCTCGTCAGTGGATGCGCCGGGCACGGGCGTCCCCTTCCGTGATCCAGGCCTGCAACAGGGCCCGGCTGATCTTCCCCCGGTCCGTCAGCGGCTGTTCGGACAGGGCATAGTAGCGGGTGGGGCGTTGGTGGCCCGGCAGGCCCGCCGCGTGCCGCCGGCAGGCGGCCACCAACTGTTCGACGGACAGGGGGGGCTCCCCCGCCGGGCCCGGGCCCGGAAAGAGGGCGGCAACCACGCGCTGCCCGCGTACGTCGTCAGGCAGTCCGGCCACCAGCACGGTGCCGGGGCCGCCCGCGGGTTCCAGGGCCGCCTCCACCTGTTGCGGATACACGTTGATGCCGCCCGTGACGATCATGTCCGAGGCCCGGCCCACCACGTGCAGCCGGCCGGCCGGGTCCACAAAGCCTTGGTCGTGGACCGTGTACCAGGGCCCCCCGGATTCTGCGGGGTCCGGCAGCAGGTTGAAGGCCAGGCCGTCGTCGCCCCAGGCGTAGCCGTTGCTGACGTAGGGCCCACGGACGTAAATGCTGCCGCACTCCCCCGCGCCGGCGGACAGTCCGTCGGAGCCGCGCACCGAAAGCTCGGCCCCCGGGAAGGCAGACCCGGCACACAGGGACCCGGGGACGTCCGGTTCGCCCGGCACCAGCCGGGAGGCTGCAACAAAGCCGAGCTCGGACGCACCGTAGTACTGGTGGATCACGGCGTGGGGCGCCCACCGCTGCGCCAGTTCCGTGACGTCCCCGGACAGCGCCGAGCCGGCGCACACGATGGATGTGAGCGCCCCGGCCCCCTGGCCCGTGTCCAGGCCGCGCCGGGCCAGCAGGGACAGGACCGTGGGTGTGGCGACCAGCCGGGTGGGGGCGTCGTGCCGGATGGCGTGCAGGGCGGCATCCGGGCTGAACTGCGGCAGCGACACAAAGGTTGATCCGGTGAAGAAGGCCTCGCCCAGGGCGTAGAGGTTCATGCTGGCGGCCATGGGTCCGGGTGCCAGGGTCACGTCCGCCGCGGTGAGGCCAAAGTGGCGTGCGCCTTCCCGGAAGGACGCCTCCCACGACGCACGCGACCGCGTAAACGCCTTGGGCACCCCGCTGGTGCCGGAGGAGAACCCCAGGAGGAAGGTGGAGGCGGGCGGGCCGTCGTGGAAGCCCGGGGGCCCGGCGGAGGTGGCGGGTTGGGCGGCGGCCCAGGCCCGCGCCCGTGCCGCAGTGGCCGCCTTCAGTGCATCGGGCCAGCCGGCGTCGAGCACGGCAGCGGTGCCGTGGCCGGCCACGGCACCGGCAAACCGGGCCGCCAGGCGCGTGCCGTTGGGCTCGTCAATGACCGCCAGTGCCGCGCCGGCGCCCGGCTGCGGAAGCAGGTGCTCCCGGGCCTCCGCAACAAGCTGGGCGAAGCTGAGCCGCGCCCCGCCCACTACGACGGCAGTCCGCTGCGGTTCCTTGCGGGCCCAGTGCTGGAGCTGGTCGGTAAAAGGCATGGGACCCATCTTTTTAAGCCCGGGAACCGCCGTCGTCGGTATTGCGACGACGGCGGTTCCCGGGGTGCCGTGCTAAATGTTGAAGCCGAGGGCGCGCATTTGGTCGCGGCCGTCGTCGGTGATCCGCTCGGGACCCCACGGCGGCATCCACACCCAGTTGATCCGCCATTCGTCCACGATGGGCCCGAGGCAGTTTTCAACCTGCTCCTCGATGACGTCCTGAAGCGGGCAGGCGGCCGTGGTGAGCGTCATGTCCAGCAGCAGGGCGCCGTCCTCGCCGTAGCGCAGGCCGTACAGCAGGCCAAGGTCGACGACGTTGACGCCCAGTTCGGGGTCAATGACGTCCTTGAGGGCCTCCTCGACGTCCTCGAGGCCTGCCTGCGCGCTGGGTGCGGCGGGGCTTGTTTCGCTGATCTCAGTCATGGTGTGTTTCTTCGCTTTCGCTTGAAGAGGGGCGGCGGCTAGGCCGTGGCCTGGGCATCGGCCAGGTACCGGTCGTAGCCTTCGTCCTCGAGGCGGTCGGCCAGCTCGGGGCCGCCCTGCTCGGCAATGTTTCCGTCGACAAAGACGTGCACAAAGTCGGGCTTGATGTACCGCAGGATGCGGGTGTAGTGAGTAATGAGCATGGTGCCCAGCCCGCCCTCGGCGATGGCGCGGTTGACGCCCTCGGAGACCACCTTCAGCGCATCAACGTCCAGGCCGGAGTCCGTCTCGTCCAGGATGGCGAACTTGGGCTTGAGCAGTTCGAGCTGGAGGATCTCGTGGCGCTTCTTTTCGCCGCCGGAGAAGCCTTCGTTGACGTTGCGCTGGGCGAATTCGGGTTCGATGCGCAGCTGGGCCATGGCTTCCTTGACGTCCTTTGTCCACGTGCGCAGCTTGGGGGCCTCGCCGTCGATTGCCGTCTTGGCGGTGCGCAGGAAGTTGGTCATGGTGACGCCGGGGATTTCGACGGGGTACTGCATGGCCAGGAACAGGCCGGCGCGGGCGCGCTGGTCGACGGTCATCGCCAGGACGTCTTCGCCGTCAAGCGTGATGGATCCGCTGTCCACGGTGTAGCGGGGGTGCCCTGCGATGGTGGAAGCCAGGGTGGACTTGCCCGAGCCGTTGGGGCCCATGATGGCGTGGGTTTCACCGGTCTTGATGGTCAGGCTGACACCCTTGAGGATGTTCTTGACGCCCTGCTCGGTGGTGATGCTGACGTGCAGGTCCTTGATTTCCAGAGTCGACATGCTCTCTCGTTTCTCGTAAAAAAGTTTGGTGGTGTGCTGGTGGGCCGGACGCTACTGCGTGCTGACGCCGTTGATGATGTTGGTGACGTCCACGTAGACGTCGCTGCCGTGGACTGACAGGGCAAAGACGGGCACCGGTTCGAAGGCGGGAAGGGTCAGCGGCTGGCCTGTCTTGAGGTCGAACGAGCTGCCGTGTGCCCAGCATTCGATGGTGCAGTCCTCCACATCGCCCTCGCTGAGCGAGATTTCCGCGTGTGAGCAGGTGTCGCCGATGGCGTGCAGTTCCCCGTAGGAGTCGCGGACGATGGCGATGGGGTAATCGTCAATCTCCACGAGCAGGGCGGACTTCACCTCGACGTCGCTGTCCTGGCAGACAACAACGCCGGTGGGCGTTGTGGTGGACGGTTCGGTCATTACAGTGTGCCTGCCGCCAACTCACGTTCCACGGCTTCGCGCATGCGCTCTTCCAGGGCGGGAACCTTGATGTGCTGGATGACTTCGTTGAGGAAGCCGCGCACCACCAGGCGCCGGGCAACATCCTCCGGGATGCCGCGCGCCTGCAGGTAGAACAGCTGCTCGTCGTCAAAACGGCCGGTGGCGCTGGCATGGCCGGCACCCTCGATCATGCCGGTCTCGATTTCCAGGTTCGGCACCGAGTCGGCCCGGGCACCCTGGGTCAGGATCAGGTTGCGGTTCATCTCGTAGGTGTCGGTGCCTTCGGCGGCCTTGCGGATCAGCACGTCGCCAATCCACACGGCATGGGCACCGTCGCCCTGAAGGGCGCCCTTGTACGTGACGCGGGACTTGCAGTTGTTGGTGGAGTGGTCCACGAACAGGCGCTGTTCCAGGTGCTGGCCGGCGTCGGCGAAGTACAGCCCGTACATCTCCACCTCGGCACCGGTGCCCGCGTAGCGGGCCGACGGGGTGGTGCGCAGCAGGTTGCCGCCCAGGTTGATGACAACGTGCTTGACCTTGGCGTCACGGCCCACCTGGATGTGCTGGGCGCTGGCGTGGACGGCGTCGTCGTCCCAGTCCTGGATGCTGACGACGGTCAGGTTGGCGCCGTCCTCCACCAGGATTTCGACGTTTTCGCTGAGCACGGCCGTGCCGCGGTGGTCCAGGACCACCACGCCGGTGGCGAACTGCTTCGCGTGCACCAGGATGTGGGACGCGGCCGGGGTGGTGCCGCCGCCCGTGAGGGTCAGCGTGGTGACGTCCTCGGCCGTGCCCTGGTATTCGGCAGGCAGGGTCACCACGGTGGCTTCTGCGAAGTTTTCCCATGCGGCGGCTGCCACGCGGTCCTCGGGGATGCCGGCGCGGCCGATGCGCGCGTCGCCGCGCCCTACGGTCTCCACCGTGACGGCGTCGGGCTTGGTGACTTCCACGGCGGGTGCCGGGCCGTCAAGCTGCTGGCCCTTGACACCGACGCGGTCCAGGCCGCGCAGGCGCTTGAGCGGGGTGAACCGCCAGTCTTCTTCCCGTCCGGTGATCAGCGGGAAGTCAGCCAGCTTGTAGGAGGTCAGGCGGCCTGCGCGGGAGCTGTCGGGGACGCCGACGCCGCCACCGTGGCTGTCGCCGTGGCTGTGCGCCTTGACGGCGCTGCCGCCCAGCGGGCCGCTTTCGGGGTTGAGGTCCGAAAGCTGCTCGCCTTCCTCCGTCATGCCCTTGATGAAGCCCTGTGACCAGACCTTGCCGTCGGCGGCGTCGATTGTTTTTTCTTCGGTGAGCTCGGTCATTTAGCCGACGGCCCCTTCCATCTGCAGTTCGATCAGGCGGTTCAGTTCCAGTGCGTATTCCATGGGCAGTTCCTTGGCGATCGGCTCGATGAAGCCGCGCACAATCATGGCCATGGCCTCGTCCTCGGGCATGCCGCGGGACTGCAGGTAGAACAGCTGTTCTTCGCTGACCTTGGAGACCGTGGCCTCGTGGCCCATGGAGACGTCGTCCTCGCGCACATCCACGTACGGGTAGGTGTCCGAGCGGGAGATGTTGTCCACCAGCAGGGCGTCACAGCGCACCGTGTTGGCGGAGTGGTTGGCGCCCTCGCGGATCTGGACGAGCCCGCGGTAGGCGGAGCGGCCGCCGCCGCGGGCCACCGACTTGGAGATGATGGAGGACTGCGTGTTCGGCGCAATGTGGACCATCTTCGACCCGGTGTCCTGGTGCTGGCCCTCGCCGGCAAACGCGACCGAGAGGGTCTCGCCCTTGGCGTGTTCGCCCACCAGGTACACGGCGGGGTACTTCATGGTGACCTTGGAGCCGATGTTGCCGTCGACCCATTCCATGGTGGCGCCCTCGTGGGCGATGGCCCGCTTGGTGACCAGGTTGTACACGTTGTTGGACCAGTTCTGGATGGTGGTGTAGCGGACGCGGGCGTTCTTCTTCACCACAATCTCAACGACGGCCGAGTGCAGCGAGTCCGAGGTGTAGATCGGGGCGGTGCAGCCTTCGATGTAGTGGACGTAGCTGCCCTCGTCGGCGATGATCAGCGTGCGCTCAAACTGGCCCATGTTCTCGGTGTTGATGCGGAAGTACGCCTGCAGCGGGATTTCCACGTGCACGCCCGGGGGGACGTAGACGAAGGATCCGCCGGACCAGACGGCCGTGTTCAGCGAGGCGAACTTGTTGTCGCCCACCGGGATCATGGTGCCGAAGTACTCCTGGAAGATTTCCGGGTAGTCGCGCAGGCCGGTATCGGTGTCGGTGAAGATGACGCCCTGGGCTTCGAGGTCCTCGCGGATCTGGTGGTAGACCACCTCGGATTCGTACTGGGCCGTGACGCCGCCGACGAGGCGGCTGCGCTCGGCCTCCGGGATGCCGATGCGCTCGTACGTGGTGCGGATGTCCTCGGGCAGGTCCTCCCAGGTCTGGGCCTGCTTCTCCGTGGAGCGGACGAAGTACTTGATGTTGTCGAAGTCGATGCCGGACAGGTCCGCACCCCACGTGGGCATGGGCTTGCGGTCAAAGTACTTCAGGCCCTTCAGGCGCATGTCCAGCATCCACTGGGGCTCGTTCTTCTTGGCTGAGATGTCGCGGACGACCTCTTCGCTCAAGCCGCGGCGGGCGTTGTCGCTGGCTGCGTTTTTGTCTGACCAGCCAAAAGCGTAGGAGCCCAGCCCCTCCAGCTCCGGGTTTCGTTGGAGGATATCGTGGTTGGTGGAGTCCTCCACCACGTCATTCGCGCGTACTTCCTGCGCCAATTGATCCGTCATCACGGCCTTTCTTGCTGATGGTTGGAAATATTTCCGTTCGTCCGCACGCTGCCCGCAGGCGCGCTGACGCGCTTGCGGACCACTGCGCGGCCCGTTGGTACGTGGGTGGTGCATACGTGGCCGCCGCTGGCCATGGTGGACAGCCGCCTCACGTCGACACCCAGGAGCCGGGAAAAAACTTCAGTCTCGGCGTCGCAAAACTCGGGGAAGGTGGTGGCCAGTTCCTGGATGGGGCAGTGTCCCTGGCACAGCTGTTCAGCAGCCATGGCGGAGTGCGGGTTCAGCGAGTCGGAGGTGGCCACAAAGCGGTCGGCGGTCAGGGCCCGGGCCAGCGCCTTGGAGCGTGCCGCGACGTCGGGCCCGGCTGCGTCCACGAGCGGCTGGTAGCTGGATTCCATGTGGGCGAAGCGCCGTTCGGCAAATTCCATGACGCCCTGGCCCCCGCGCGTGGCCGCCAGTTCCTTCAGGGCCAGCCGCGCAATCTCCAGGTAGTCGTCACCAATTTTCGTCTGCCCCTGGCGGGAGACAACGTAACGGCGGGCCGGGCGCCCGGCGCCGCTCTTGGCGTTGCTGATGAGCTTGACCTCAATGACGCCGTGCCGGGACAAGGTGTCCAGGTGGCGGCGGACGGCCGCCGGTGTCAGGCCCAGCAGTTTCCCCATCTGGGCTGCGCTTACGGGGCCGTGTTCGAGCACGGCCGTCAGCACACGGTCGCGCGTACGCTCGTCCGGATCAAGGACGGGGACCTGCCCCGCTTGGACTTCCGTCATTCCCGGCACCTCCGCCACCTCAATTGGGAACAGAACAATAAACAACACTATTATGTCGTAATTGTCGGCCGCATGCCAGTAAGGCGACCCTATACGCGCACCCCTGTCGGATGCATCGCCGTCGCACCTTCACGGATGGGGTACTACATCACGTAGAATAGGCCCGTGACGCTGACTCCCAACTCCGCTCCCGACGCCGCCCTGGTCATCACCGGGCTGGTCAAGGACGTTGGTCCCATCCCCGCCCTGGACGGGCGGATGAAGAGGATCATTTCCAATATTAGCCTGCAGGCCCGCTTTGGCGAGGTAACTGCGCTGCTTGGTGCCAACGGTGCCGGCAAGACCACCACCATCGAGTGTGCGCAGGGCCTGCAGAACCGCACCGCCGGCACCATCTCCCTGCTGGGCCAGGACCCGGAAAATGCCGGTGCCGCGCTGCGCGCCCGGGTGGGGGTGATGCTCCAGGACGGCGGCCTGCCACCGGCGGCTCGCCCCGTGGCGCTGCTGCGCCACGTGGCCAGGCTGTACAGCAATCCGCTGAGCGTGGATGCGCTCGTGGACAGGCTGGGGATTGCCGAATTTTCCGCCACCACCATCCGCAGGCTCTCCGGCGGCCAAAAGCAGCGGGTGGCCCTGGCCGCAAGCCTGCTGGGCAACCCCGAGGTCCTGTTCCTGGATGAGCCCAGCGCCGGCCTGGATCCGCAGTCCCGGCTGATGGTCTTTGAGCTCATCCGGGAACTGCGCGACGCCGGCAAGGCCATCGTGCTCACAACCCACCTGCTCGATGACGCCCAGCGGCTGGCCGACTACGTCTACATTGTCAACCACGGCGAATCCGTCACCGAGGGCACCGTGCCGGAACTGCTGAGCCAGTCGACGGCGTCGCAATCGCAGCGCACCATGACCTTCGAAGCGGGACCCGGGCTGGACACCTCGGCGCTGGCCCACGAACATGTGCACTGCGAGGAGACCCGGCCGGGCAGCTACCGGCTGGCCGGCGCGCTGGAACCGGCCGACCTGGCCCGCTTTGGCCAATGGTGTGCACGGCTGGGCGTCATGCCAACCTCGGTCCACCTGGCGTCACAGTCGCTGGAGGATGTGTTCCTGGCCATTGCCGCGTCGCGGGAACCTGCAACCGTGAAGCCGCACGCACTCAAGACGGAGATCCGATGAGCACCCTGTTCCACGACGCCCCCGCGGGGCTCCCGGCATCGCTCCCCCGCCGCGTGCTGAACCAGGGCCGGTACGAGGCCGCCGCCATGCTGCGCAACGGCGAGCAGCTGGTCCTGATGATCGTCATGCCGCTGCTGGGCCTGGTTGCCCTGGCCGTGACCCCCATCCTCAACGGCATGGGTGATTCCCGGATCAACATCGCCACCCCCGGCATCCTGGCCCTGTGCGCCCTCTCCACGGCCTTCACCGGACAGGGCATCGCCACCGGCTTCGACCGGCGCTACGGCGTGCTCCGCTTCCTCTCCACCACCCCGCTCGGCAAGGCCGGCCTCATCGCCGGCAAGGTCATTGCCGTCCTGGTGGCCCTCGCCATCCAGGTGGCCATCATCTCCACGGTGGCCGCGTTCATGGGCTGGCGGCCCTCGGCGGCCGGCGTCGCACTCGGCATTCCCCTGCTGATCCTCGGGGCCGCCACGTTTACGGCCCTGGGCCTGCTGATCGCCGGCACCGTCCGCCCCGAAGCCACCCTGGCGATCACGAACCTGGGCTGGATCCTGCTGGCCGCCCTGGGCGGCATTGTGCTGCCGGCGGCAAAGTTCTCCGCCACGATGGCCGGGATCGTGGCATGGCTGCCGTCCGGAGCCCTGGGCACCCTGATGCGGGCCGCGCTGCTGCAGGGCCGTATTGATGTTTTTTCAATTGTCATCCTGCTGGCCTGGGCCGTTGCCGGTTCCATCGCGGCAATCAAATGGTTCAAGTGGAACTGAAAGTTGTGAATGAAGTGAGTCAAAACAACACGATCAAGTCCGTGGCGCGCAAGCTGCCCACGACAGTCACACCCGCGATCCGGCGCCTCTCCGTGGGCCTGCTGATCGGCCAGGGCGTGCTGATCGTCTCCGGCGGGGTGGTGCGCCTGACCGGTTCCGGCCTGGGCTGCCCCACGTGGCCGAACTGCACGCCCGGATCGCTCACCAACACCCCGGCGATGGGCATCCACGGCGTCATTGAGTTCACCAACCGCACGCTGACGTTTGCGCTGGCCGCCGTGGCACTGGCCCTGCTCGTGGTGCTGTGGAACCTTCGCAAGGAACGCAAGGACCTGTTCTGGCTGACCTTCTCGCTGCTGGCCAGCATCCCTGTCCAGGCGGTCATTGGCGGGATCACCGTGCTGTCCGGGCTCAACCCCTACGTGGTGAGCCTGCACTTCCTGGTCTCGGCGGCCCTGGTGGTGTTCACCATGCTGCTGGTCAACCGTGCCTATGGCCGTGCGGGCCGGACTGCGCCGGCCGCGGCACTGCGTCCGCGGAAGACCATCCGCCAGCTCAGCGTTGTTGCAGCCGTGTGCACCTACCTGGCCGTCATCCTCGGCACCCTGGTGACCGGCACCGGCCCCCATTCCGGGGACGCCACATCCCCGCGCACCAACCTCGACGGCTACCTCGTCACCCGCATCCACGTGCTGCCGGTGTACGTCCTCGTGGCGGTTTCGGTGTTGCTCATGGTGCTGCTGTGGCGCCGCGGACGCGGTGACATCTTGCGCAACGCGGCCATCCTGCTCATCGTCAGCGTGGTCTACCAGGGCGCCATCGGCTACTGGCAGTACTTCACCGGCGTGCCCATCTTCCTGGTCGGGCTGCACATGGTGGGGGCCTCCCTGCTGCTGGCCACCGGCACCAACATCGTGGACCTGGCACTGCGCCGCGGCAAGGATCCCGTCCGGTCCGCGTAACGGCACCAGCCGTTGAATAACGCAGCAGGCCCCGCACCAAAGGTGCGGGGCCTGCTGCGTCCTGGGAGCCGCCGCCTGCGTCCTCGGGAGCCCACTACAGCGAAACGGCACCCGTCCGCATGGGGTGGGTGCCGCCGTCGATCAACAAGGACCGTGCCTCACGTGCCTCGCAGGAGAGGCTAGCCCATCAGGGCCCGGCCCACGAAGGGGTCCACGGCCAGGGACAGGAACACCAGCGTCAGGTAGGTGATCGAGGCGTGGAAGACCTTCATGGCGTTCTTCTTCGTGACCAGGTCCTTCTTGGAATTGTTGTACAGCGTGTGGGCCTCAACGAGGAACCAGGCGCCCGCGGCCACGGTCACCACGGTGTACACGATCCCGGCACCGCCCAGGGGCACCATGAGCAGCGAGCAGGCCACCATCGCCCACGTGTAAAGGACCACCTGCACGGCCACGGTGCGGGAACCGGCCACGGCGCCCAGCATGGGGACGTTGACGGCGTTGTAGTCGTCGCTGTAGCGCATGGACAGCGGCCAGTAGTGCGGCGGCGTCCAGAGGAAGATGATCATGAACAGGATCACGGCCGGCCACTGGACGGTGTCCGTGACGGCGGACCAGGCGATGAGCACCGGCATGCAGCCGGCCGCCCCGCCCCAGACGATGTTCTGCGTGGTGCGGCGCTTGAGGACCAGCGAGTAGACCACCACGTACAGGAAGATGGCGCCGATGCCCAGGACGCCCGTCAGCGGGTTGATGCTCCACAGCAGGCCCACGGCCAGGACGGTCAGGATCCAGGAAAAGACAAGTGCCTCACGCGGGGTGATGACGCCGGTGACCAGCGGCCGCTTTGACGTGCGGTGCATCACCTTGTCGATGTCGCGGTCAATGTAACAATTGAAGGCCCCCGATGCGCCGGCGGCCAACGCGCCGCCCACCATGGTGGCCACCATGAGCCACACGCCGGGAAGACCGCCCCGGCCGGAATAGCCTTGGGCGAAGAACATCGTGGGGAGCGTGGTGACCAACAGCAGTTCCACCACCCGCGGCTTGGTCAGGGCCAGGTACCCCTTGGCTTTGGCCGAAAATCCCAACCGTGCACGGGGTGCTTCCGGTGAAGTTCCAGCGATCGGGGCATGTGTTGCACTCACGTGTAATGTCACCATGTTCTAGTCGGTCGTTCTCATTCATTCTCCATGGCCCGCACGCCGCGCAGCCGGTGCACCGCACCAGCCGGACAACAGGGCCATGCCGGGCCAAGCCTCTAAATATCATAGCTGGCCGCACGTGAAAAGGCATGAACGCGCATAAGTCAAGTCTTTACGGGAATTTGACGGAAATTAGATCAAATGCCCTGCCGCCACCGGCTTTGTGAATTCCGGGGGCCTCCCTGGTTTGGCCCATGGCGGCACCCGTGGCACTAAGCTGAAGACAGATCAACGTTTCAACGCTGGACAGTGCGCAGTACCCGATGGCGGACGAGTTCACCCCCGCAGGCCATCCGTGTGCCCGGCACTTGTTTCATGCACGCACCCAACGAGAGGGAACTGTCAGTGTCACATCCTGAACCAGCAACATTTACGTGGACCGAAGCAGATGCGAAGGCAGTGGACACCGTCCGCGTCCTGGCCGCGGACGCCGTTGAGAAAGTGGGCAACGGGCACCCCGGAACCGCCATGTCCCTGGCCCCGGCCGCCTACCTCCTGTTCCAGAAGGCCATGCGCCACGACCCGAAGGACCCCGACTGGATCGGCCGCGACCGCTTCATCCTCTCCCCCGGCCACACCTCCCTGACCCTGTACATCCAGCTCTTCCTCTCCGGCTACGGCCTGGAACTAAAGGACCTGGAAGCACTGCGCACCTGGGGCTCCCTGACCCCGGGCCACCCCGAGTACAAGCACACCAAGGGTGTGGAAATCACCACCGGCCCGCTCGGCCAGGGCCTGGCCTCCGCCGTCGGCTTCGCCTACTCCCAGCGCCGGATGCGCGGGCTCATGGACCCCGACGCCGCCCCCGGCACCAGCCCGTTCGACCACACGGTGTGGGTCATCGCCTCCGACGGCGACCTCCAGGAAGGCGTCACCAGCGAGGCCTCCTCGCTGGCCGGCCACCAGGAACTGGGCAACATGGTCGTCATCTACGACTCCAACCACATCTCCATTGAGGACGACACCAACATCGCCTTCTCCGAAGACGTGCTCAAGCGCTACGAGTCCTACGGCTGGCACATCCAGCGCGTCGACTGGACCAAAACCGGAGAATACGTTGAGGACGTGGCGGAACTGAACGCCGCCCTCGAAACCGCCAAGGCCGAGACCACCAAACCGTCCATCATCCTGCTGCGCTCCATCATCGGCTACCCCTCGCCGAAGAAGCAGAACACCGGCGCCATCCACGGCTCCGCCCTGGGCGGCGGCGAAGTCGCCGCGCTGAAGGTGGAACTTGGTTTCGATCCGGAGAAGCACTTCGACGTCGATCCGGCCATCCTCGCCCACGCCCGCCAGGTCACCGACCGCGGCGCCGCAGCACACCAGGAATGGAGCGCCGGCTTCGAGGCCTGGAAGGCCGCCAACCCCGAGAATGCGGCCCTGCTGGAGCGCATTGAAAAGAAGGAGCTCCCGGCAGGCTGGGAGAAGAACCTGCCGGTGTTTGAGGCCGGCAAGGACGTCTCCACCCGCGTGGCCTCCGGCAAGGTCATCAACGGCGTCGCCGGAGTCCTCCCCGAGCTGTGGGGCGGCTCCTGCGACCTCGCCGGTTCCAACAACACGACCATCGAGGGTGCCGGCTCCTTTGTCCCGACGTCCAAGCAGACCGACACCTGGTCCGGCGGCCCCTACGGCCGCGTGCTGCACTTCGGCATCCGCGAGCATGCCGCGGCGTCGATCGTCAACGGCATCCACCTGGGCGGCCCCACCCGGGCGTTCTCCGGCACGTTCCTGATCTTCAGCGACTACCAGCGCCCGGCCATCCGCCTCTCCGCGCTCATGGGTGTCCCGTCGGTCTACGTCTGGACGCACGACTCCATCGGCCTGGGCGAGGACGGCCCCACCCACCAGCCGGTGGAACAGCTCGCCACCCTGCGCGCCATCCCGGGCCTGGACGTGGTCCGCCCCGGCGACGCCAACGAGGTCGCCGCAGGCTGGGCGAAGATCCTGGAAACCACGGACCACCCGGCCGGCATCGTGCTCACCCGCCAGAACATCCCCACCTACGCCCGCGGTGACGGCGCTGCCACGGCCACGGAGTTCGGCTCCGCCGCCGGGGTTGCCCAGGGCGGCTACGTGCTGGCCGAGGCCGTGCGCGACGGCGCCGTCGCCACGCCCGACGTGCTGCTGATCGCCACCGGCTCGGAGGTGCAGCTGGCCGTGGAGGCCCGCGAGGCGCTGGCCGCCGACGGCATTGCCGCCCGGGTCATCTCGATGCCGTGCGTCGAGTGGTTCCACGCCCAGCCGGCCGACTACCGCGAGTCGGTGCTCCCGGCAGCCGTCAAGGCCCGCGTCTCCGTCGAGGCCGGCCTGGCCCTGGGCTGGCGCGAGTTCGTCGGCGACGCCGGCCGCTCCATCTCCCTGGAGCACTTCGGCGCCTCCGCCGACTACAAGCGCCTGTTCCAGGAGTTCGGCATCACCGCCGGGGCCGTCACGGCCGCAGCCAAGGACTCGCTGGCCGCCGCCGGGGCCTGATCCCGGGACCGCAGCGCCGGCCCCGCGCCGGCTCCCACCCATCCATTTTTTGCAGGAAGAAGCACCAAGCCATGACCAACGCATCACCTACCGCCCAGCTCTCCGCCGCCGGAGTGTCCATCTGGCTCGACGACCTGTCCCGCACGCGCCTGACCACCGGCACGCTGCAAAAGCTCATCGAGGAAAAGAACGTGGTCGGCGTCACCACCAACCCCAGCATCTTTGAGGCCGCCATCACCAAGAGCGACGCCTACAAGACGGAGCTGAAGGACTTCTCCGCCAAGGGCGTCCACGCCGAGGCAGCCGTCTTTGAGATGACGACGGCGGACGTAGCGGCCGGCTGCGACCTGTTCGCCGGCGTGGCCGAGGCCACCCACGGCGTTGACGGCCGCGTCTCCATCGAAGTCGATCCCCGCAAGGCCTGGGACACGGAAGGCACCATCGCCGAGGCCAAGCGCCTGTACGCCAAGGTCAACAAGAAGAACGTCTACATCAAGATCCCGGCCACGGTCGAGGGTCTGGCAGCCATCACGGCGACCCTCGCCGAGGGCATCAGCGTCAACGTCACGCTGATCTTCTCCCTGGAGCGCTACCGCGCCGTGATGAACGCCTTCCTCAGCGGCCTTGAGCAGGCCAAGGCCAACGGCCACCAGCTGGCCGACATCCACTCCGTGGCCTCCTTCTTCGTTTCCCGCGTGGACACCGAAATCGACAAGCGCCTGGACGCGCTGGGCACCGACGAGGCCAAGGGCCTGAAGGGGAAGGCCGGCCTGGCCAATGCCCGCCTCGCCTACCAGGCCTTCGAGGAGGTCTTCTCCTCCGAGCGGTGGGCACTGCTGGCCGACGCCGGGGCCCTCCCCCAGCGCCCCCTGTGGGCCTCCACGGGCGTCAAGGACCCGGCCTACCCGGACACCCTGTACGTCACGGGCCTGGTTGCCAAGGACGTGGTGAACACCATGCCGGAGAAGACCCTCGACGCCACCTTCGACCACGGCGTGGTCACCGGCGACACCGTCACCGGCACCTACGAGGAGTCCAACGCGCTGCTCAACCAGCTCGAAGGCCTGGGCATCTCCTACAACGACGTCGTGGGGCTGCTTGAAACCGAGGGCCTGGACAAGTTCGTCGCCAGCTGGAAGGACCTGCTCAACCACGTGCAGGACGCCCTGGACGCCGCAGGCAAGGAGGCCTAGCCATGACCTCCCTGGCATTCGCCGCGACAGGCGCCGCACAGGCGGCCGGAACCATCCACCTGGAATCACTGGTCGCCGACAGGGTCGCCTCCAAGATCTTCGCCAAGGACGCCACGCTGTGGGGGCCGGACGCCGAATCCGAGTCCGCCAAACGGCTGGGCTGGGTGGAGACCCCCGAGGTCTCGGCACCGCTCGTCGCCGAGATCAATGCCCTCCGCGACGCCTTCGCGGCCGAGGGCATCAGCCACATCGTGCTCTGCGGCATGGGCGGCTCCTCGCTGGCCCCGGAAGTCATCACGGCCACCGCCGGCGTTGAGCTCACCGTGCTGGACAGCACCGAGCCGGGCCAGGTGCGTGCCGCCGTGCAGGACCGCCTCGCACAGACCGCCATCGTGGTCTCCTCCAAGTCCGGCTCCACCCTGGAGACGGACTCCCAGCGGCGCATCTTCGAGCAGGAGTTCACCGCCGCGGGCATCGACGCCAGGCAGCGCATCGTCATCGTCACCGACCCCGGCTCCCCGCTGGACAAGTCGGCCCGCGAGGCCGGCTACCGCAAGGTCTTCAACGCGGACCCCAACGTGGGCGGGCGCTATTCCGGCCTGACCGCGTTCGGGCTCGTTCCCTCCGGACTGGCCGGCGTGGACGTGCAGGCGCTGCTTGACTCCGCTGAGGAGGCCGCCGAGATCCTGCGCGATGACGACGCCGACAACATCGGACTGCGCCTCGGCGCAGCCCTGGGCGGCACCACCCCGCTGCGCAACAAGGTGGTCATCGTCGACGAAGGCTCCGGAATCATGGGCTTCGCCGACTGGGCCGAACAGCTCATTGCCGAATCCACCGGCAAGCTGGGCACCGGGCTGCTGCCCGTCGTGGCCGATCCGGCCTCGCCCGAGGTCACCGAAGGCCTCGCCGATGTCCTGGTGGTCCGGCTGGTGGCCGGGGATGCCGACGTCGAACTTCGGAACAATGAAGTGTCCATCGCCGGTGACCTCGGCGCGCAGATGATGGTGTGGGAATTCGCCACGGCCGTGGCCGGGCGCCTGCTGGGCATCAACCCCTTCGACCAGCCGGACGTGGAGGCCGCCAAGGCCGCTGCCCGCGGGCTGCTCGACGCCACGCCGCAGCCCACGCCGGCCCTGTTCACCGACGGTGCCATTGAGGTCCGCACGGCCAACGGCGACGCCGGCTGGCTGGCCGGTGCCTCGACCGTGGCCGGGGCGTTGTCCGCCCTGGCCGGGGCACTGCCGGCCGACGGCTACCTCAGCGTCCAGGCCTACCTGGACCGGCCCGCCAACGCGCCGCTGGCCGGAATCCGCGACGAACTGGCGGCCGCGACCGCCCGCCCCGTCACGTTCGGCTGGGGCCCGCGCTTCCTGCACTCCACCGGACAGTTCCACAAGGGCGGCCCGGCCATCGGCGTCTTCCTGCAGGTGACCGCAGCTGCTGCACAGGACCTGGCCATTCCGGACCGCCCGTTCACCTTTGGCCAGCTGATCGCAGCCCAGGCCGCCGGCGACGCCGGGGTCCTGGCCGACCACGGCCGCCCCGTGCTGCGCCTGCACCTGACGGACGTCGCCACCGGTGTTGAACAACTGAAAACTGCTGTGGCAGCCCTTGCCGGCCGCCGCACCGACGCATAAGGCCGAGCCACCCCACATGCCCATGAACACTGCAACACAACAAGCAAACCCGCTTCGGGACGGTCGCGACCGGCGGCTGTCCCGGGTGGCGGGTCCGTCGTCGCTGGTGCTCTTTGGAGTGACCGGTGACCTGTCCCGGAAGAAGTTGATGCCGGCCGTGTACGACCTGGCGAACCGGGGGCTGTTGCCGCCGAGTTTCGCGTTGGTGGGTTTTGCCCGGCGTGACTGGGACCGTGCGGATTTTGCCGCGGAGGTCAAGGCCTCCGTCCAGGCGCATTGCCGCACCCCCTTTGACGAGGCTGTCTGGAACCAGCTGGCCGAGGGCATCCGTTTCGTCCGCGGCACTTTTGACGACGACGAGGCCTTTGAGCGCCTGAAGGCGACGCTGGCGGGGTTGGATGAGCAGCGGGGCACGCAGGGCAACCATGCGTTTTACCTTTCGATCCCGCCGAAGGCCTTTGAGCTGGTGTGCCGGCAGTTGTCGCTGCATGGGCTGGCGCAGGGCGGGGAGGAGAATTGGCGCCGGGTGGTCATTGAGAAGCCGTTCGGGCACAACCTGGCTTCGGCGAGGGCGTTGAATGACATTGTGGAGTCGGTGTTCCCGGCGGATTCGGTGTTCCGGATTGATCATTACCTGGGCAAGGAGACGGTGCAGAACATCCTGGCGCTGCGTTTCGCGAACCAGTTTTTTGAGCCGTTGTGGAATGCGAATTATGTGGACCATGTGCAGATCACCATGGCGGAGGACATTGGCACGGGCGGCCGTGCCGGTTATTACGACGGCGTGGGCGCGGCCCGGGACGTGATCCAGAACCACTTGTTGCAGCTGTTGGCGTTGACGGCGATGGAGGAGCCGATTTCCTTCAATGCCGAGGACCTGCGGGCGGAGAAGGAGAAGGTGTTGGCGGCCGTGAAGCTGCCGGCGGACTTGACGGGGCATTCGGCCCGCGGGCAGTTCGCGGGCGGGTGGCAGGGCGGGGAGCAGGTGCTGGGGTACCTGGAGGAGGAGGGGATCCCCTCGGACTCCACGACGGAGACGTTTGCTGCGATCCGCCTGGACATCAACACCCGGCGCTGGTCCGGGGTGCCGTTTTACCTGCGGGCGGGCAAGCGCCTGGGCCGGCGGGTGACGGAGATCGCGGTGGTGTTCAAGCGGGCCCCGAACCTGTTGTTCACCGACCATGCCGAGGATGACTTTGGGCAGAACGCGGTGGTGATCCGGGTCCAGCCGGATGAGGGGGTGACGATCCGTTTTGGTTCCAAGGTGCCCGGGACGCAGATGGAGGTCCGGGATGTGACCATGGACTTTGGCTATGGGCATGCGTTTACCGAGTCGAGCCCCGAGGCGTATGAGCGGTTGATCCTGGACGTGCTCCTGGGTGAGCCGCCGCTGTTTCCGCGGCACCAGGAGGTGGAGCTGTCCTGGAAGATCCTGGATCCCTTTGAGGATTTCTGGGCGGCGGAAAACATCCAGCCGGAGGCGTACGCGCCCGGGAGCTGGGGGCCGACCTCGGCCGATGAACTGTTAAAGCGAGACGGAAGGACGTGGCGGCGACCGTGATCGTTGACCTACCCAACACCACCACCTCTAAGATCACCAAGCGGATTGTCACGATGCGTGAACAGGGCGGCGTGGTCACCCTGGGCCGTGTGCTGACCTTGGTGGTCATCACCCAAAACGGGCAGGAGGAGGAGGCCATTGCGGCCGCGAACCTGGCCAGCAGGGAACACCCGTGCCGCATCATCGTCCTGGCGGCCGGTTCGGCCGGGGAGCCGACCCGCCTGGACGGGGAAATCCGGGTGGGCGGGGATGCCGGCGCGTCGGAGGTGATCGTGCTGCGCGGCTTCGGCGAGCTGGCCCCGGAAAGTGAGTCCGTGGTCTCGGCCCTGCTGCTGCCCGACGCGCCCATCGTGGCCTGGTGGCCGAACAACGCGCCCGAGTCCGCGAGCCTGAGCCCGATCGGGCGCATCGCCCACCGCCGCATCACCGACTCCGCCGGCCAGGCGGACCCGCGCGCGGCGTTGGAGCACATTGGTGCCACCTATGCCGCCGGGGACACCGACCTGGCCTGGACCCGGCTGACGAACTGGCGGATCCAGCTGGCCGCGGTCCTGGACCAGCTGGACACGGCCGGGCCCATCACCGGGCTGCAGGTCGAGGGCGCCAGCGACTCCCCCAGCACGCTGCTGCTGGCCGCCTGGCTTCACCAGGCCCTGGACGTGCCGATCACGGTCACGGAGGACCCCCGCGGCACCGGGATCCGGCGCGTCGTGCTCGAACGCGATGGCGGCAACGTCGAACTCCACCGCCCCGGCTCCGTCGAGGCCGTGCTCACCCAGCCCGGCCAGCCCGACCAGCAAATTTCCCTGCCCCGCCGCACCCTCCAGGACTGCCTCGCCGAAGAATTGCGTAGGCTTGACCCCGACGAGGTCTTCGGCGAAGTGGTCACCGAAGGCATGAGCAAGCTGTTGGCGGAAGAGAAGGTAGTCACTGCATGAGCCGCAATGTACGCATCACCCTGCACCCCTCCTTTGACGTGCTGGCCGCCACCACGGCGGCCCGGCTCATTACGCGGCTCCTGGATGTCCAGGGCGAACGGGGCGAGGCCACCGTGGTCCTGACCGGCGGCAGCGTAGGCATTGCCACGCTGAAGGCGGTGGCCGCGTCGCCGGCCCGCCTCGCCGTCGACTGGGCCAAGGTGAACTTCTGGTTTGGCGACGAACGGTTCGTGCCGTCCGGCTCCCCTGACCGCAACGCCAACCAGGCCGCTGAGGCACTGTTGGACCACATCGGCACCGACCCCGCCCGGGTGCACATCATGGCCGCCTCCGATGCCGTGGACAGCCTGGATGCGGCCGTGGCCGACTACACGGACCAGCTCACCGCTGCGGCGAAGCTGCAATGGGAGAACGACGACGACGACCGGTCCGAAAGTGCCCCGGCCGTCCCCCGCTTCGACGTGCTGCTGCTGGGCCTGGGCCCGGACGCCCACATTGCCTCCCTGTTTCCCGACATGTCCGGCATCCGCAGCCAGGGCGTGCCCGTGGTGGGCGTGCGCAACTCCCCCAAGCCGCCCCCCACGCGCGTGTCGCTTGCGCTGGAAGCAATCAACACTGCCCAGGAAATTTGGATTGTGGCCGCCGGCGCGGACAAGGCGGCCGCCGTCGGGCTGGGCCTGGCCGGCGCCAACCCCGTCCAGGTGCCTGCGTCCGGTGCGCGCGGGGTCAACAAGACCCTGTGGCTCATCGACCAGGAGGCTGCCGCGAAGGTCCCCGAACAGCTTATGCGCCGCGACAGCTGATCACCGCCGGGTCAGCCGGCACGCAAAAAGGTCCCGTCCGGAAGAAGACTTACGGACGGGACCTTTGTGCGTTTGTGGCGCCGTTCCTAGACGACCCAGTTCCTAGACGACCCAGTTCCTAGACGACCCAGTTCCTAGACGACCCAGTTCCTATACGACCCAGTTCCTAGGTGGCGTACGACATGACCAGGCCCAGGCCGATGATCACGACGCCCCAGGTGATGCCCAGCACCACGGTGAAGCGGTTGAGGTTTCGTTCTGCCACGCCGGAGGACCCGAGGTTGGAGCTCATGCCGCCGCCAAACATGTCCGACAGCCCGCCGCCCCGGCCCTTGTGAAGCAGGATCAGCAGGGTCAGCAGCAGGCTGGTGATGCCCAACAGGATCTGCAGGGCAATTTTCAGTGCTTCCACTTGTGGCCTTTCAGCGCGGTTTGTCTCAGGGGTGGTGCAGGGCACCGTTTCGACCCAGTCTATCCGCCCCGGTCCGGTCTTTGCGAACCGGCGCGGCCGGCGGGACACTGGACGGGCCGGAGACGGGGCCTAGTTGGTGACGAGGTGGTTTTCGAATCGCGCAATGTTGGCAAACTCCCCCGCGTCCAGGCTGGCCCCGCCCACCAGGACCCCGTCGACGTCGCGCTCAGCCATGATGGCCGCCACGTTGGCCGCCTTGACGGAGCCGCCGTAGAGGAGGCGGGTCTTGGCGGCCGTGTCGGCGTCGAACAGCCCGGCCAGTTCGGCGCGGATGGCTGCGCACAGTTCCTGCGCATCGGCGGGGCCGGCAACCTCACCGGTGCCGATGGCCCAGATCGGTTCGTAGGCGATGACGAGCTGCGCTGCCTGTTCAGCGGTGAGTCCGGCGACGGCGGCACGCACCTGGGCGAGCGTGTGCTCCACGTGGGTGCCCGCCTGGCGGACTTCCAGGCCTTCGCCGGCACACAGCACGGGGGTCAGTTCGTGGCGGAACGCGGCCTTGACCTTGGCATTGAGCAGTTCGTCGCTTTCGCCGTGGATCTCGCGGCGTTCGCTGTGCCCCACCAACACGTACGTGCAGCCGAGCTTGTTCAGGAAGGCGCCGGAGATGTCGCCGGTGTAGGCGCCGGAGTCCTGGTCGGAGAGGTCCTGGGCGCCGTAGCTGAGCTTGAGCTTGTCGCCCTGCACGAGTGTCTGCACGCCGCGGATGTCGGTGAAGGGGGGAAAGACGGAAACCTCTATCCGGGAAAAGTCGTGGCGGGCGTCGGACAGCGTCCATGCCAGCTTCTGCAGGAGGGTGATGCCCTGGACATGGTCCATGTTCATCTTCCAGTTGCCGGCAATCAGCGGTGTGCGGTCAAATTTCCCGTTGGTCGAAGTCGTCATCGCTCTCTCGTTCCTTGCAGTGCTCAAAGTGAAAAATCTTCAGGGTGCGCCGGCAGGCGCACGAAGGTGGCGGCAGCGTTGCTGCCGCCACCTGGTGTGGCTAGCGCTCCAGGGCGCCCAGGCCCGGCAGTTCCTTGCCTTCAAGGAACTCCAGGCTGGCCCCGCCCCCGGTGGAGATGTGGCCAAAGGCGCTGTCGTCGAAGCCCAGCGTGCGCACTGCTGCGGCCGAGTCCCCGCCGCCGACGACCGTGAAGCCGCCGTTGGCGGTGTTCTTGGCCAGTGCCTCCGCAATGGCGCGCGTGCCGCCGGCAAATGCCGGGAACTCAAAGACGCCCATGGGCCCGTTCCAAAACACCGTCTTGGCGGGAGCGATGGCCGCAGCGAAGGCGGCCCCGGACTCGGGCCCGATGTCCAGGCCCAGCCCGGTGGCACCGAAGCTGGAGGCCTCGATGGCTTCCGCCGCGACGGTTTCGTGATCGGCGTCGGCGGCAAAGCCGGAGGCCACCACGATGTCGGTGGGCAGGACAAAGGTTGTCCCGGCTGCCGCCGCGCGCTTGAGGTACTCCTGGACCACGGGGATCTGGTCCTTCTCCAGCAGCGACGCCCCCACCTGGTGGCCCTGTGCGGCCAGGAACGTGAACAGCATGCCGCCGCCCACCAGGATGGTGTCGGCCTTGCCGAGCAGGTTGTCGATGACGGCCAGCTTGTCCGAGACCTTGGAGCCGCCCAGCACCACCACGTAGGGTCGGACCGTGTCCGTGGTGAGCCTGGTCAGCACCTCCAGCTCCGTCCGGACCAGGTCACCCTGGTAGGACGGGAGCAGCTTGGCGATGTCGTACACGCTGGCGTGCTTGCGGTGCACGGCGCCGAAGGCATCGTCCACGTACGCGCCGTTGTCCCCCGTGAGGGAGGCGAGCTCGGCGGCAAAGGCTGCCCGTTCGGCGTCGTCCTTGGAGGTCTCACGGGCGTCAAAGCGCACGTTTTCCAGGACCAGCACCGATCCGTCGGCCAACGCGGCGGCACCGGCCCGGGCCGCGGGGCCCGTGGTGTCCGCTGCGAGGGTGGCGTTCAGTTCCGGCGCGAGCTCCGCCAGGCGGGCCACGGCCGGTGCCAGCGAGTACTTCGCCTCGGGTGTCCCCTTGGGCCGTCCCAGGTGGGCGCTGACCAGGACGCGGGCACCGGCCTCGGCCAGTGTTTTGATCACGGGCAGCGAGGCCTTGATGCGGCCGTCATCAGTCACCAAAGCGCCGTCGAGCGGCACGTTCAAATCACTGCGGATAAGAACGTGCCGCCCGCGGACACCTTCATCGATGAGTTCGCTGAGGGTGTGGAGTGTCATGCGATTCCTTAGAGCTTGGCTGCTACGAGTTCGGTCAGGTCGACCAGGCGGTTGGAGTAGCCCCATTCGTTGTCGTACCAGGAGACCACCTTGACCTGGTTGCCGATGACCTTGGTCAGGCCCGAGTCAAAGATGGACGACGCCGGGTCGCCCACGATGTCCGAGGAGACAATCGGGTCTTCCGTGTACGTCAGGTAGCCGGAGAGCTTGCCTTCGGCCGCGGCGGCCTTGTAGGCGGCGTTGACTTCCTCCACCGTGACTTCGCGGCCGACCGTGGCGGTCAGGTCGGTGGCGGAGCCGGTGGGGACGGGGACGCGGATGGCGTAGCCGTCCAGTTTGCCCTTGAGCTCCGGCAGGACCAGGCCGATGGCCTTGGCGGCACCGGTGGAGGTGGGGATCATGTTGATGGCTGCGGCGCGGGCGCGGCGCAGGTCGCGGTGCGGGCCGTCCTGCAGGTTCTGGTCGGCCGTGTAGGCGTGCACCGTGGTCATCAGGCCGCGCTCGATGCCGAAGCTGTCGTTGAGGACCTTGGCCAGCGGGCCGAGGCAGTTGGTGGTGCAGGACGCGTTGGAGATGATGTGGTGCGCGGCGGGGTCGTACAACTCGTCGTTGACGCCCAGGACGATCGTGATGTCCTCGTCGGAGGCCGGCGCGGAGATCAGGACCTTCCTGGCGCCTGCGTCGATGTGCTTCTGGGCGTCCGAGGCCTTCGTGAAGAAGCCGGTGGACTCGATGACGATGTCAACGCCGAGCTCGCCCCAGGGCAGCTTGGCGGGGTCGCGCTCAGCCAGGACGGTGATGGTCTTGCCGTCCACCACGAGGTGGCCGTCGGCAACTTCCACGCCCACCGGAAGGCGGCCGCTGACGGAGTCGTACTTGAGCAGGTGGGCCAGGGCCTCCGGGCTGGTGAGGTCGTTCACCGCCACAATTTCAATGTCGGCAGCCTGGGCCAACGCTGCGCGGAAGTAGTTGCGGCCGATCCGGCCGAAACCGTTGATGCCAATACGTGTAGTCACTGTTTCTCTCTCCTTGGTGCCTGCGGCACCCGTTGTCTGGTTGGGTGTGGGCACTCAACCGGTGGTTCCCGCACGACGTTGGGCAGAGATTGACGCTGGCGCGCCTGCGATGCGCGCGCCGTGATCCATATTACGTTCCTAGGGCCCCGCCCCGCCAATGTGACGGCGGCGGGCACCCATGGACCGGCCGCCAGGCGGCCGGCAGGCAGGTCTGCTTACGGCAGGATCAGCCCGGTGGCGTTCTTGCGGGCGGCGTCAAAGCGCTTGGCGACGTCGGCCCAGTTGACAATGTTCCAGAACGCCTTGACGTAGTCGGCCTTGACGTTGACGTAGTCCAGGTAGAAGGCGTGCTCCCACATGTCCAGCATCAGCAGCGGGGTGGTGGCCACGGGGACGTTGCCCTGCTGGTCGAACAGCTGCTCGATCACGATGTTGCCGCCCAGGCCCTCGAAGGAGAGGAGCGCCCAGCCGGAGCCCTGGATGCCCAGGGCTGCTGCGGTGAAGTGGGCGCGGAAGGCGTCAAAGGAGCCGAAGGCGTCGTCGATGGCTGCCGCAAGCTCACCTTCGGGCTTGTCGCCGCCCTCGGGCGAGAGGTTGTTCCAGAAAATGGAGTGGTTGGTGTGGCCGCCCAGGTTGAAGGCCAGGTCCTTGGAGTACTTGGCCACGTTGGCGAAGTTGTTGGTGGAGCGGGCTTCGGCAAGCTGCTCAAGCGCCGTGTTGGCGCCGGCGACGTATGCTGCGTGGTGCTTGCTGTGGTGCAGCTCCATGATGCGGGCCGAAATGTTCGGCTCCAGGGCAGCGTAGTCATAGCTGAGTTCTGGAAGTGTGTACTTGGTCACGGTTCCTCCGATTGGATTCTACGGGTGGGTTGGCACCGGGTTTTCCAACCCCGTGCAAACTGCATAACCACTGTGGTGCCGGTTATGTTTCTACTCTTCCATACTAGGCACGTTTAGGATTCCAACATGTCGAACGTGACATTTGACTCCGTGCCGGGGATGCCTGTTTCCAGCGCCTTTTTGTCCGCCATGGCCAGCAGACGGCGGATGCGCCCGGCGATGGCGTCCTTCGTCAGTGGCGGGTCGGCCAGGCGGCCCAGCTCATCCAGGCTGGCCTGCTTGTGGGCCACACGCAGTTCGCCGGCGTACTTGAGGTGGTCGGGGACGTCGTCGCCGAGGATTTCCAGGGCCCGGTCCACACGGGCGCCGGCGGCCACGGCAGCCTGGGCCGAGCGCCGCAGGTTGGCGTCGTCAAAGTTCGCCAGCCGGTTGGCGGTTGCACGGACTTCCTTGCGCATGCGCCGTTCCTCCCAGACCAGCAGGGTTTCGTGGGCACCCATGCGGACCAGCAGTGCGGCGATGGTGTCGCCGTCGCGGATCACCACCCTGTCGATCCCGCGCACTTCACGGGCCTTGGCGGCAATGTCGATGCGGCGGGCCGCGCCCACCAGGGCCAGGGCGGCCTCGGGGCCGGGGCAGGTGACCTCCAGTGCGGAGGAGCGGCCGGGCTCGGTCAGTGAGCCGTGGGCCAGGAACGCGCCGCGCCACACCGCTTCGGCGTCGGCCGCGGAGCCGTTGACGACGACGGACGGGAGCCCGCGCACCGGCCGTCCCCGGCCGTCGAGCAGGCCGGTCTGGCGCGCCAGGGCCTCCCCGTCGCGGACCACCCGGACCACGTAGCGGCTGCCGCGGCGCAGCCCGCCGCCGGAGACCACAATGATTTCGCTTTGGTGGCCGTAGATTTCCGCGATGGCCGCCCGCAGGCGGCGGGCCGTGGCGGCGGAGTCCACCTCCGCCTCGATCACAATCCGCCCGGAAATGATGTGAAGTCCTCCGGCGAAGCGCAGCAGCGCCGAAACTTCCGCCTTGCGCACAGAGGACTTCTTGATGTCCAGCCTGGACAGTTCCTCTTTGACCGCCGCTGTCAGCGCCATGGTTCAGCCCTTCACTTTCGAATTCCAGTTGTCCCCAAAAATGTCCCGGTATGCCGCGGCCAGCCGCAGCGGGTCGTGGACGGAGGTCCTTGCGGAGCTCCCCACCTTACCGAACACCACCTCGGCGCCCAGCATCGCGGCCGCCTCGGTGAACCCCGCCACATCGGCAATGCCGGACGGGTCCGCCAGCACCACGTCAACTCCGAAGCCAGGCGCATAGCGGGAAATGACCCGCAGGTGGTCCGCCGCATCCAGTCCGGTGGCTTCCAGGTCGTTGACGTCCAGGTTCATGGTCAACAGGCGCCTGGCCTTGGTGGTGCACAGCGCCCGGCGCATCTCCGGCAGGAGCAGGTGGGGCAGCACGGAGGTGTACCAGGAACCGGGCCCCAGCACCACCCAGTCGGCCTCGTGGATGGCCGTGACGGCCTCGACGCAGGCGGGGGCGTCCTCGGGCAGCAGCCGGACGTTGTCCAGCCCCCCGGCCTTGGCCAGATGGGCCTGGCCGCGGATGACGGTGCCGTCCGGGTGTGTGGCGTCGGTCGCGGCCACCACGCGGCCTTCGATGGTCAGCGGCACACTGGCCATGGGCAGCACCTCGCCGCGGGCGCCCAGCAGGGCGCCGGCCCAGCGCAGTCCTGCCACGGTGTCCCCCAGCAGTTCCCACAGGGTCACGATCAGCAGGTTGCCGAGGGCGTGGTTGTCCAGTGAACCGGCCGTGCCGTTGCGGGAGGTGAAGCGGTGCTGCATGACGTCGCGCCAGGTGCGGCCCCAGTCGGTGTCGTCGCAGAGCGCGGCCAGGGCCATGCGCAGGTCGCCCGGCGGGAGGACGCCGAGCTCGTCGCGCAGGCGGCCGGAGGAACCGCCGTCGTCCGCCACGGTCACGACGGCGGTGAGGTTGCTCGTCAGCAGGCGCAAGGCGGACAGGGACGCGGCCAGGCCGTGGCCGCCGCCCAGTGCGGTGACCTGCACGCCGGATTCGAAGGCGGGCAGGCGCCCGCCGCCGGCCGGGACCACCGGCAAAATACCCGTGTACACCGTTACTCCCGGCCCAGGTCGCGGTGCCTGATGCTGGTGGTGACCCGCGGGTACTGGCTCAGGCGCCTGGCCAGCTCGATCGCCACGGCCACGGAGCGGTGCTTGCCGCCCGTGCAGCCGACGGCGATGGTGGCGTAGTGCTTGTTTTCCCGGCGGTACCCCTCCAGCACGGGTTCCAGGGCGTGCACGTAGCGTTGCACAAAGTCGGCGGCACCATGGTCCTTGAGCACAAAGTCGCTCACCGCCTTGTCCTCGCCCGTGAGGGGGCGCAGCTGCGGGACCCAGTGCGGGTTGGGGATGAAGCGGACGTCGGCGACGTAGTTGGCGTCCACGGGCAGCCCGTACTTGAAGCCGAAGCTCATGATGGTCAGGGCCAGGACCACGGGGCCGGATTCGGAGAACAGCTCCGTGACGGCCGCGCCGAGTTCGTGCACGTTCAGCACGGAGGTGTCCAGCACCATCTCCGCCTGCGACTTCATCTCGGCCAGCAGCTGTCGTTCGGCGCCAATGCCGTCCAGGATGCGCCCGTCCTTCTGCAGGGGGTGGGGGCGGCGGGCCAGCTCAAACCGGCGCACCAGCGTCTCGTCGCTCGCGTCCAGGAACAGCACCCGGTAGGCCACACCCGCGGCGGAGAGCGCGTTGAGCGATTCGCGGATGTCGGCAAAGAGGGCCTTGCCGCGCACGTCAACCACCACGGCCAGTTTCGGCAGGGCACCGGGCATGCGTGAGACCAGCTCGGACAGGGCTGCGAGCATTTGCGGGGGCAGGTTTTCGATGACGTACCAGCCCAGGTCCTCGAGGGCGTTGGCTGCCGTGCTGCGCCCGGCCCCCGACATTCCGGTGACCACCAACAGCTCCGGTTCGACCGGCTTGACCGGGGTCAGCGGACGTTCAGCGGTTGCTGGATCTTGGTGCCCTGGCATGGCGCTCCCTTGGAATCGGTGGTGTGGACGCCGCTTCCTGCGCGGCAGGGCGTCCGGCTTTGCTACCTGCAAGCCTAGAGGAATTTCCCGCCGGCCCGGAATCCCGGAGCCGGGCGGGGACGGCCCCGCGGCTGTCCCGCAGTGGTCCCCGGGGCGTCCCGGAGCCGTCCCCCAGCCGGTCCGCGGCCGGGTCAGTCGAGGATTTCCCCGGTGGCCATGTTGACGGCGGGCGCCGCCTCACCCTGGCCCCCGGCGGCCAGGGTGTCATGGACCGCCTGCGCCAGCACGGGGCCGATCCCCGGGGCCTGGGCCAGTTCGTCCACGGACGCGGCCCGCACCTTTTTGAGGGAGCCGAAGTGGCCCAGGAGCGCCTTTTGCTTCGCCGCGCCCAGGCCCGGGACGGCATCCAGCGCGGAGGCCGTCATGGCCTTGCCGCGCTTGGCCCGGTGGAAGGTGATGGCGAAGCGGTGGGCCTCGTCGCGGATGCGCTGGAGCAGGTAGAGCCCCTCGGAGGACCGGGGCAGGATGACCGGGAAGTCGCTGTCCGGCACCCAGACCTCCTCCAGGCGCTTGGCCAGCCCGACGACGGCAACGTCGGTGATGCCCAGTTCTGCCAGTGCGCGGGAGGCGGCGTTGACCTGGGGCACGCCACCGTCGACCACCACCAGGTTGGGCGGGTAGGCAAACTTGCGGGCCGGCTCGGGCGCGGCGTCGGCGGCGGAGATGTCCCCCGAGGCCGGCACGGCCTGGGCCCGCTCCGCCTGCTCGGCCAGGTAGTTGCGGAAGCGGCGGGTGATGACGTCGTGCATCGAGGCGGTGTCGTCGATGGCGGCGTCGCCGGTGATGGCGAACTTGCGGTATTCGCCCTTCTTGGCCAGCCCGTCCTCCACGACGACCATGGAGGCCACCACGTTGGTGCCCTGCACGTGGGAAATGTCATAGCATTCGATCCGCAGCAGCGGCATGGGCAGGTCCAGTGCCTCCTGCAGCTCGGCGAGTGCCAGGGAGCGGGTGGTGAGGTCCCCCGCCCGGCGGGACTTGTGCAGCGCCATGGCCTGCCGGGCATTTTGCCGGACCGTGTCCATGAGCGCTGCCTTTTCCCCCCGCTGGGGCACCTTGATCTCCACCTTGCCGTGGCGCAGCCCGCCCAGCCACTGCGCCAGGTCCAGGTGGTTGGCCGGCAGCTCGGGCACCAGGATTTGGCGCGGGATGGCGTCCTGCTGCTGGTCCCCGGCCCCGTAGACCTGCTGCATGAGGTGTTCCCAGAGGTCGGCGTCGGTGGCGTCCTCCACCTTTTCCACGACCCAGCCGCGCTGGCCGCGGATGCGCCCGCCGCGGACGTAAAACACCTGCACGGCGGCCTCCAGCTCGTCCTGTTCGACGGCGAAGATGTCGGCATTGGTGTCTTCCGCCAACACCACGGCGTTGCGTTCAAACACCTTCTTCAAGGCGATGATGTCGTCGCGCAGCCGGGCTGCCTGCTCGTAGTCGAGCGTGGCGACAGCGGCCTGCATCTCCTTCTCCAGGCGGCTGATGAAGCGCTTGGCCTCCCCGCCCATGAAGTCGCAGAAGTCCTGGGCGAGCGCCCGGTGGTCCTCCTCGCTGATGCGGCCCACGCAGGGTGCGGCGCACTTGTCGATGTAGCCGAGCAGGCAGGGGCGCCCGCTGCGTTCGGCGCGCCGCAGCACGCCGGGGCTGCAGCTGCGCACGGGGAAGACACGCAGCAGGGTGTCCATGGTTTCCCTGATGGCCCCCGCAGTGTAGGGGCCGAAGTACTTGGTGCCCTTGCGCCGTTCACCGCGCATGACCTGCACGCGAGGGAACTTCTCCCCCATGGACACTGCCAGGTACGGGTAGGTCTTGTCGTCCCGGAAGGCCAGGTTGTACCGGGGCGCGAATTCCTTGATCCAGGTGTATTCCAGCTGCAGGGCTTCCAGCTCGCTGCCCACCGTGGTCCACTGCACGCTGGCGGCATGGTGGACCATGGCGTGGGTCTTGGGCAGCAGGCCGGCCGGATTGGCGAAGTATGAGTTCAGCCGCGAGCGGAGGTTCTTGGCCTTGCCCACATAGATGATGCGGCCGTGTTCATCCCGGAACCTGTACACGCCGGGGTCGGTGGGGATCTCCCCGGGCTTGGGCCGGTAGCTGGAAGGATCTGCCACGACTACTCCGTGCCGGGGCTCTGGTTGTACTTGGAGCTGCGGGCCTGCCCTGTCAGTGCGGCGATGGCGTCCATGATGGTGTCGGTGACGGCGCGGCGGGCCGGCAGGGAATGGTCCGGGCCGGTCTTTTCAAAGCTGAGGGGCGTGCCGAACTTCAACGTGAACGGGGCCGGCTTGACGGTGTTCCGGCCGGCCGGCTGCAGCTTTTCGGTGCCGATGAGCCCCACCGGCACCACGGGGGCGCCCGTGGTCAGGGCCAGCCAGCCCACCCCGGTGCGGCCGCGGTACAGGACGCCGTCGCGGGAGCGCGTGCCCTCCGGGTAGATCCCGACGCCTTCGCCGCGGCCCAGGATGTCCAGCAGGGTCTTCAGGGCCTGCACGCTGGCCGCCTGTTCGCCGCGTTCAACCGGAATGGAGTGCACGGCCTCGAAGAACTGCTTCATGAGCCTGCCCTTGAGGCCCTTGCCGGTGAAGTACTCGGCCTTGGCAAAAAATGACACCGGCCGCGGCGTCAGGGCCTGGACGATGACCGAGTCAAAAAAGGACAGGTGGTTCGGCGCCACGATGAACGGCCCGTCGGCGGGGACGTTCTTCAGCCCCTCCACCGTGGGGTGGCACAAGCCGGCGATGGTACCGCGGGTCAGGGCGCGGGTGAGGTCATACAGCGCCATCGGCGGCCTCCCCGGCTGCTCGGGCCGGTTCCGCCGCCAGCGCCTGCAGCAGCCCCTCCGTGGAATGCACGACGCCGGCGGCCCCTGCCGCTTCCAGCTCACCGTCGGGGGCGAAGCCCCAGGCGACGCCGATGCAGTCCAGGCCGTTGGCGCGGGCCCCGTTGACGTCCTGGTGCCGGTCCCCCACCATGACGGCCCGGTCCGCGCCGGGCATTGCGTCAAGGGCTGCGGCAATGATCTCTGCCTTGCCGGCACGGTAGCCGGCGTCGCCGGGCATGAGGGTCTCGTCGGCGTGCGAGCCCCGGATGACGTCAAAGCATCCCGCGAGCCCGTGGTGCGCCAGCAGGGTTTGCGCCAGCGGCTCCGGTTTTTGGGTGGCGACGGCAAGCTGCGCGCCCCGGGCGCGCAGCAGCCCGAGCAGTTCCTTGATGCCGGGATACACGGCCGACATCGCCATGCCGCGTTCGGCGTACCAGCTGCGGTAGCTGGCGATCACCGCGGGGACCTGCGGTTCCGGGACGCCCAAAATGTTGACCAGCCCGTCGGCCAGCTTGGGTCCAACCATCCGGTCGAGCATTTCCGGGGCGGGAACCGGCAGGCCCAGGCTGTGCAGGGCGTGGGCGATCCCGCCGGTGATGCCGCCAGCCGGGTCCACCAGGGTCCCGTCAAGGTCAAAGACAACAGCATCATAAGAGACAGCTTCATGGACGGCAGCGCCGCCGGGGGCGTCGGGAACGGGCCGGCCGGCAGCCAGCGCGGGTTGGGCAGTAGTCACCCGCCCATTTTCTCATGTGCCGCCCGCCCTGCCGGACAAGCATGCCCCGGCGGGCATGTACGCCCGGCCGGGGCTGGACTTCCCTGCGCCGGCCGTCAGCCGGCCAGTGCCTCCCGCAGGAACGTCGCAGTGTAGCTTTCGGTGCTCTTGGCCACCTTCTCCGGGGTGCCCTGGGCCACCAGCTGGCCGCCGCCGGTGCCGCCGTCCGGGCCCAGGTCCACGATCCAGTCGGCACTCTTGATGACGTCCAGGTTGTGTTCAATCACGATCACCGTGTTGCCCTTGTCCACCAGGCCCTGCAGGACCAGCAGCAGCTTGCGGATGTCCTCGAAGTGCAGACCCGTGGTCGGCTCGTCCAGGACGTAGATGCTGCGCCCGTTGGAGCGCTTTTGCAGTTCCGCGGCCAGCTTCACGCGCTGCGCTTCCCCGCCGGAGAGCGTCGTGGAGGCCTGGCCCAGGCGGACGTAGCCGAGCCCCACGTCGACCAGGGTGCGCAGGTGCCGGGCGATGGGGGTGAACGCGGCGAAGAACTCCGCGCCCTCCTCAATGGGCATGTTTAGCACGTCGGCGATGGACTTGCCCTTGTAGTGGACCTCCAGGGTCTCCCTGTTGTAGCGGGCCCCGTGGCACACCTCGCAGGGGACGTAGACGTCCGGCAGGAAGTTCATTTCGATCTTCAGCGTGCCGTCGCCGGCGCAGGCCTCGCAGCGCCCGCCCTTGACGTTGAAGGAGAAGCGGCCCGGCTGGTAGCCGCGGACCTTGGCTTCGTTGGTTTCGGCGAACAGCTTGCGGATGTTGTCAAAGACGCCGGTGTACGTGGCGGGGTTGGAGCGCGGGGTACGGCCAATGGGGCTCTGGTCGACATGGACCACCTTGTCCAGGTGCTCCAGTCCGTCCACGCGCAGGTGGCGCCCGGCCACCTGCTTGGCGCCGTTGAGCTTGTTCGCAAGGACCTTGTACAGGATCTCATTGACCAGGGTGGACTTGCCGGAACCGCTGACGCCGGTGACGGCCGTCATGACGCCCAGGGGAAAGGCGACGTCGAGGTTTCGGAGGTTGTTTTCGCGGGCGCCCACCACCTTCAGCTGGCGTGCCTTGTCGTGTTTACGCCGCTTGGCCGGCACCGGGATGTTCTTGCGCCCGGAGAGGTAGTCCCCCGTCAGCGACCCGGTGTTTTCCAGCAGTCCCGCCACGGAGCCGGAGTGGACCACACGGCCGCCGTGCTCGCCGGCCCCGGGGCCGATGTCCACGATCCAGTCGGCCTCGTTGATGGTGTCCTCGTCGTGTTCGACCACAATGAGCGTGTTGCCCAGGTCCCGCAGCCGCGTCAACGTCTCGATGAGCCGCCGGTTGTCGCGTTGGTGCAGCCCGATGGACGGTTCGTCAAGCACATACAGCACGCCGACCAGGCCGGATCCGATCTGGGTGGCCAGCCGGATGCGCTGGGCCTCGCCGCCGGAGAGGGTGGCGGAAGCCCGCTCCAGGTTCAGGTACTCCAGACCCACGTCGAGCAGGAACTTCAGCCGGGCCTGGATCTCCTTCAGGACCTGGCTGGCGATTTGTGCCTCGCGGCCCGTCAGCACCAGGGTGGAGAGGAATTCGAAGCAGTCGCGCATGGACAGGGCGCAGGTCTCGGCGATGGACTTGCCGTTGATCAACACGGACAGCGACGCCGGGTTCAGCCGGGCACCGCCACAGGCCGGGCACGGAATCTGGCGCATGTACTCTTCGTAGCGGTCGCGGGCGGAGTCCGACTCCGTCTCCTGGTGCTTGCGCTGGATGTACTGCACGGCGCCCTCAAAGCCGGTGCTGTACTTGCGTTCGCGGCCAAAGCGGTTCCGGTACTGGACCACCACCTTGTGGTCCTTGCCGTAGAGGATGGCCTGGCGGGATTCGGTGCTGAGCTTGTTCCAGGAGTCCTCGAGGGAGAAGCCCAGCTCATCGGCGAGCCCTTCCAGGAGCCGGTTCCAGTATTCGGTGGTGGCCGTGCCCAGCGACCACGGGGCGATGGCGCCTTCGCGCAGCGAGAGGTAGGGGTTGGGGACCACCAGTTCCTCGTCCACCTCCAGCTTGGTGCCGATGCCGCTGCAGGCGCTGCAGGCGCCGAACGGGTTGTTGAAGGAAAAGGAGCGCGGCTCAATTTCGTCAATGGCCAGGGGGTGTTCGTTGGGGCAGGCGAGGTTCTCCGAGAATTGCCGCACGCGCCCGTCCTCGGACTCCCCGAGGTCCACCAGCTCGGCCAGGACCCGGCCCTCGGCCAGGCCGAGCGCCGTTTCGACGGAGTCGGTGAGTCGCTGGCGGATCCCGTCCTTGACCACCAGCCGGTCCACCACCACCTCGATGGTGTGCTTGAAGGTCTTCTTCAGCTGGGGCGGGTCGGAGAGCTGGACCTGCACGCCGTCCACCTTGGCGCGCGAATAGCCCTTTGCCGTCAGCTCGCGGAACAGCTCCACAAACTCACCCTTGCGGTCGCGCACCACGGGGGCCAGCACCTGGAAGCGGGTGCCCTCGGGCATTTCCAGCAGCTGGTCCACGATCTGCTGGGGTGTCTGCTTGGTGATGGGCTCGCCGCACACGGGGCAGTGCGGGATGCCCACGCGCGCCCACAGCAGGCGCATGTAGTCATAAATTTCGGTGATGGTGCCGACGGTGGAGCGCGGATTTTTTGACGTCGACTTTTGGTCGATGGACACGGCCGGGGACAGGCCCTCGATGAAATCCACATCCGGTTTGTCCACCTGGCCCAGGAACTGCCGGGCGTAGGCGGAGAGGGATTCCACGTAGCGGCGCTGGCCCTCGGCGAAGATGGTGTCAAAGGCCAGGGAGGACTTGCCGGAGCCGGACAGGCCGGTAAAGACGATCATGGCGTCACGCGGCAGGTCCAGGTCGACGTTGCGCAGGTTGTGTTCCCGGGCGCCCTTCACCACGAGGCGGGAGAGGTCGGGACGCTTGATTTCCGGGGTCACGGTGGCAGGCTGGTACATTGTTTCCTTCGCTTTTCGCGGCGTCCGGACAGGTGTCGGCAACGCGGTGCTGCGGTGGCACCACGTAACAGTATAGTCGAATCTTCGTTCGAACAAGGCTTCTCGAACAGGCTTTCCGGCGACGCCTTTGCGACTAGTGCCGGGAGCCGCGCTCCAGCGCGGCAATGACAATCGCCAGGGCCTTGGGGCCGGGGATGCCGAGGTCACGCACGACGCCGGCATAGGCCTCCGCCGCTTCCGCCGCCTTGGCGCCGAGCACGTCCCCGCCGGAGGCGATGGCGGTGCCGCTGCGGCCGGCCGTCACCACGATGCCGGCCTGTTCGAGCTCGCGGTACGAACGGGCCACGGTGTTGGCCGCCACCCCGAGGATCGTGGCGAGCGAGCGCACCGACGGCAGCCTGGCACCGACGGCCAGGGCGCCGGAGGCGGCCAGGTCCAGGATGCGCATCCTGATCTGTTCATAGGGCGGCACCGAGGAGGTGGTGTCCAGTTTCCACTTGCGCACAATGGCGTCCATGGCGTTCACGCCGTGCCCACTTCCTCCACCAGGGGATCGCCAAATTGTGACATGTACAAATCGTAGTAGAAGGTGTGCTGCTCCAGCAGTTGTTCGTGCGTGCCCTGCTCGATGATGCGCCCGTCGTTCATGACCAGGATGAGGTCCGCGTCGCGGATGGTGGACAGCCGGTGGGCGATCACAAAGCTGGTCCGGCCCTTGCGCAGGCGGTTCATGGCCTGGCGGATCAGCACCTCGGTGCGGGTGTCCACGGAACTGGTGGCCTCGTCCAGGATCAGGATTCCGGGGTTGGCGATCCAGGCCCGGGCAATCGTCATCAGCTGCCGCTGCCCCTGGCTCAGGCCGCCGCCGTCGTCCGTGAGAACGGTGTCATAGCCGTCCGGGAGGGAGCGGACAAAGTGGTCCACGTGCGTGGCCTCCGCGGCGGCGGTGATCTCCGCCTCCGTTGCGTCGAGCTTGCCATACGCCAGGTTTTCGCGGATGGTCCCGCCAAAAAGCCAGGCGTCCTGGAGCACCATGCCGAACTTGCGGCGCAGCTCATCGCGGGTGAGTTCTGCGGTGTTGACGCCGTCAATGCTGATCCGCCCGGAATCAATCTCATAGAAGCGCATGAGCAGGTTGACCAGCGTGGTCTTGCCGGCGCCCGTCGGCCCGACGATGGCCACGGTCTCCCCCGGCTCCGCCGCCAGGGAGAGGTCGCGGATGAGGGGTTCGTCCGGCTTGTAGCTGAAGTTGACATGGTCAAAGACCACCCGGCCTGCCACGACCGGCAGGGTGGCGGCCGGGACGTGGTCCGGGCGCTGCTCCGGCGCGTCGATCAGCTCAAAGACGCGCTCGGCCGAGGCCACGCCGGACTGGAGCAGGTTGATCATGCTGCCGATCTGCGCCATGGGTTGGCTGAACTGGCGGGAGTACTGGATGAACGCCTGGACGCTGCCGATCGTGATGACCCCGGAGGCCACCTGGATGCCGCCGAGCACCGCCACCACCACGTAATTGAGGTTGGAGACAAAGTTCATGCTGGGCATGATGATGCCGGAGATGAACTGGGCCTTGGCGCTGGAGGTGTACAGCTCGTCGTTGGAGACCTGGAACTTTTCAATGGCCGCTTCCTGCCGGCCGAACGCCTTGACGATCTCATGGCCCGTGAACATCTCCTCCACGTGGCCGTTGAGGTCGCCGGTGGACTTCCACTGCACCATGAACTGCACACGGGACCGCTTGGCAATCACCACGGTCAGGCCGGCGATGAGGGGCACTGTCACGAGGGAAATGACGGCCAGCAGCGGGGAGATGGAGAACATCATGCCCAGCACGCCCACCACCGTCAGCCCGGCGATGAGCAGCTGCGTCAGGGTCTGGTTGAGCGTCTGGGAAAAGTTGTCAATGTCGTTGGTGACCCGGGACAGCACGTCGCCGCGGGACTCCTGCTGGAAGTGGGACATCGGCAGGCGGTCCAGCTTGTCCTCGATCTGGCGGCGCAGCCGGTACATGGCGCGCTGGACAATGCCCGTGGTGATGTAGCCCTGGGACCAGTTGAAGAAAAAGGCGGCAATGTACAGGGCCAGGACGATGAGCAGCACGGCGCCCAGGGCGTTCAGGTCCAGGCCCTGGCCGGGCACCACGTTCATGCCCGAGAGCATGTCCGCCAGCTGGCCCTGCCCCGCCGCGCGCAACGCAGCCACGGCCTGGTCCTTGGTGGTGCCTTTCGGGAAGCGGTCAAGCATTTGGCCCACCACGCCGTTGAAAATGATGTCGGTGGCGTGGCCGAGCACCTTGGGCGCCACGACGGACAGGCCCACGGACACCGCCGCCAGCACCACCACCCACACCATCCGCAGCCGGTCCACCGCGAGCAGGCGCAGGATGCGCTTGAGGCTGGGCCCGAAGGCCATGGGCTTTTGCGGCGGTGCGCCCCGGCCCCTCATCATGCTCATGCCGCGGTCTCCCTGTCTTCATCGGTCAGCTGCGAGGTGACAATTTCCTGGTACGTGGGGCAGCTTTCCAGCAGCTCCCCATGCGTTCCCTGCCCCACGAGCTTCCCTTCATCCAGGACCAGGATGTTGTCCGCATGCCGGATGGTGCCCACCCGCTGCGCCACCACCAGCACGGCGGCGTGGGTGGTGACCGGCTTCAGGGCCGCGCGCAGTTTCGCGTCCGTGGCGTAGTCCAGGGCGGAGAAGCTGTCATCAAAGACGTACAGCGACGGTTTGCTGACGATGGCCCGGGCAATGCACAGGCGCTGGCGCTGGCCGCCGGAGAAGTTGCCGCCCCCTTGTTCGACGGCTGCATCCAGCCCGTCCGGCAGGGACCGGACAAACTCGGCGGCCTGGGCCACCTCGAGGGCCGCCCACAGTTCCCCATCGGTGGCGTCCGGCCCGCCCATGCGCAGGTTCGTGGCCACGGTGCCGCGGAACAGGTAGGCCTTTTGCGGGACGAGGCCGATGGCGCTGCGCAGGGATTGCAGCGTCACGGCGCGGATGTCGTGCCCGCCCAGGACAATGCTGCCTTCCGTGGCATCAAGGAGCCGCGGTATGAGGTTCACCAACGTCGATTTGCCGCTGCCCGTGGAGCCGATGACCGCCGTCGTGGTGCCCGGGGCCGCGTCAAAGCTGACGCCGGAGAGCACGGGGTCCTCTGCGCCGGGGTACTTGAACGTGGCACCGCGGACCGAGAGCCGGCCCTCGAGCCGGGCCACGGCCAGCGCACCAGGGGTGTCCACCACGGAGGGACGGGTGTCCAGGACCTCCTGGATGCGTTCGGCGGAGACGGCGGCACGCGGGATCATCATGAACATGAACATGGCCATCATGACTGCCATGAGGATCTGCATGATGTAGCTCAGGAACGCCGTCAGCGCACCGATCTGCATGTGCCCGGCGTCGATCCGCTGGCCGCCAAACCACAGCACGCCCACGCTGGTGACGTTGACGACGAAGAAGATGGTGGGGAACATCAGGGACAGCAGCCGGCCGGCGCGCAGCTGCGATGCCGTCAGGGCGCCGTTGGCGGTGGCAAAGCGGCCGGCCTCGTAGTCGCGGCGCACAAAGGCCCGGATGACGCTGATGCCGGTGATCTGTTCGCGCAGCACGCCGTTGATGTCGTCCAGCTGGTGCTGGACCTTGCGGAAGGTGGGGACCAGCACCCGCACAATCAGCCCGATCGCCACGACCAGGACCGGCAGGATGACCAGCAGCAGCCCGGACAGCGGCACGTCCTGCTTCATGGCAAGGATGATCCCGCCGATGCACATGATGGGAGCGGTGACCATCAGCGTGAAGGACATCAGCGTCAGCATCTGCACCTGCTGGACGTCATTGGTGGTGCGCGTGATCAGTGACGGGGTGCCGATGGCGCCCATTTCCTGGGCGGAAAACGTCTCGACCGTGGTGAACAGGTCACGGCGCACAGCCCGGCCCACACCCATGGCCAGCCGGGCGCTGAGAAAGGTGGCCGTGATGGCGCACAACACCTGCCCGGCCGTGATCAGCAGCATCCACCCGCCCAGGCCGAATATGACGCCGATGTTGCCCTTGACCACGCCGTTGTCAATGATGTCCGCATTCAGCGTGGGCAGGTAGAGGGTTCCCAGGGTGGACAGGAACTGCAGCACCACCACTGAAATGAGTGGAACCTTGTGCGGCGCCAGGTTTCGCGCAATCAACCGGTACAGCACGTTTCCTCCTCGGGGTGCCGGCGGCGGACGCACAGAAGAACACCTTGATAAAAAGCTACTCCTGCCCCGTGCGAGTTGTCAGGGCTGTTTTCTCTGGGCTGATTCCCCCCTTCGCGGAGGGGCCGGCCGGGGAGGTGCCGCGCCCGTGGCCGGCCGTACTGCTAGCCGTACAGTTCGAACCGCACCGCCCCGCCCTGGACCACCATCTCCACCTGCCGCCGTGCCTGCTCCCCCGCCGGCTCCGGACTGAGCGCCTTGAGGTATTCGGCGTGTTCGGCCAGGGAGGCCACGGCCCGTTCAATGCTGCTGGCGCTGACCGGCTGCGCATGGGTGGGCCGCGGCGAGCTGATGGCCACGCGGGCAGCCCTGTGCCGGGCCAGTCCCTCGGCCAGCAGTTCCGGGAAGATCCATTCGTTGTCGGCGTCGGACACGGCGTCGAGCACGCTGCGGCCCAGGGCACGGTGGTCGGCGCTGTTCCAGCGGCCCGGGCCCCATTCGTCGCGGTGGTTGAGCGTGAGCACCAGTTCGGGCTTCACGCGGCGGATGTGCCCCGCAATCTCGCGCCGCAGCACCAGGCTTTCCTGGACCCTGCCGTCGGGGTGGTCCAGGAACGCCAGGCTGGCCACGCCCACGCGCTGGCAGGCGTTTTGCTGCTCCTGCACCCGCAGCGGGCCGGCCTGTTCCGGGGGCAGCCCGGCGATGCCCGCCTCGCCGTGCGTGGCCAGCAGGTAGTGGACCTCCCGGCCGCCTGCCGTCCATTCCGCCACGGCGGCCGCCATGCCATATTCGGGGTCGTCGGGGTGGGCCACCACCACCAGTGCCGTCTGCCAGTCCTGCGGAAACGCCTCCAGCTCAGCCATGTCGGGTCCCTTTCATCGTTTTTGTCCCACCACAAAAATCCGCCGGAACGGGAAGATGGTGCCGAACTCCGCCGCCGGGTAGGCCTGGTCCAGCAGCGCTGAGTATTCGGCTTCAAACGCTTCCCCCTCCGCATGCCCGAGTGCCTGGAGCACGGGGCGCAGCCCGGTGCCCCGGACCCAGTCCAGGACGGGGTGGTCGCCGGGCAGCAGCTGGCTGTAGGTGGTTTCCCAGACATCGGCCCGCGCCCCGCCGCGCAGCAGCAGTTCGTGGTACTCCCCCGGCTCCCCGACGGTGTCGGCGTGCCGCAACACCCCGTCAAGCTGCTTGCGCCAACGGACCGAACCGGCCACCTCGCGCATCAGGGCGTGCGACGGCGAGTTGAAGTTCCCGGGCACCTGGACACCCAGCCACGCCCCTGAGGCCAGGGCGCCGAGCCACCCCGAGATGAGTCCCTGGTGCCCCGGCACCCACTGGAGCGCGGCGTTGGAGACAACCACGTCGGTGCCGGGCCCCGGGGCCCACTGCCCAATGTCGCCCAGCGCAAAGGCGAGGTTTGCCGGATGCCTGTTGCCGGCGTCGTGCCCGGTCCCGCCGCCCTGCGCGGCCGCCACCATCTCCGGCGAGCTGTCCAGGCCCTGCACGCTGGCCCCGGGCCAGCGGCGGGCCAGGGTGGCGGTCAGGTTCCCGGGCCCGCAGCCCAGGTCCACCACGTGCCGCGGTGCGTCCGCCGTGATGCGGGCGGTGAGGTCGAAGAACGGGCGGTTGCGGAAGTCGCCGAATTCCACATACTTGGCCGGATCCCAGGCAAGCTGCTTTGTTCCCATGGCGTTATCCTGCCACAGCACCCGCCCGTAGACTGGGGGAACCATGAACCTTCTTGAACAGCTCTCCGGCCTTGACCCCCAAATATCCAGCGACGACGACGTCCTGGAGGCCTTTTTGGAATGGACCATGGACCGGGGCCTGGAGCTCTACCCGGCCCAGGAGGACGCCGCCATCGAGCTGGTCAGCGGCAACAACGTGATCCTCTCGACCCCCACCGGATCCGGCAAGTCCCTCGTGGCCATCGCCGCACACTTCAACGCCATGGCCCGCGGCGCCTCCAGCTACTACACCGCCCCCATCAAGGCACTCGTCTCGGAAAAATTCTTCGCCCTGTGCGAGGTCTTCGGGGCCGAGAACGTGGGCATGGTCACGGGCGACTCCTCCGTGAACCAGGACGCGCCGATCGTGTGCTGCACGGCGGAAATCCTGGCCAACATTGCGCTGCGCGAAGGCGAACACGCCGACGTGGGCGTGGTCATCATGGACGAGTTCCACTACTACTCCGACCCGCAGCGCGGCTGGGCCTGGCAGGTGCCGCTGCTGGAGCTGCCGCAGTCGCAGTTCCTGCTCATGAGCGCCACCCTGGGCGATGTCAGCCGCTTCGAGCGCGAGCTCACGGAGCTGACCCGCCGGACCACCACCACCGTCTCCTCCGCCGTGCGCCCCATCCCGCTGCACTACTACTACGTGACCACCGGTGTCCACGAGACGCTCGAGGAACTGCTGGCCACCAAGCAGGTCCCCGTCTACGTGGTGCACTTCAGCCAGGCCGAGGCCATCGACCGCGCCCAGAACCTGATGAGCATCAACGTCTGCACGCGGGAGGAAAAGGACAGGATCGCCGAACTGGTCGCCGGCTTCCGCTTTTCCGCCGGCTTCGGCAAGACGCTCAACCGGCTGGTGCGCCACGGGATCGGCGTCCACCACGCCGGCATGCTGCCCAAGTACCGCCGGCTCGTGGAGCAGCTCGCACAGGCGGGGCTGCCGAAGGTCATCTGTGGCACGGACACCCTGGGCGTGGGCATCAACGTGCCCATCCGCACCGTGCTGCTGACGGCCCTGAGCAAGTACGACGGCGTGCGCACCCGCGTTTTGCAGGTGCGTGAGTTCCAGCAGATTGCCGGGCGGGCCGGGCGGGCCGGCTACGACACGGCCGGCACCGTGATGGTCCAGGCCCCGGAGCACGTCATCGAAAACACCAAGGCCATGGCCAAGGCCGTGGCAAAGTTTGGTGACGACGCGAGGAAGCTGCGCCAGGTGGTGAAGAAAAAGCCCCAACAGGGGTTTGTCAGCTGGGGCGAGCCCACGTTCATCCGGCTTAGCGAATCCGTGCCGGAACCGCTGACCTCCAGCTTCACCATCACGCACGCCATGCTGCTGAACCTGCTGGAGCGCCCGGGCGACCCCTTCCAGGCGGCCCGGAAGCTGCTCACTGAAAACCACGAGTCCCCCGCCGCCCAGCGCAAGCTGATCCGCAAGGCCCTGGGCATCTACCGCGAGCTGCTTGGCGCAGGCATCGTGGAGCGCATCCCGGAGGACGAGCTGGAGGCTGACGGGCGCACCGTGCGGCTCACCACCCACCTGCAGATGAACTTTGCCCTGAACCAGCCGCTCTCGCCCTTCGCCCTGGCCGCGCTGGAGCTGCTGGACCCCGTATCGCCCAGCTACGCCCTCGATGTCATTTCCGTCATTGAATCGACCCTGGAGAAGCCGCGCCAGATCCTCAGCGCCCAGCTCAAGCGTGAGCGGACCGAGAAGGTGGCCGCCATGAAGGCCGAAGGCATCGAGTACGACGAGCGCATGGCGATCCTCGACGAGGTCACGTACCCCATGCCGCTGGCAGAGATGCTGTTCGGCGCCTTTGAGGTGTACCGCAAGGCCGCGCCGTGGGTGGGTGACTTTGAGCTCAGCCCCAAGTCGATCATCCGCGACCTGTACGAGCGGGCCATGAACTTTGGCGAATACGTCCAGTACTACTCGCTGGCCCGCTCCGAAGGCATTGTGCTGCGCTACCTCACCGACGCCTACAAGGCCCTGCGCCAGACCGTCCCGCAGGACGCGCTGCGCGAGGACCTGGAGGACATCATCTCCTGGCTCGGCGAGCTGGTCCGGCAGGTGGACTCCAGCCTGCTCGATGAATGGGAGAAGATGACCGGCGGCGAGCCGGAGGAGGCGCTGGCGGCAGAATTTGCCGTGCCCCCCGTGCCGCCGAAGCTGACGGACAACCACCGCGCCTTCCGGGTCATGGTGCGCAATGAGATGTTCCGCCGCGTCGAGCTCGCCGCCGACGACGACTTTGAGGCGCTGGGCGAGCTCGACGGCGGGCACGGCTGGGACGCCGACCGCTGGGCCGACGCCCTGGACGCCTACTGGGATGAACACGAATACATCGAGTCCGGCCCGGCCGCCCGCGGTCCGGCGCTGCTGCAGATCACCGAAGGCCCGGAGCAGTGGACGGTGCGCCAGGTGCTGGCCGACCCGGACGGAAACCATGACTGGTCCATGACGGCCACGGTGGACCTTGCAGCGTCGAACGGGGCGGGTGCCGCGGTCGTGGCGCTGGCGGACTTCAGCCGGATGTAGCCTTCCGGTCCGTCCCCACCTTCCCCACGCGTGGCGTGTAAGTGCCCGAGTCGGCAATGTCCGACTTGGAGTGGTCCTTCAGGCCCAGCGAGGCCGCAATGGTGATCAGGGCCGAGACGAGCATGTACACGGAGACCGCATAGCCGGTGCCGAAGTTGTGCAGCAGGACGGTGGCAATCAAGGCTGCCGGACCGCCGGCCACAATGGAGGCCAGCTGGTAGCCGAGCCCGGCACCGGTGTACCGCAGCTCGGTGGGGAAGTTTTCGGCGATGATGGACGCCTGCGGGCCGTACTGCATGGCGTGCGGCACCAGTGCCACGGACAAGGCGATGAACACCAGCCAGGCCACGCCGCTGTCCAGCAGGCCGAAGTAGACAAAGCCCCAGACGCCAGTGATGGCAGCGCCGAGCTGGTAGATCCGCAGCCGGTTCTTCTTGTCGGAGAGGTGCCCGAAGTAGGGCACGAAGAACAGTTCCAGCGCCGCCGCCACCATGGTGCCGATCAGGACGAAGTTGTAGCTGTAGTGGTGGTCCTTGTTGGTCAGGTAGGACAGCACAAAGGCGGTCACAATGTAGAACGGCATCTGTTCGGACATGCGCAGCAGCGCCGAAAGCACGATCTCCTTCGGGTACCGCCGGATGACCTCCAGAACGGGGGCCTTCCGGGTCTTGTTGGTCCTGACCACCTCGGCGAACATGGGCGTTTCCATGATCTTGATCCTGATGTAGAGGCCGATCGCCACCAGCACCAGGCTGAGCAGGAACGGGATGCGCCAGCCCCAGGCGATGAACGCGTCGGTGCCCATGATGCCGTTGAAGATCGCCATGAGCCCGGTGGAGAGGATGATGCCGATGGCCACGCCGAGCTGGGGCCAGCTGGCCATGAGCCCGCGGCGCTTTTGGTTGCCCCACTCCATGGAGAGCAGGATGGAGCCGCCCCACTCGCCGCCGACGGCAATGCCCTGCAGGACGCGCAGCAGGATCAGGATGGCCGGTGCGGCGTCGCCCCAGGAGCCCGCCCCGGGAAGGACGCCGATGAGCGCCGTGGACAGCCCCATCATCAGCAGTGTGGTGATCAGCATCGCCTTGCGCCCGATCCGGTCACCCCAGTGCCCGAAGATCGCGGCACCGATGGGCCGGGCCACGAAGCCCACAAAGTAGGAGGCAAAGGAGGCGATCAGGCCCAGGTAGGGCGACATGTGCGGGAAGAACACGTGTGGAAACACGAGGGCTGCCGCCGCACCGTAAAGGAAGTAGTCGTACCATTCGATGGTAGTACCGATGGTGCTGGCGATGGCCGCCTTGCGCACCTGGCTCTTGTTTCCGGGGCTGCTTGCAGCAGCCGAATTTCCCGTGGCCATGGTTGTCCCGCTTTCAATGGTTGAATGCCTAGACGGTTGTTCCCCCACTTCCTGTCCTATGGAATGGATGTGTGTCTTGTCAAGGGTTCGTGCAGGATTCCTGCACGGCAGCTGTGCATTCCCGGCCCGCGGCAGGGCGCGGCGCAGCGGGCCGCGGCACCCGATAAGCTCATTCCATGAGTTTGATTCGCACAGCCACCCCAGCCGACGTTCCCGCCATCCTGGGCATGATCCATGACCTTGCCGTGTACGAAAAGGAGCCGGACGCCGTGGTCAACACCGCGGAAAGCCTGCACGCGCACCTCTTTGGCGACAACCCCCAGGTATACGCCCACGTGGTGGGGAACCCGGTGGCCGGCGGGCCCATTCTCGGCTTCGCGCTGTGGTTCCTGAACTATTCCACATGGGAAGGCACCCACGGCATCCACCTCGAGGACCTGTATGTACGGCCCGAGGCGCGCGGCGGCGGCCACGGCAAGGCGCTGCTGCAAACGTTGGCGGGGATCGCCGTCGAACGCGGCTACGCCCGGGTCGAGTGGAGCGTGCTGGACTGGAACGAGCCGTCCATCAACTTTTACCGTTCCCTGGGGGCGGTCCCCATGGACGGCTGGCACGTGTTCCGGCTCGACGGCGGCGCCCTGGACTCCTTCGGTGCTGCGGACACCGCGGCCTTGGACAAAGTGGCCGGGGGCGGCCTGGCGGACGCGCAGGCCCGCGCATGAGTGCCGCCGGCAGCTACCTGGTCCGTGGCGCCGCATTGCGCGACCACTGGTTTGACGCACCGCTGGACCATGCCGATCCCTCCGGCCCCTCGATCAGGCTGTTTGCCCGCGAGATCTATGACCCGGCCCTGGAAGCGGCCAACCTGCCCTGGCTGCTGTTCCTGCAGGGCGGCCCGGGTGGGCGGGGCAACCGCCCGCTGGGCCTGACCGGCTGGCTGCGCGAGGCGTCCAAGAACTTCCGGGTGCTCATGCTGGACCAGCGCGGCACCGGCCTGTCCACCCCGGCGTCCCGGCAGACGCTGCCGCTCGTGGGCGGTGCCGCGGCGCAGGCGGACTACCTGGCACATTTCCGCGCCACCGACATCGTGGCCGACGCCGAACTCATCCGGGCCGCGCTGGGCTCGGGCCCGTGGTCCGTCTTCGGCCAGAGCTATGGCGGCTTCTGTGCCCTGACGTACCTGTCCATGGCGCCCGAAGGCCTGAAGGAAGTGCTCATCACGGGCGGGCTGGGGCCGCTGGCGGGCCCGGCCGACCAGGTCTACGAGGCCACGTTCGCCCGGCTCACGGCCCGCAACGCCGAGTACTTTGCCCGCTACCCGCAGGACCGGGCCCAGGTCACCCGGATCATGCGCCATGTGGCCTGCGTTGCGGAATGCCTGCCCACGGGCGAACGCCTCACCCCGGAGCGCGTCCAGATGCTGGGCAACTACTTTGGCGGCAACACGCGCATCGACGCCCTGCACTACCTGCTCGAGGACGCGTTTGTCCCCACCCCTGACGGCGACCGCCTGTCAGACGGATTCCTCGCCCAGGTCTCGGCCCAGGTCAGCCGCGCCGCCAACCCCCTGTACGCCCTGATGCACGAGTCCATCTACGTCCAGGGCGAAGCCAGCAACTGGGCCGCGGCCCGGGTCCTGGCCGCGCACCCGGAATTCCACCCGGATGCGGAGGAACCGCTGCTGACGGGCGAGGCGGTGTACCCGTGGTACTTCGAGCAGGACCCCGCCCTGGCACCGCTGCGCGAGGTGGCCGGGCTGCTGGCGGCCCGCACGGCAGGCTGGGGCCCGCTCTACGACCTGGCGCAGCTGGGCCGCAACACGGTGCCCGCCGCCGCCGCCGTCTACACGGACGACATTTACGTGGACCACGGCATCTCCCTGGCCACGGCCGCCGCCGTGCAGGGCCTGCAGGTGTGGGAAACGTCCGACTTCCACCACGACGGCATTGCCGACGACGGGGAAGGGATTTTCGCCCAGCTGCTGGGCATGGTCCGGGGCTAGCCGAATCTCGTGGTTGCCGCCGGTGCAGGCCCGGGGTGGTCCCAGCCGGCGGGGTCGTTGGTCACGCGTGGCCCGCTTCGCGCATCTGGCGCAATTCCTTCTTCAGCTCGGCGACCTCGTCCCGCAGCCGGGCGGCCAGCTCGAAGTGGAGGTCGCCCGCCGCACCGTGCATCTGGGCCGTGAGGTCCTCGATCAGGTCCACCAGCTCGCCGGCGGGCCGGGCGGCCAGGCCGTCGCGGCGCACTGACTTCTTGGCGGTTTCGCGCTTGGTCCGGGCCTCCTGCAGCAGCGCGGCGGTGTCCGCATCCTCGCGCGCCAGCTGGTCGGTGATGTCGGCGATCTTCTTGCGCAGCGGCTGCGGATCGATGCCGTGCCCGGTGTTGTAGGCGACCTGTATTTCCCGGCGCCGGTTGGTCTCGTCAATGGCGAACTGCATGGAGTCGGTGATGCGGTCCGCATACATGTGCACCTGCCCGGAGACGTTGCGGGCGGCACGGCCGATGGTCTGGATCAGGGATGTCCCGGAGCGCAGGAATCCTTCCTTGTCCGCGTCAAGGATGCTGACCAGCGACACTTCCGGCAGGTCCAGGCCCTCGCGGAGCAGATTGATGCCCACGAGCACGTCAAAGACGCCCATCCGCAGTTCGCGGAGGAGTTCCACCCGGCGAAGGGTGTCGACATCGGAGTGCAGGTACTGGACCTTGATGCCGTTGCCCAGCAGGTAGTCGGTGAGGTCCTCGGCCATGCGCTTGGTGAGCGTGGTGACCAGCACGCGCTCGTTCTTGGCGGACCGCTCCCGGATTTCGCCCAGCAGGTCGTTGATCTGGTCCTTGGACGGCTTGACGATGATTTCCGGGTCGATCAGGCCGGTGGGCCGGATGATCTGCTGCACATAGCCGTCCGACTTCCCCAGCTCATACTTGCCGGGCGTGGCGGAAAGGTAGACGGTCTGGCCGACCCGCTCCAGGAACTCGTCCCACTTCAACGGCCGGTTGTCCATGGCGGAGGGCAGCCGGAAGCCGTGGTCCACCAAGGTGCGCTTGCGGGACATGTCACCTTCGTACATGGCCCCGATCTGGGGGACGGTGACATGGGATTCGTCGATGACGAGCAGGAAGTCGTCGGGGAAGTAGTCCAGCAGGCAGTGCGGCGCGGTGCCCGGCCCGCGGCCGTCGATGTGCCGCGAATAGTTTTCGATGCCGTTGCAGAACCCCATCTGCTCCATCATTTCCAGGTCATAGGTGGTGCGCATGCGCAGCCGCTGGGCCTCCAGCAGCTTGTTTTGGCTCTCCAGTTCCTTGGTCCGGGCGGCCAGCTCCTCCTCGATCGCCCGGGTGGCCCGGGCCATGCGCTCGGGCCCGGCCACGTAGTGCGACGCCGGGAAGACGTACATTTCGGTCTCCTCCCGGATGACCTCGCCGGTCAGCGGGTGGAGGGTGTAGATGTTTTCAATTTCGTCGCCGAAGAACTCAATGCGCAGCGCCTGTTCCTCGTACATGGGAATGATTTCAACGGTGTCCCCGCGTACGCGGAACGTGCCGCGGTGGAAGTCAATGTCGTTGCGGGCATACTGCATGCTGACGAACTTGCGCAGCAGGTGGTCCCGGTTCATGGTGGCGCCGCGGGTCAAGGTGACCATGCCGGAAACATACTCCTCCGGGGTGCCCAGGCCGTAAATGCACGACACCGTCGCCACCACCACCACGTCGCGCCGGGTCAGCAGCGCGTTCGTAGCGGAGTGCCGCAGCCGTTCGACCTCCTCATTGACCGAGGAGTCCTTTTCAATGAACGTGTCCGACTGCGGCACGTACGCTTCCGGCTGGTAGTAGTCGTAATAGGAGACGAAGTATTCCACGGCGTTGTTCGGCAGCAGCTCACGGAACTCATTGGCCAGCTGGGCGGCCAACGTCTTGTTCTGCACCAGGACCAGGGTGGGCCGCTGCACCTGCTCGATGAGCCAGGCCGCGGTGGCGGACTTTCCGGTACCCGTGGCGCCCAGCAGCACGATGTCCTTCTCGCCGTTGGTGATGCGCTCGGTGAGCTCCTTGATGGCCGCCGGCTGGTCGCCGGCCGGCTGGAAGTCGCTAATGACCTCAAACGGGGCAACAACACGGTTAATTTCCTGGGCAAGACTCATGGGGTTAACGCTACTCCGCTTGCGGAGTGGGCAGGACTGCCGAAGAAAGCCATGTTCGAACGGGCCCTCCCCGTGTGAGGATGTATCCATACATCATCGCCACCAGCACCGCCACCACCAAACAATGAGGTCACCATGAGTTCAAACACACCGGAAAATCCCTACGGGGAGTCCGCAGCAAAGTTCACCCGGCCGCAGTGGGCCCAGACGCCGCCCGCCCCGCCGTCGTATGCGCAGGGACCGTACGGCCCCCCAATGGAGGATCCGGGCAAGACACTGGGCATCGTGGGCCTGGTGCTGTGCTTTGTGGTGTCACTGGCCGGCCTGATCGTATCCATCATCGCCAAAAGGAAATCCGCGGCGGCCGGATTCACGAACACGCCGGCCAACGTGGGTGTGATCCTGGGGTGGATCTTCACCATCATCGGCTTCGTTGTCATGGTCTTCTACATCATTGCCGTGGTGCTGCTGCTCAACAACCCGGACGTGGTCAACAGGTATTAGCCCCGGCCCAGCCACCGCACCACCTCGGGCACCGTCGCGGCAAACCACGGCTCCTTCGCCGCGGCATACGCCTCCGTGGTCGCATCCCGGGCGTGCACAGCCGCCAGCCGCCGCTTCAGGGCCGCATAGCGGTCCCGGGCGCCGTCGTCGGCCCGCAGCCAGTCCCGGAAGGCCAGGGCCATGGCCGCACCGGGTGAACCGTCCACGCGGACGTGCAGGTTGACGGGGCGGCCGGGATCGGCCGCGTTGTGGAAGCGCTTCTCCCAGCGCTCCCCCGCCGCCCCGCCGGCGAAGTCATGGCCGGTGTCCCACCAGGCGCCGTCGCGGGCGGGGAAACCGGCGGCCGCCAAAGCTGCCGCCACGCCATCGGCGGCCGCCAGGGACCGGACCCGCAGTTGCAGGTCGATGATGTCCTTCGCCGCGAGGCCCGGCACCGAGGTGGACCCGATGTGGTCCACCCCCACCGACCCATCACCCGCGGCCGCCGCGATGCGTGCGGCCAGCCGGGCAGCCTGGGCCGGCCAGCCCGGATCCGCCGGCACCACGGCCGGCGGCCCGGTCTGCTGTGCGGGAGTCCCGGCCGCCAGGTTGTGCGCGAAGGGCAGCAGCCGCCGCTCCCACAGCAGCCCAAGGGCCGCCAATGCCTTTTCCGGCGGGCCGGAATTGTCCAGCACGACGTCGGCGGCCGCCCTGCGCTGCCCGTCGCCGGCCTGCGCGGCTATCCTGGCCCGGGCGTCTGCCTCCGCCATGCCGCGGTTGGCGGTCATGCGGGCCAGCCGCTGCCCCGCCGGGGCGTCGACCACCACCACCAGGTGGAAGTTGGCGCCCTGCCCCGTCTCCACGAGCAGCGGGAGGTCCTGGACCACAATGGCGCCGGGGCCGGCGTCGTGCTTCAGGGACGCGGCGGCAGCCCGGACCAGCGGGTGGACAATCGCGTTGAGCGCGGCCAGCCGGTCCTTGTCCGCGAAGACGAGGGTACCCAGCGCCGGCCGGTCCAGCGTGCCGTCGGCGGCAAGCACGCCGGTCCCGAACTCCGCCGCGACAGCGGCCAGGCCGGGCGTCCCGGGGGCCACCACGTCCCGCGCCAGCTGGTCGGCATCAATGACCACGGCGCCCAGTTCGCGAAAACGGGCCGAGAGCAGGGATTTTCCGGCGGCGATGCCGCCGGTGAGACCAATCGAAAGCATGCCTCCACACTAGACTGGTTCGGATGAGCCAGACACCTCCCCCGCCGCCGGCGCCGGGCCCCAACAGCTACACGACGCTGGCCGCCGGGGCCGATTTCCGCCACGAGCTCACCATCAAGCGCTCCCGCTTCATCACCGTGCTGCGCCGGGTGGCGGACGAGGAGGAGGCCCGGGCACTGGTGGCCGGCCTGCGGCGCGAGTTTTACGATGCACGCCACCACTGCTCGGCCTTTGTGTTGGGTGCGGACCGCCGGGTGCAGCGCTCCAACGACGACGGCGAGCCCTCCGGCACCGCCGGGCTGCCGATGCTCGATGCCCTGCTGAAGCGGGAAACCCGCCGGTCCCCGGCCGCGACCGCCGCCGACCTCAGTGACGCGTGTGCCGTCGTCGTGCGGTATTTTGGCGGCGTCCTGCTCGGTGCGGGCGGGCTGGGGCGGGCCTACTCGGAGTCCGTCAGCGCCGCCGTGGACCTGGCGCCGCTGGTGCGCCGGGACCGGATGCAATTGTTCACCATCGCCGCCCCGCACGCTGCGGCCGGGCGCCTGGAGAACGAGCTGCGCAGCGCCGGCTACGTGATGACCGGCAACGGCTACGACGCCGTCAACACCCAGGTGGGCCTGGCCATGCCCGACGACGCGGACGTGATTGCCGCGGCGCAGGAGCGTCTGGCGTCCCTGACCGCGGGGCAGGGGACCCTGGCCCCGGCCGGCCTGGACTGGGTGGACACGCCGCTGCCGCGCGGATGACGCGCCGGCACGGGCGCAGTTGTCCCCGGCGTGGCCGCCAGGGGCGTTAAACGGGGCAGGTCCCCCACCCGAAGGTGAAGGACCTGCCCGGCTGTTGCTGCGTGCGAAGCGGGCCGGAAATTAGTTTCCGGTGAGCTTTTCGCGCAGTGCCGCCAGTGCCTCGTCGGAAGCCAGCGTGCCGGCACCGGAGTCGTTGGAGGACGGCTCGGAGGAGTAGCTGGTTCCGGCGGACTCGCCGGCACCACTGCCGTCGGCTGCTGCATCTTCTGCGGCGTGCTCGGCAACCTGCTTCTTGTGTGCTTCCCAGCGGGCCTGGGCGTCAGCGTACTGCTGCTCCCAGACGGCGCGCTGCGTCTCGTAGCCCTCGAGCCATTCGTTGGACTCGGGGTCGAAGCCCTCGGGGTATTTGTAGTTGCCCTCTTCGTCGTACTCGGCAACCATGCCGTACAGGGCCGGGTCGAACTCGGTGGAGTCGATGTCGACGCCCTCGTTGGCCTGCTTGAGGGACAGCGAGATGCGGCGGCGTTCCAGGTCGATGTCGATGACCTTGACGAACAGTTCGTCGCCCACGGAGACAACCTGCTCGGCCAGCTCCACGTGGCGGACGGCCAGCTCGGAGATGTGGACCAGGCCTTCGATGCCGTCTTCGACGCGAACGAACGCACCGAACGGAACCAGCTTGGTGACCTTGCCGGGGACAACCTGGCCCAGCGCGTGCGTGCGGGCGAAGGTCTGCCACGGGTCTTCCTGCGTAGCCTTGAGCGAGAGCGAAACACGCTCGCGGTCCAGGTCCACTTCGAGCACCTCGACGGTGACTTCCTGGCCAACCTCGACAACCTCGGAGGGGTGGTCGATGTGCTTCCAGGACAGCTCGGAAACGTGCACGAGGCCGTCGACGCCGCCCAGGTCCACGAAGGCACCGAAGTTGACGATGGAGGACACGACGCCGGGACGGACCTGGCCCTTTTCCAGCTTGTTGAGGAACGTGGAACGGACCTCGGACTGGGTCTGCTCGAGCCAGGCACGGCGGGACAGGACCACGTTGTTGCGGTTCTTGTCCAGTTCGATGATCTTGGCTTCGATCTGCTGGCCGATGTAGGGAGCCAGGTCGCGCACGCGGCGCATCTCGACGAGCGATGCGGGCAGGAAGCCGCGCAGGCCGATGTCGAGGATAAGACCACCCTTGACCACCTCGATGACGGTACCGGTGACGACGCCGTCTTCTTCCTTGACCTTCTCGATGTCGCCCCAGGCGCGCTCGTACTGTGCGCGCTTCTTGGAGAGGATCAGGCGGCCTTCTTTATCTTCCTTCGTGAGCACCAGGGCTTCGACCTGATCGCCGACGGCGACAACGTCACCGGGGTCAACGTCGTGCTTGATGGACAGCTCACGGGAGGGGATGACACCTTCGGTCTTGTAACCGATGTCGAGCAGGACTTCGTCGCGGTCAACCTTGACAACAACACCTTCGACGAGGTCGCCGTCGTTGAAGTACTTGATGGTTGCGTCCACTGCGGCGAGGAAGTCTTCAGCAGTACCGATGTCGTTGATGGCAACGACAGGGGTGGTACCGGTCTTCTCGGGGGTCGTGATGGTCATGTAGTAGGGGCTCCGATGTGGATAGTTGGCTAAGCCGGACGGGTCCGGCGAATTATTATGGCTGCAGGGTTTCCTGCGGATGGTGCCAGCATGCACGGCGCCGGCGGGGCCCTTGTGGGGCCCAGACCACGCATTACATGCCCATTTAGTCTAGTGGCTGGCGCCAATGAGCGCAAAATGCGGGTGCGGCGGCAATAATGGCGTTTGTGGACCATTCAACCCTTCTCGTCCTGGGCCCGAACGCCTGGGTGCTGCTGGCTGTGCTGCTGGCCCTGGCGGGTGCAATGTGGCGTGTCACGCTGGGCCGGCACCCGGCCCAAATGCTCGTGGCGGGGCTGCGCGCCCTGGTCCAGCTCGCCGCCGTCGCGCTGGTCATTGCGTTCCTGGCCGGACGCGGCGCGTGGGCCTTTGCGTTCGTGGGGCTCATGTTCCTGGTGGGTGTGTGGACCTGCGGACGCCGGGTGGCCCGCACGGGCCGGTGGTGGCTGGCCGCCATCCCCCTGGCCGCGGGGGTGCTGCCCGTGGCCGCATTGATGTTTGCCGCCGGCGTGCTGCCTTTCTCGGCCCTGGCCATCATTGCGGTGCTGGGGCAGCAGATCGGCGGGGCCATGTCCACCGTCACGCTCAGCGGCCGCCGCATTGAGGACGAGCTGGTGGTCCGATGCGGGGAGGTGGAGGCCGCCGTGGCGCTGGGCTTCATGTGGTTTGCCGCCCGGATGATGGTGGGCCGTCCGGTGGCGGGGGAAGCGGTGCTGCCCTCGGTGGACCAGACCCGCACGGCCGGCCTGGTGACCCTGCCGGGGGCCTTTGTAGGCATGATCCTGGGCGGGGCCGCGCCCCTGGACGCCGGGCTGATCCAGCTGCTGGTGCTGATTTCACTCCTGCTGGTCAACTCCACGGCCGCGGCCGCGACACTGTGGCTCAGCTGCCACGGGGCGTGGACACACAGGCCGGCCTGACAACGGCAGTCGCACCCTAGTCCCGGGGGGCTCCCAGCACCACGTGGGAGCGGCTGTGGGTGAGGTAGTCGTCGGCCCAGGAGATGAGCGCGCTGATGCGCTGGCGGTTGCCGGACAGCAGCACCACGTGCACGCCGAGCCAGGCCAGGAACGCCAGCGGGCCCTGCATTTCGATGCGCTTGCGGCCAATCTCGGCCACCGCCGCGCCGCGGCCGATCATGGCCATGTAGCCCTTGTCCCGGTAGGCGAAGGGTTCGCGCTGCCCGCCGGTGAGATCGGCGCGGATGTTGCGGGCAGCCCACTTGCCTGCCTGCTGGGCACAGGAGCCGAGCTGGGGAAGCTTGTCCCCGCGGGCGTCGGTCATGTTCGCCGCATCCCCGAGGACGTAGACGCCCGGCGCGCCCGGCGCGGTCAGGTCCGGGTCGACGTCGATCCGGCCGCCGCGTCCCTGGTCCAGGCCGGACCCGGCGACGACGGCCCCGGCCTTGAGCCCGCCGGCCCACACGGTGATCTGGCTGGGCAGGGAGGTGCCGTCGGCAAAGTCCACCCCGTCAGGTCGGACTTCCGTCACGCCGGAGCCCATCTTGAGCCTGACGCCTGCCTGTTGCAGGTGCCTGGCGGCGTAGGCCTTGTTTTTGTCGGCGAACGCATTCAGCACATTGGGCACCATGTCGACCAGGTGGACGCTGGAGTTGGCCGCGACGCCGTCGGAGTAGTACTTGGGGATCACGTACTTGAAGTTTTCGGCGATGGCGCCGGCGGTCTCCACGCCGGTGGGTCCGCCGCCGACCACCACGACGTGGACTCCCCCGCTGCTGCCGTTGCGCTGGGCTGCGTCGAGGGCGTGGACCATGGCGTTGCCGAGGCGCACGGCATCAGTCACCGAATACAGGGGGTAGGCGTGTTCCTCGGCGCCGGGGGTGTTGAAGTAGTTGGCCGCGGCGCCGGCGGCCAGGACCAGGATCCGGGCGTGGAAGGTGTCCCCGTCAGTGGTGGTGACGGTGTGCGCCTGGACGTCCACGGCGGCCACGTTGGCGGTGAGCACGCTGGCGCTGGGGTAGCGCTGGAACATGCCCCGGAACGTCCGCGTGACGTCCGAGACCCCGATCTGCGCCGTGGCCACCTGGTACAGCAGCGGCTGGAACTGGTGGTAGTTGTTGCGGTCGATCAGCAGCACTTTCACGCCGCTGCGGCCAAGAGCCTTGACGGCGGCCACGCCGGCAAAGCCGCCGCCCACCACGATGACCTCGAATGACTTGTCCATTTACCCACCCTGCCACGCCGGGGCGGCCAAGGCTAGAAGTTTGTCAGGCTGTGGGCGGCAACGGACCGGGCGGTCAGGACGTCAAACCGCGCCGCGGCGCCGGGGGCTTCCTCCCGGATGCGCCCGGCGGCGAGCAGGGTCCGGGCCGTGACGGCGCCCAGGTACAGGCTGGAGAGCTCGCTGACGCCCAGGGACAGCTCCGCCGCCACGGAGCCGTCTTCCGGGCGGCGGGTCACCGTTGCCGTGCCGTGGGCCACCTCGATGGTGAACAGGCCCGAGGCATGCCCCAGCGGGTCGCCGACGTGGAGGGTGATCCTGCCGCCGGCTGCGTAGGGGCGGGCGGCCAGGGCTGCCGGGACGTCGAGGATGCGCAGCCACAGGTGGTCCTCCGTCTGCTTCCGCTGGTAGTCCCGCTTGGCGGCCATGGCCCATTCCAGCGGGTCCACCTCCGGCGCCATGTCCCAGGTGACCCGGTCAATCAGGTCAAGCGAGCCGAGGTAGTTCCACAGCGCCAGGTAGGCGCCCTCCCCCGCCGCCAGCAGGTCCACGATCCTGACCGTGCGCGGGGTGGCCGTTTCATCCGGCCGGTAGCTGACATAGCCGTCCACGGCGCCGGAGGCATCGTAGTGCAGCGCTGCGCGGACGTTCCGGGCCGGCTCCATGGACCCGTAGTTGCCCTGCCCGGAGGCCACGAGGCGGTACATGTCGTGCCTGCCGATGGAACCGAAGGTGGCGGCATGGACGCGGGCGAAGAGTTCGTTGTGGAGGTCCCGCACGGCCAGCACGTCGGCCACCTCCACCGTGCCGTGGGCGGCGGCGGCCGGGTTGTGGAAGGAAATCCCGCCCCGGCTGGCCACCTCCACCGTGCACACGTGCGTGGCCACGCCAAAGCCGAACCTGCCGTAGATCACCGCTTCGGACGCCGTAAGGGCGGCCAGGGGCAGGCCCGCCGCCTTGGCCTGGGCCAGGTCGGAGCTGATCATGGCGCGCAGCAGCCCGCGGCGGCGGTGGCTGGGGCGTACGGTCACGGCCGTGATCTGGTGCACCGGCAGGAGCGTCCCGCCGCCCACGTTGAGGTTCTTGCGGTGGTAGGCGTAGGTGGCCACGGGGTACTCCGGCCCCCAGGCACCCGCCGGGGCCGCTGCGTCGCTGAGGTAGGCGCCCGTGGCCATGCGCCCGTCAACCTGCTCGTGCAATGCATATTTGGCGATGTCCCCCTCGCTGGGAACGTTGCCGTAGAAGCCGAGCGAAACGGCCTGAGTCCACTTCGCCACCTCGTCCGGGACCCCGCCGTCGTCCGCGGGCCGGACGGGGAAGGTGCGCAGTTCGTAGGGAAAGGGCCGCGGGTTGCGGGTGGAGGGTTCGCGTTCCGTGCTCATGGTGGTCCTTTGGTGGAAGGGGCGCAGGGCGGGAGGGGGCTGGGACGTCAGTGCCCGGCGTCGTTCCAGCTGGAGCCGACGCCGACCTGGACTTCCAGGGGCACCAGGAGGTCGGCGGCGGCGCCCATCTGGGCCACCACGAGCGCCTGGACGGCGTCCCGCTCCCCCGGCCAGACTTCCAGCACCAGTTCGTCGTGGACCTGAAGCAGCATGCGCGACTTGAGCTTTTGCTCCTCGAGGCCGCCGGCAACACCCAGCATGGCGTGCTTGATGATGTCCGCCGCCGATCCCTGGATGGGCGAGTTCAGGGCCACGCGTTCGGCCAGCTCACGCAGCTGCCGGTCGGTGCTGGAGAGGTCCGGCAGGTAGCGGCGGCGGCCCTCGATGGTGGACGTGTAGCCGTCAATGCGGGCCTGTTCGACGACGCCGCGCAGGTAGTCGCGCACGCCGCCGAAGCGGTCGAAGTAGTCCTTGACGAGTGTGCGGGCCTCGTCGACGGAGATCTCCAGCTGCTTCGACAGGCCAAAGCTGGTCAGCCCGTAGGCCAGGCCGTAGGACATGGCCTTGACCTTGGCGCGCATGGCGGCGGTGACGTCTGCCGGGGCCACGCCGAACACGTGCGAGCCCACATAGCGGTGCAGGTCCTCGCCCTCCGCGTACGCCTGGATCAGGCCGGCGTCCCCGGAGAGGTGGGCCATGATGCGCATCTCAATCTGGGAGTAGTCCGCCGCGAGCAGGCACTCGTAACCGTCGCCTACCACGAACATGTCCCGCACCCGGCGGCCTTCCTCGCTGCGGACCGGGATGTTCTGCAGGTTGGGGTTGTTGGAGGACAGCCGGCCGGTGGCGGCCACGTTTTGCGCGTACGTGGTGTGGATGCGGCCGTCGTCGGCCACGGACTTTTTCAGCGTCTCCACCATCTGGCGCAGCTTGGATGCCTCGCGGTGCGCCATGAGCTGGGCCAGGAACTCGTGCCCGGTCCTTTCCAGCAGGGCCTTCAGGGAGGCGGCATCGGTGGTGTAGCCGGTCTTGATCTTTTTGGTCTTCGGCAGGCCGAGTTCTTCAAAGAGGACCTGTTGGAGCTGCTTGGGTGAGCCGAGGTTGACTTCGTGGCCGATGGCCTCGAAGGCGGCGGCCTGGGCTGCGTCCATGGCGGCGGTGAGGTCGGCCATGAGCGCGTCCAGGCGCTCCCGGGAAATCTCGATGCCGGTCAGTTCCATTTTTGCCAGGACGGCGGCCAGCGGCAGCTCGAGGTCGGCCAGCAGGTGGTCGGCGCCACGCTCGGTCAGCATGGGGGCGAAATGTTCGCTCAGGAGCAGGGCCACGTAGCCGCGCTGCACGGCGTCGGCGAACTTGGCGTCTTCCTCCAGGCCCAGGTCCAGCTGGCCGGCGTCGGTGGGGCCGGCCGTGGCAAAGGTGACCTTCAGGTGGACCTGGCTCAGGTCCGGCAGGTCATAGCTGCGGCGGTCCGGCTGGATCAGGTAGCCGGAGAGGGAGGTGTCGTCCACGACGCCGCCCAGTGACAGCCCGCGCGGGGCCAGGGCCTTCAGCGCCTCCTTGTATTCGTGGACCACCTTGGGCGCGTCCGAGGTCAGCCAGGCGGCCAGTTCCCCCTCGAGGGCCTCGTCCGCCGTGCCCAGTTCGACGACGGCGGCCGAGTCCGTACGCACGAGGGCCACCGCGACGGCCTCGGTCATGAGCGCAACGCGCTGCGCCAGCACGTCCACGGCGGTGGGCGGCGGGGGCACGGAACCCTGGTGCCCGGCGTCGAGCCAGGCCTTGAGCGCCGCAGCGTCCGTGACGACCTGGTGGGCGGGCACCTCGTGGCCCTCGCCGTCGTCGACCTGCTCCTCCTCGCCGAAGAGGTCGAACAGCCGCTTGCGCAGGGTGTTGAACTGGAGGGCATCGAAAAGTTCCTCCACGGCCTCGCGGTCCGGGCTGCGAAGCACGGTGTCCTCCAGCGCGACGGGTAGTTCCATGTCGCGCAGCAGGTGGTTCAGGCGGCGGTTGCGCCTGACGTCGTCAACGTGTGCGCGCAGCGATTCACCCACCTTGCCGCCAATGGAGTCCAGGTTTCCCAGGATGCCTTCCAGTCCGCCGTACTGCTTGATCCACTTGGCCGCGGTCTTGGGGCCGACGCCGGGCACGCCGGGGAGGTTGTCGGCCGTTTCACCGACCAGTGCGGCCAGGTCGGAGTAGCGGTTGGGCGGCACGAGGTACTTGGCTTCCACGGCGGCCGCGTCCATGGGCGGGATGTCGGAGATGCCCTTTTTGGGGTAGAGCACCAGCACCTTGTCGGTGATGAGCTGGAAGGCGTCGCGGTCGCCGGAGACCACCAGCACATCCCAGCCGGCCGCCTCACCCTGGGCGGAGAGGGTGGCGATGATGTCATCGGCCTCGAAGCCGTCCACGGAAATGGTGGGGATGTTCATGGCGGCCATGACCTTGATGATCAGGTCAACCTGGCCGTGGAACTCCTCCGGCGTCTTGTTGCGCCCGCCCTTGTACTCGGTGTACTCGAGCGAGCGGAAGGTGGGGGTGTCCAGGTCGAAGGCGACCACCACGTGCGTGGGCTTTTGCTGGCGGATCATGGTCAGCAGCATGGACGTGAAGCCGTGGACGGCGTTGGTGTGCTGGCCGGTGTCCGTGGCAAAGTTTTCCGGCGGCAGGGCATAGAACGCACGGAAGGCCATGGAATGGCCGTCGATCACCAGCAGGCGGGGCTCCCCGCCGGATGCAGCGGCAGCGGGGGCAGGTGTTTTGGGGGCCGTCTTGGCAGATTGAGTCACAGGTGCCAGCCTAGTCACCATGAACGCTAATTTCACGCCGCAGTCCCTTACCGCCGAACTTGCCGCCGCGGGGGTGCCGGAGGAGTACCACGAATGGTTCGCGGACGTGGGGGTGGGGGCGCTGGTGGTGAAGATGGGGATCGTGTTTGGCGAGATGGGTGCCCAGCGCATGACGGCGACCATGCCCGTGGCGGGCAACACCCAGCTTGCCGGGCTGCTGCATGGCGGCGCCCACCTGGTCCTGGCCGAGACGCTGGGTTCCTTCGCCGCGGCGCTCCATGCGGGCCCGAACCGGCGCCCCGTGGGCATTGAGATTGGCGCCACGCATCACCGCGGCATCAGGGCCGGGCTGGTCACGGGCACCGCCACCGCCCTGCACCTGGGCCGCAGCCTGGCCACGCACGAGGTGGTCATGACGGACGAAGAGGGCAGGCGGCTCTCCACTGCCAGGATCACCAACATGATCCTGGACGCCTGACCCCGCCCGTCAAATGACGACGCCGGGCACCCGGCTGCCGCTGGAAGCGGGAGACGGGTGCCCGGCGTCGTACGTCAACGGCTAATTGCCGAGGCCAAACCAGCCCATCGCGGTCTTGTAGAACACGGGCACAATCAAGACAATCCCGACCGCAACGGCCAGGCCGCATAAGCCGAAGCTGACCCAGGAGCCCCACTTCGCGATCATGTTGGGGCGGGGGCCGCTGTCCGCGCTGACGGCCGTCAGGCGCACGCCGAGCGAGTACATCAGGACGACGAAGCCGGCGCCGATGAGCGTGACGACGGCCACGACGATGAAGCCCTTCCAGTCGATGACGGCCGTGCTGCCGGTGTGGGCTGCCAGATTGGCAATGGTCGCAAACTGCATTACTTCACCTTCCTGCTGTCCTGCTTCTTGCCTGACTTTTGGCTCCCGGCAGCAGCGGCCGCCTTGGTCATGGCCTTCAGGACGGCGGTGTCCGCCTGGTCGACGGCAGCCTGGGCCTTGGCCCGGATTTCGGCTGTTTCGGCGGCACGGCGTGCGGCCTTCGCGGCCTGTTTCTCCGCCGCGCGGGCCTTGGCAGCCAGGCGCTCACGTTCCTTCTTGCTGGGGATGTGAAGGGCCTCGCCGACGGCGTCGACGTCGCTGATCGCGTTGCTGTGGTCGACCGCTTCGCGCTGCGAGAGGTAGAACATGACGAGGATGGCGCCCAGGCCCAGGATGGCCACGATGACGACGCCCACGGTGCCGGTCCGGATCAAGAGGGCGGCGAGTCCGCCGACCACCGCCGCGGCGGGCAGTGTGAACAGCCAGCCGAGGCTGATCTTGCCGATGGCGCCCCACCGGACGGTGGAGCCCTTGCGGCCCAGGCCGGAGCCGATGACGGAGCCGGATGCGACGTGCGTGGTGGAGAGTGCGAAGCCGAGGTGGCTGGAGGCGAGGATGGCGGCGGCCGTGCTGGTTTCCGCGGCGAATCCCTGGGCCGGCTTCACGTCGGTGAGCCCGGAGCCGAGGGTGCGGATGATGCGCCAGCCGCCGGCGTACGTGCCGCCGGCAATGGCGAGGGCGCAGGCCGTGATGACCCAGATGTGGGGTCCGGTGCCCGGGGCCTGCAGCTGGGAGGCGATGAGCACCAGGGTGATGACACCCATGGTCTTCTGGGCGTCGTTGGTGCCGTGGGCCAGCGCCACGAGGGATGAGCTGAACACCTGGCCGTGCCTGAAGCCGCCACGTTTCTGGGTGAGCTTGTCTCCGGAATCGGGGTCGGAGCGGCGCGTGATGGCGTAGGCCATCCTGGTGCACAGGTAGGCCACGCCACCGGCGACGGCGGGTGCCAACAACGCCGGGATGATCACCTTGGACAGGACCACCAGGAAGTTGACGGCGCCGAAGGACCAGCTGCCAACTATGGCGGCCCCGATCAGCCCGCCAAACAGGGCATGCGAGGAACTGGAAGGCAGCCCCAGCAGCCAGGTGAACAGGTTCCACAGCACGGCGCCCATGAGCCCGGCAAAGATCATCTCCGGGGTGATGGCGACGCCGCCGGGGCCCTCATTGATGATGCCGCCCGAGATGGTCTTGGCGACCTCCGTCGAGAGGAAGGCCCCCACCAGGTTCAGGATGGCGGCCAGGGCCACGGCCGTCTTGGGCTTGATGGCACCGGTGGCGATGGGGGTTGCCATGGCGTTGGCGGTGTCGTGAAAGCCATTCGTGAAGTCAAAGAAGAGGGCCAGTGCAATGACAAGCACGACCATGAAGGTGAGATCCACCCGCGATCCATTTCTATTGAGGGCAAAAGCGAAGCTTCAAAGAGTCTAGTCGGACACGGACGCCAGCGGACCCGCACGCCCTGCATGGAGGTGCCCCTTGAACAGAACTAACCTTACGATCCTACGACTGTTTTCCTGAGCACAGGAATTGTGGAAAGGGCATTTCCCGCCCGGTGGCCGCCCACACGGGAGGCGGCCGCGCTACGCTACATGCCATGGGGCAGGAATGGTCCCCGCCGTTGGGTGCCGCTGCGGACAATGTCCGGTTGAGAGGATGGATGGAACGCTGTGAGTAACTTGGAGACATCCCCACAGGAGCTGGTTTGCCCCAGCAGTCCGGGCACCCTGGAAGTTTTGGAACCGCGCATGGTGCCGCTCGGAGGGCCGCGGGCCATGACGGTACGCAGGACGCTTCCCCAGCGTCAGCGTTCCCTGATCGGCGCCTGGTGCTTTGTTGACCACTACGGCCCGGACGACGTCGCCAGCACGGGAGGCATGTCCGTCCCGCCGCACCCGCACACCGGCCTGCAGACCGTGAGCTGGCTTTTCACCGGTGAAATCGAGCATGCCGACAGTGCCGGATATCACGCCATGGTTCGCCCCGGCGAGCTGAACCTGATGACTGCAGGGCGCGGAATCAGCCATTCGGAGTACTCCACGCAGGAGACCACCACGCTGCACGGGGCCCAATTGTGGGTGGCCCTGCCGGACGGTGCACGGTTCATGGAGCCGGCTTTTGACCATTACCGTCCCGCCCCCCTGGCGCTGCCCGGCGCCAGCCTGAGCGTCTTTCTGGGCTCCCTGGCCGGGGCGGTCTCCCCCGTGGTGACCCACACGCCCCTCCTGGGCGCCGAGTTGGTGCTCGACGCCGGTGCTTCCCTCACGCTCGAAGTTGACCCCTCGTTTGAGCATGGCTTCCTGGTGGACGCGGGGGCCGTGACCGTTTCCGGGCAGGTCCTGGACAGGCATCAGTTGGGGTACGTGGGTCCGGGCCGTGATTCTCTTTCCCTGGTGGCCGGTCCTGTTCCCGTCCGGCTGCTGTTGATTGGCGGCACTCCCCTGGGCGAATCCATTGTCATGTGGTGGAACTTTGTTGGCCGCACCCACGACGAAATTGTTGCCGCGCGAAAGGCCTGGCAGGCCGAAATCGGGGCTGAAGAGGGTGCCACTTCCGCCGGGCAGCTCTTTGGCCTGCCGGCAGACGAAGTGGATCCCCCGCTACCGGCACCCGCCCTTCCCACAGTGAAGCTGCGGCCGAGGACAAATCCGAACTGACGTGGCCGGGTGGCCTGGTTGTCAAGGCGCTTGCAGCACTTGGTGTGACGGAGCTGCAGCGGCGGGTCCCGGGGCGGGGGCTTGCTGGGGTGGGTGGTAGGTGCCGGTCGGGGATGTCCAGCCGATGCGTCCGTCTGCTGTGTTGCGGGGTTTCCAGCCGCGCAGCCGGATCCCGGCCCGGTCGGGGTCGCGGTCCTGCCGGTAGCGGCCGTGGCGGTCCTTGTCGTCGCGGAAGTGCGTGAGCGCGTGGTGGTGCTTGCACAGGGGCTGGGTGTTGCCGCGGGTCGTGGGCCCGCCCTGGGCGTGGGCGGTGGGACGGTCGGGGTCCAGGGCCGGGTGGGGGCAGTTCGGGAACGAACACGTCCCGTTCAATGCCCGCAGCACTGTTTTGTCGGCCTCCCGCAGCCGGTACCGGTCCGGGGCCGCACCGTCCACGGGGGTGTTCGTCACCGGGGCCACCAGGAGGCGCAGGAACGTCCCGGCCCCGGCCAACAGCTTGCGTGCGGTTTCTTCGGTGATGGGGCCGTGTCCGGCGAGTTCGGCCGGTTCATTCCTCACCCCGGGCAGGCCCAGCACCGGGACGGTGACGATGAGCTGTGCCGCCGGCAGGGGAGGTTCGGCCACGGCGGCCCCGTCCCGCACCGCATCCAGCTGGTCCAGGTGGTCCTGCACGGGGTCCTCCAACACACCATCGACCACCCCGCCGGCCACCCCGGCGGCCAGGCCTTCCACGATCCCCGCCAACCCCGCACGCCCAGCAACCGGCCCAGCAACCGGCCCACCACCGGGCACCGGAACCCCGCCATCGGAACCGGCATCCGAAGCCACCAAACTGCCAGCGACAGGGCCGCGACAGGGCGGTCCCCTGCGGCGGGGCGGTCCCTTGCGGCGGGGTTCTCCGTACCGGGACGGTGACGATCAGCAGGGTGGTTCCCTGCGGTGGCAGGTCCGGTGTTGGGGCTGAGGGTGCCGGTCTGGATGATGTTTTCCGGTCGTTTGGCGCGTTTTTCGTCCAGGGCGTCCTGTTTTGGGGTTTGCGGGCCGAGAGCGGGCGCCCGTGGCGGATCGACCCAGTCCGGGAGCACGTCAATGAGCTGCAACCCCGCATACGCACCCCCACCGGCACCACCGGCACCACCGGGCCTGTCGGGGCGGGTGGGGTGGGAGGGGTCCGCCAGGGCCGGGACGGCACCGGCGGTCCAGGCATCGATCACCACAGCCGAATACAGGTCACAGATAAAACGCGCCCCCGGAACCGGGCCTTTCAACCCTGGCCCGGCCCCGCTGTTGCCGGTCACGCTGTTGCCGGTTTTGTTGGCCCCGTCCCTGTCAAGGCTGCCGGTGTCGCGGCCGGTCTGGTTGCCGGTGCGGCCGGTGTTGGCCTTGCCCGGCGCCGAACCCCCGGGGAACGAACCGCCACGACCACCGACGCTGCTCCCCGCGGCATTGTCACCGCCACCGCCGCTGTTGCTGTTATTGCCGATGCGGGTGGTGCCGGTGGTGTCCTGGCCGGCGCTGCCGGCACTGCTGTTGCCGGTGCCGGTGCTGGTGGGGGTGGGGAGGGGTTGGCCCAGGAGGAGGAGGGTGGCGGTGTCGGCGCGGAGTTGGGCCGGGGTGCGGTATTCGCCGGGGCCTTGCAGGGCGCGGGCCTGCCCGGTGCAGTACACGAGTGCGCCCTGGGCTGCCGGAGCCGGGATGTGCAGGGTCAGCCAGGCCATCCCGTCCGGCCTCGACCCCGAGGGACCTTTTTGCTGATTGCCTCCCGGGTGCGCACGGTCAGGGATTCCGGGTGGGTTCCTTCCCGCAGCCGGCGTGCCTTGGCCGCGAACCGGGCCCCGGTCGTGCCCGGGGCCACCGCAAGCAAGGCCGCTTCAAACGCGTCCACGTCCGCGGCCATGATGTCCTGGGTGCCGGCCAGGGTGCCGGTTTCATCCGGGATCGTGCACGCATGCCGCCACGACAATGTCCCGGCCCGCAGTGCCGCCATCACCTGCGGGCGGGCGCCCACCAGGTCCCGGGCCTGGGCGGCCAGGGCTTTCGCGGTGGTTTCCGGGAGGCACAACGTCACCGCGACCTCCGCGATCGCGCAAGGACTCCGCCACACCCGCCTGCCACCCGTCCAGGCCCACGGCCGCGGATTCGACCGCGGCCGCGGCCAGGTGCCGGTTCCGGCACGTCCGGGCCGAACGGTTCAACGGAGGGCAGGGTGAGGGCGGCAATGAGTGCCGCCCCCTCGTCCGTGGCGGGGGATCCCCCGTTGCCGGGGTCACCAACCGGCTCGTCCATACAACCATTATAGATACTACCTACGCTAAAGATCATAGATGTTAGTAGATGTGTTCTATTTTCTTTGGTGGGGATGCTCCGCCAGCCCTTCTGGGTTGTTCCTGCGACCCTTTCGGGGTGTACCGGCGGCCCTGCACACGGACCGGCCCGTGCCCGGTACACCTCACCTGGCACGACCCCCGACGAAGCCCTCCCAACCGTTGCAACCAGACGTGGACGAAAACACAGGCCCGGTCGCGCGGGAGGGAACGAAAAAACACCCCCGGTTGCAACCGACGGCCGGGGAAAACACCCCCGGTTGCAACCGGGCGTTGGTGGCTGGTCAGGCCTTGCGGAGGTTTTCCCTGACCAGCGGGGCAACCTGCGTGCCATAGAGTTCAATGCTGCGCATGAGTTGCTCGTGCGGCAGGGTGCCGTGGCTGTACTTCAGATCGAAGCGGGACAGCCCCAGCGACTTGGCCACGGTGGTGATCTTGCGCGCCACCGTTTCCGGCGAGCCGACCATCAGGGCGCCCTTGGGGCTGGCCGTGGCGTTGAACTGCAGGCGGGTCAGGGGCGGCCAGCCGCGGTCACGGCCGATGCGGTTGTGCGCGGCGGCGTAGTGTGGCCACAGCTCTTCCATGGCCTGTTCGTCGGTCTCGGCGATGTACCCCGGCGAGTGGACCCCGATGGGCTGCTCCGGCTGGCCGAATTCCTTCAGCGCACGGTGGTAAAGGTCGGTGAACGGGGCGAACTGCAGGGGCTCCCCGCCAATGATGGCGAGCATCAAGGGCATGCCGTAGTGTGCCGCGCGGACCACGGACTGGGGGCTTCCGCCCACGGCCACCCACGATTTCAACCTCCCCTTTTCAAGGTGCGGATATACCATCTGGTCGGCCAGGGCTGCACGGGTGCTGCCACTCCACGTGACGGGGCCCTGCTTGAGCACCTCGGCGAACAGGGCCAGCTTCTCCTCAAACAGTTCCTCGTACTGCTCCAGGTCCAGGCCAAAGAGCGGGAAGGATTCGGTAAAGGAGCCGCGGCCCAGGGTGACTTCGGCACGGCCGGAGGAGACGGCGTCGAGCGTGGAAAAGCGCTGGAAGACGCGGACGGGGTCATCGGAGCTCAGCACAGTGACGGCCGATCCCAGCCTGATCTGCTTGGTCTGCCCGGCAATCGCGGAAAGCACCATGTCCGGGGAGGAGATGGCGTAATCGTCGCGGTGGTGCTCGCCAATCCCAAAGTAGTCCAGGCCCAGGGAGTCGGCCAGCACGGCCTGTTCGACGACGTCGCGGATCACCTGGGCGGCCGGCTTCGCCAAGCCTTCCCCGTCCAGGGTGATGTCACCGAAGGTGTCCAGCCCCAGTTCAAAGTCAGCGTCAACCATGCCTTGCTCCATTCCGTAGCCCCACTCCCGCGCCGGCTGGCCGGCCATTCCGGGAAATATGCGTTTGCATCTACTTGGAGAACTGGGCGCCCACGGAAACTATTCCCGGACCACTGGAGACACCGGGCTCTACCGCAGCGCCATGGCCGCCTTGCTGCGGTAGACGGCCAGGAAGGTGGAGATCCTCCGCACGGCCTCCTCGATGTCGCCCACCGAGGGCAGCAGGACAAAGCGGAAGTGGTCCGGCGAGGGCCAGTGGAATGCGGTGCCGTGGGAGACCAGGATCTTTTGGTCCTGCAGCAGGTCGATCACGAACTTTTCATCGTCCTCGATGGGATACATCTCCGGGTCCAGCCTCACGAACAGGTACATTGCCCCGGCGGCCGGGACGCACGAAACGCCGGGGAGCGCATTGAGCAGTTCCGAGGCGCGCGTGCGTTGTTCGCACAGGCGCCCGCCGGGCTTCGTCAGGTCGTTAATGCTCTGGTAGCCGCCCAGGGACGTCTGGATGGCGTGCTGCGCCGGCACATTGGCACACAGGCGCAGCGAGGCGAGCAGCTCCAGGGATTCCTTGAAGCCGGCCATCGCGGCGCGCGGTCCGGACAGGGCCACCCAGCCGGCACGGTAGCCAGGCATGCGGTAGGCCTTGGACAGGCCGCTGAAGGTGAGCATGCAGACATCGTCCGCCAGCGAGGCCATGTGGATGTGCGTGCGGCCGTCGTAGAGGATCTTCTCGTAGATCTCATCGGCAAAGATGACCAGGTCGTGCTCGCGTGCCAGTTCCACGAACCGCTCCAGGATGTGCCGCGGATAGACGGCCCCCGTGGGGTTGTTGGGGTTGATGATCACGATGGCGCGGGTGGCGGGCGTGATTTTCGCGGCCACGTCGGCCATGTCCGGCCACCACTCGTTGTCCTCGTCACACAGGTAGTGGACCGGCACGCCGCCGGTCAGGGTAACCGAGGCGGTCCACAGCGGGTAGTCCGGCGCCGGGATCAGTACCTCGTTGCCGTTTTCCAGGAACGCCTGCAGGGTCATGGAGATCAGTTCGCTGACGCCGTTGCCGACAAAGATGTCCTCCACGCCGATCTTCATCAGGCCCTTGGTCTGGTAGTACTGCGAGATGGCCGTGCGGGCCGAGAAGATGCCCTTGGAGTCGCTGTATCCCTGGGCCCCGCGCAGGTGGTGGATCATGTCCACCACGATCGACTCCGGGGCCTCCAGCCCAAACGGCGCCGTGTCGCCGAGGTTCATGCGCAGGATCCGGTGCCCCTCCGCCTCCATCTTCTGGGCCGCATGGAGGATCGGGCCGCGAAGTTCGTACCGCACATTGGCAAGCTTGCTGGAGTGTTGCATGGGGCGCATGCCTTCCATTTTCACACAACGACGACGCCGGCCCGGGCCGCCGTCCACATGCCGGTCGCCGGGGCGGGGGTGCGACGCCGTTTCCCGCCCGGGTGCGCTGCCCCGGCGGCGCTGTTGACTTTCTCACAATCGACGCCGTGCCGCCGGGCCTAGCACAAGCGGAACGCCCCCAAAGACGGCCGATGATTGGTAGGCTGAAACGCTGGACAAAGGCCCTTGTGGGGAAGCGCCCGTCCCATTACTTTGACCCTCAAGGAGACCAAGCCCTCAATGACTTCCGTGGCAACCGAATCACTGCGCGAACAGCTCTGGAACCGTCGTTATGACGAGAACATTGCACCCATTACCGAACTGTGCGACTCCCTGGCCCAGGCCCGTCCGGAGCAGCGGGTTGCGTATGTGGATCCGGTTCACGACGTCGACGATTGCCGCATCATCAGCCTGTTCTCCAACGTCGGGGAGCTGGACCCTTCCGGTTTTGTAACCGCCGGCGACGAGCAGGCGGCCACCCGCCTCCTGGGCATCCACTGGCAGCTGGGCCTGCGCCCCAGCTACGTCATGCCCTGGAACGTGCACCCATGGTTCACTCCCGGTGAGCCCAACGGCCGCCTGAGCGCCGCCCAGATCGAACAGGGACTGCGCCCCCTTGTGAAGTTCCTGACCCTGGTCCCCCGTGCGTCCGCCCTGGTGGCCCACGGCACCGAGGCCCACCGCCTGGCCGACCAGCTCCTGAAGGCCCAGGGCCCCATGCTGTACAAGCGCGGCTTCGGCATCTACAAGGTCCGCTCCCTTTCCGGCCGCAGCTTTGCCGGGTCAGCCGACCGCCAGGCCGGTTGGCTGTTGGAATCGGCGAAGGCCTACGCCGAATCCATGACCCGCAACGGCATCCCGGTCAAGGGCCGCTGACCCGCCACCACCAAGGGTGCCGTGCACGACGTCGGACCGGCCCCCCGACCGGGACCGGTCCGACGTCGTACAGGCGTGACGGCGGCGGGGCTACCAGCGGTGCGCCACGTCGATGACCAGCCGCGACTGGTTCCCGGGCCCGTCGAGCACAAACACGGTGAACGGCAGGCGCGCACGCACGCCAAGCCCCACGGTGGTTCGGGATTCGAAGCTGCCTGCCAGCGCCACTTGGCGGAATGTGGCATAGCCGGCGGTGTCGACCAGTTCACCGGGGTTGGCAGGCCGGTAAACCTGCATGCCGGTGTTTACGTTGTAGGTAGGGTCCTCCACGGTGACCTGCAGGAACGCGCCTCCGCGCAGCGGCACCACGGCGCCGCTCCCCTGCCTGTGCACGGCGGCAACGTACTGCACCGTGAAGCCGTTGGCGTGGCCGTTGATGTCGACCACCAGGCGGTCAAGGCAGGCATGCCGGCCCGCCCTGACGTTGGCGATGGGGGCACTGGAGGTGGCGCCGGCGGACTTGGCCAGCGACCCCCACGTGATCCCGCAATAGGGCGCCGCCTGTGCCTGGCCCGGCGCGACGACGAGGAATGCGGCAAGCAGCCCCAGAACTGCCAGCCATGGCTTGAGCTTTCTCATGGGGAACACCCCTTTGGGGAATGTACGGGTTGGGTACGTCCAGTTCTAGTCCACCGACGGCCGGAAGGCCCCGTCCCGGCTGTAAAATGCTGCAAATCGTTAGCGTGCAACCGCACAGCCCCCAATCGTTATGCCGCATCTCACATTCGCCCGTTCGTCACCATAGTGCAGCCCGCGGTGTCGATATGCTGGTTTGGCCCCCATCTTCTGCACGAAAGGCCCCGCCATGGCCGCGCCCGGTCCCACTCCTCCCCCGCGCCGCCTGGGCGCCAGGGACCCCGCTGACGGGACGGATGGCGCCTTGGCGGCCCGCGCAACGGGGCCGGGCTGGCGGGATGCGGTGCTGCGCTATTACTCGCTGGCCAAGCCCGGCGTGCTGTACGGAAATGTGCTCACGGCGGCCGCCGGATTCCTTTTTGGCAGCCCCGGCCACGTCGATTGGCTGCTGTTCCTTGCCGTCTGTCTTGGCACCACCCTGGTGATCGGCTCCGCCTGCGTGCTGAACAACGTACTGGACCGTGACATTGACACGGTCATGGCGCGCACCAGGAACCGGGCCACCGTCACCGGCGGCGTCCAGGCACGCAATGCGGTGGTCTATTCGGTGCTCCTGGGCGTGGCGGGGCTGGCCGTGCTGACGGCCTGGACGAACTGGCTGGTCGTCGCCGTCGGGCTGGGCGGCTACCTGGCCTACGTGGTCCTTTACGGCATGCTGTCCAAACGGATGTCCATCCACGGGACCCTCGTGGGCAGCATTTCCGGCGCGGCCCCGATCCTTGGCGGCTATGTCGGTGCCAGCGGCGTGCTGGATGCCGGCGCCGGGATTGCGTTCCTCATGTTGTTCTTCTGGCAGCTGCCGGCCTTTTATGCCATTTCCATCTACCGCCGCGGGGAATACGCCAAGGCCGGTGTTCCGGTCATCGCCGTGGTGCGCGGCATCGCCAACACCAAGGTCCAGATCCTCCTCTACACGCTGGCGTTCACCGTGGTGGCACTGCTCCCCCAGCCGGCCGGGTACACGGGCTGGAGCTACACCGCGGCCATGGGCGTGCTGTGCCTGGGCTGGATTGTGCTGGGCCTTCGTGGACTTGCGCAGACGGCGGCGGAAGCGTGGGCCCGCAGGATGTTCCGCTACGCCCTGGTCATGATGACGGCGCTGTCCGTCCTGCTGGCCCTGGGCCCGCGCCTGCCCTAACGTTCGACGACGGCTGCCGTGCCTTGGCTGTCCCTGCGGTCCCTGCGCCACCCCAGGGCGGCGATCCCCCAGACGGCCAGGAACAAGCCCACCAGCACCAGCCCCGCATGGCCGAGGTCGAGGCCGGCCAGCCACGTGGTGGCCGGGTCCGTGAGCCCCAGCGCCGAGTGCAGGATGCCCGCGATCGTCAGCACAGAAATGAACAGCGCCGACGTCGAGGACAGGCCGGTGACCACCATGTTGAAGCCTATGCGGCGTGCGGGGTTCATGATCGCGGAACAGTACATCTTCATCATGGCCATGCCGTTGGCGGTGTCACACAGGGTCATGGCCGCGGCGAAGGCCAGCGGCAGGGCCAGCAGTGCGGCCACGGAGATCCCGGCCAGGGCTGCGGACGCCGCCAGCAGCAGGAACGCGATGGTGGAGGCAGTGTCAAAGCCCAGCCCGAACAGGAAGCCGAGGATGTAGATGTCCCGGGGCCGTTTCACCCGTGAAAGCGGCTTGTTCATCAGCCGCGCCACCATCCCGGTGGGGGCCAGCTCGCCGTCGGACACCGTCCCGCCGCTCCGGACCCTGCGGTAGAGCACGTTGGCCTTCAGGAACGCGGAGCCGTTGAACAGCCCGATGGCCAGCAGGAAGGCCGCGGACACCCCGGCCCCGAACAGGGCCAGGGCCAGGTTTGCGGCACTGCCGTCCCGGAGCACGGTGGCCATGATCCCGGCGCCGCTGACGACCAGGATGCCCGCCAGCATCACCACGGAGCTGTGCCCCAGGCTGAAGGCGAACCCAACGCTGACCGGCGCCCGCCCCTGGGCGGCGAACTTTCGGCTGGAATTGTCGATGGCGGCAATGTGGTCCCAGTCGTAACTGTGCTTCACGCCCGCCAGGTAGGCGGTGAGCAGCAGGCCCAGTGCCAGCGGGTGGGTGTCCCGCAGCATTGAAAAGACCATCAGCGCAATGACAGCCAGGTGGAGCAGGGCCACCGCCCCAAATGTGGCACCGGCGCGGCGGGCCACAGGGAGCTGCTCGCGTTCAAGGTAGCCCATTCGGGTGGTGGCGGGCATCAGTACTTCCTCAGGTTGAGCGGTTCCTGGCCGAACCAGCGGCCGCGCAAGAGGTCGACTGCCGTGGCCAGCATGGCGTTGAGCGGTTCCGAGGAGACGGACAGGGCGCGCAGGGCCAGGCCCGGGCCATCCAGCAGCGTAATGCCCAGTTGCCCGTGCGGGTCCATGCCCGCCAGGGCGCCATGGAGCTCGTCGACCAGGGCCGCGTCCACGCGGGCGTCCACGACCAGCAGCGACCCCAGGTGGGTGTAGCGGCCCATGAAGGACATGCCGCCCACGGGAGAGCCGCTGCCGGGCCGGATCAGGAGGTTGTCCAGGACAGCCAGACGGCCGTCGATCGAGATTTCATTGCGCATCCGGATTTCGTCGTACCGGAACAGTTCCCCGTCCGGGGACCACCCCGGTGTCACCACTTCGGCCATGACGAGGGAGGCGGTGGGGTCCATGTCCACCGTCGTCACCTGCCCGTAGCTCGCCTGGCGGTAGGCAATCAGCGGATCGGGCAGCAGTTCCAACCGCGAAGCCGCACCCAGGCGCAGGTGCTGGTGCTGCTCGGCGCGGCTGCCGGGTGTGCGGTACACCTTGGTGGCTGCCTGCGTGGTCAGGAGCAGGTCCGCGCCCCCTGCCACATCAACCTCGATCAGGTACTTGTCACCGCCCAGGTACGCCCCGCCCGGGTTGATCACCGTGTAGCAAACCTGCCCGGTGTGGTCGAGGTAGTGCGGCCGGAAGATGCGCAGCGCGCCGTCGTGGAACTGCCGCACTGCAATGGAACACCCGGCCCGCCGGTCGATGTCCAGGGAAAGCCTCCCCGCCCATTCCCCCGGCCCGCCCAGACGGCCCACAGTGGCCAAAACGGTCTCGGTCACCGCGACTCCAGGTCAAGCATGAGCACGTCGTGCTTGATCCAGTGGATGACCTGGTCCAGGCCGTCGTCGGTCTTCAGGTTGGTGAAGCAGTAGGGCTTGGGTCCGCGGAATTCGAGCGTGTCGGACTCCATGATGGACAAGTCCGCGCCCACGTACGGGGCGAGGTCGGTCTTGTTGATGATGAAGAGGTCCGCCTTGATCATTCCCTGCCCGGCCTTGCGCGGGATCTTCTCGCCCTGGGCCACATCAATGATGTAGATGGAAAAGTCCACCAGCTCGGGGCTGAACGTGGCGGAGAGGTTGTCGCCGCCGGACTCGATGAAAATGACCTGCAGGTCGGGGTGCCGGGCTTCCAGCTCCTCCACGGCGGCGGAGTTCATGGACGTGTCCTCGCGGATGGCCGTGTGGGGGCAGCCGCCCGTTTCAATGCCGATGATGCGGTCCAGCGGCAGCACGCCGTTCGCGGCGAGGATCTTGGCATCCTCGATGGTGTAGATGTCGTTGGTGATGGCGGCGGTGGACACTTCCCCGTCGAGGGCGCGCGTGAGCCGCTCCACGAGCTGGGTCTTGCCGGCGCCGACGGGTCCGCCGATGCCAATCCTGATGGGTTTCATTGTGTCTCCTTCTAATAGATCTGTGGTCTCGACAGGCCCGGCCGGCGGGTGTCAGGACATGAACATCCGGGCGCGCTGGCGTTCGTGCTGCATCTGTGCGATTTCCAGGCCCGGGGCGGTGACGCCGAAGTCCTCACGGCCCAGCGCCTGGATACGCACGACGCCGTCAACCACCTCCGAGTGCGCGCCCGCCAGGACGCGTTGGCCCGCCCCCTGGCCGATGGGAATGCCCCGGATGGCATTTTGCGTCAGGGAAGTGACGGTGGCAAACATATACGCGGCCAGCAGCTCCGGCAGCGGAACGCCCAGGGACTTCCCGGCCACGGCGAAGGCCAGGGCCGGGTGCCCTGCACAGTCGCCGCGTGCCACGGCCGCGGCGTAAAGCTGCAGTTCCGGGGAGGGCACCACGGCCAGCGCGATGTCCAGCATGCGTGCCCCCATTTTCACCCCGGCCTCGCGGATTTCGCGTGGCAGGGCGGCGGCGTGCAGTTCCCGGTCGACTCGCTGGAGCTCCGGTTCCGTTGCCGCTTCCACGGCAAGGCGGATGGCCAGCCCGTCGCTGTGGACCAGCTGGATGCGGATGAACTGGGTCAGCCAGTCGGCGAACGAGAGCTCGTCGTGGACCTCGCAGCGGTGCAGGCTGGTTTCCAGCCCCAACGAGTGGCTGAATGCGCCGGTGGGCAGCGCCGAATCGCTCAGCTGCTGCAGGGGCAGCAGGTAAGCCCGTAGGGTGTGGTTCATGGCGGGCCTCAGTGCGTGTGCCCGGCGTGCCGGAACGGCACATCCATCACACGGTCCTGGCGCGAATACGCCACCCCGACGTGCTTGAGGTAGTCCTCCACCGTGTGGTCGTACGCCAGCACCATCACCTCGGCGCCGTATTCGGAGTCCGCGCCGAAGAACTGCGCCTGCATGTGCCGGTTGCCCAGGTTGTGGGCCACCACCCCCATCTCCTGGATGGATCCGGGGGCGATGACGAGCACGTCGGAGGATTCCACGGCCACCACAATGGCATTGTGCCCGTCCAGGAACAGGACGTCTCCGTCGCGCAGGTCCGGCACGTTGTCCCCGGCAAGCCGGATGCCGACCTCGTTGCCGTGGTCGGTGGTCACGCGCTGGATGCGTTTGACCAGCTCGGCGGACGGCAACAGCACCTTTTCCTCGTGCAGTCCGGCCAGGACGGCCGGGTCGAAGGACGCTGTGGCCGGGTCAAATTTGTTGCCCAGCACCTTGTCGATAATCAAGTGTGCTCCTTTTAAAACAGGAAGTAGCGCTGGGCCATCGGCAGCACGCTGGAGGGCTCTGCCGTGACAACTTCGCCGTCCACGCGGACTTCGTAGGTTTCCGGGTCAACCTGGATGTCCGGCGTTTCGCCGTTGTGCTTCATGTCCGCCTTGGTGAGGTCGCGGATGCCGTGGCAGGCGCGGATCTCGTGCTGCAGGCCCAGCTCGGCGGGCACGCCGGCGTCGACCGCCGCCTGCGACAGGAAGGTGATGGAGGTCGAATGCACGGCGCGGCCCAGGGCGGCAAAGTTGGCGCGCAGCGTCCGGGGCTGCGGGGTGGGAATGGAGGCGTTGGGGTCGCCCATGACGCTCATGACCATCTGCCCGCCCTTGATGACCATTTCCGGCTTGACGCCAAAGAACTCCGGTTCCCACAGCACCAGGTCGGCAAACTTGCCCACCTCGACGCTGCCGATGTAGTCGGAGACGCCCTGGGCAATCGCGGGGTTGATCGTGTATTTCGACACAAAGCGCTTCAGCCGCGCGTTGTCGCCCACCTCGGGGTCGTCGTCGTACTTGCCGCGCTGGCGCTTCATGGCGTCGGCGACCTGCCAGGTGCGCAGCACCACCTCGCCCACCCGGCCCATGGCCTGGGAGTCGGAGGAGGTGATGGAGAAGATGCCCATGTCGTGCAGCACGTCCTCGGCGGCGATGGTCTCCTTGCGGATGCGGGAGTCGGCGAAGGCCACGTCTTCGGGGATCTCCGGGTTGAGGTGGTGGCAGACCATGAGCATGTCAAGGTGCTCGTCAATGGTGTTCACCGTGTAGGGCAGGGTGGGGTTGGTCGATGCCGGCAGGACGTTGGCCAGCCCGGCCACCTTGATGATGTCGGGGGCGTGTCCGCCGCCGGCGCCCTCGGTATGGAAGGTGTGGATGACGCGTCCGCCGATGGCCGCGATGGTGTCCTCGACGAATCCGCATTCGTTCAGCGTGTCGGAGTGGATGGCCACCTGCACGTCGTATTCGTCGGCCACGCGCAGGGACATGTCAATGGAGGACGTTGTGGAGCCCCAGTCCTCGTGGACCTTCAGTCCGATGGCGCCGGCGCGGATCTGTTCGGCGAGCGGCTCGATGGCACTGGCGTGCCCCTTGCCCAGCAGGCCGATGTTGATGGGCATGTTGTCCACGGCCTGGAGCATCTTGGAAATGTGCCAGGCGCCCGGGGTTACGGTCGTGGCCTTGCTGGCCTCGGAGGGGCCCGAGCCGCCGCCGATCAGCGTGGTCACGCCGGATGCCAGGGCAACGGGGATCTGGTCGGAGCTGACAAAGTGCACGTGCGTGTCGATGCCGCCGGCCGTGAGGATCCGGCCCTCGCCGGCGATGATGTCCGTGGCCACGCCGATGGTGATGTCCACGCCGTCGGAGATCTGGGGGTTGCCGGCCTTGCCGATCTTGAAGATGTGCCCGTCGCGCAGGGCCACATCCGCCTTGTAGATGCCGGTGTGGTCCAGCACGATCACGTTGGTGATGACGGTGTCCGGGATGTCCTCGTCGCGGACCAGCTGGCCGTTTTGGCCCATGCCGTCGCGGATCACCTTGCCGCCGCCGTACACGACTTCCTCGCCGTACTTGGTCAGGTCATACTCAATCTCGGCAAACAGTTCGGTGTCCGCGAGCCTGACGGCGTCGCCCGTGGTGGGGCCGTACAGGTCCGAGTATTGCTTGCGGTTCAGTTCGAAGCTCATTTGCTGCCTTCCCCCGCCGTGTTGGCGTCGAGTGGTCCGTTGACGAGGTTGCGGAAGCCGTGGACTTCCCGGGTGCCGGAGAGCGGTATCAGGCTGACGGTCTTGGCGTCGCCCGGCTCAAAGCGGACGGCTGTGCCGGCAGGAATGTCCAGCCGGTGGCCGCGGGCCTCGGCGCGATCGAATTCCAGGGCCTTGTTGACCTCCTGGAAATGGTAGTGGGAGCCCACCTGGATGGGCCGGTCGCCGCGGTTGGTGACCTGCACCAGTTTCGCCACCGACCCCTCATTGCAGATAATCGGATCGCTTCGGAGAATGTATTCACCCGGAATCATGGCATGCCTTTCATTTCACGGCTTTATTCGGACGACGGCGCACTGGGGCGGCCGGTCAGCGGATGGGATTGTGGACGGTGACAAGCTTCGTGCCGTCGGGGAACGTGGCCTCGACCTGTACGTCCTTGATCATTTCCGCGACGCCCTCCATGACGTCATCGCGGCTCAGGACGGTGCTCCCCCAGCTCATCAGATCGGCAACGCTGCGCCCGTCACGGGCGCCTTCAATCAACTCATAGGTGAGGATTGCCACAGCCTCGGGATGATTGAGCTTCAGGCTTCGCGCCTGGCGGCGGCGGGCAAGATCTGCGGCCACCACAATCATGAGTTTCTCTTGTTCCCGGGGCGTCAAGTGCATGGAGCTCTCCTCAAGTCTGCAACGGATTCCAGTGTCCACCCGTTACCTGCAACCGGCAAGACAATGTGACGGGAGGTCGGCGGACTGGGTCAGGTTATCAGACCACAGGCGCTGTTTTGGACGGCGGCGGCCGCGTGGCCCGTAGCCCGGGTCCGGCGTGCCCAAGGGGCCGCGGGGCGGGAGCCGGCGGGTTGACAGGGATCTTTCAGCTTCACGGCACGCCGCGGGACTACCATGGTTAGTTGACAGAGGTAACCACCGACCGCTGCCCATGGACGGAACCAGCTTCCCAGGGAGTGCGAACATTGTGGCCAAGGCACAACTGACACCTACCACCGCCGCCGCAACCCGTGCGCGCGCCCTTGCCAGCCCGCGCTACAAGTGGATCGTGCTGTCCAACACCACGCTGGGTGTGTTGATGGCCACCATCAACGCCTCCATCCTTTTGATCGCGCTGCCGGACATTTTCCGTGGTGTGGGGATCAACCCGCTGGCCCCCGGCAACACGTCTCTGCTGCTGTGGCTGATCATGGGCTACATGGTGGTCACGGCGGTGCTGGTGGTCAGCTTTGGCCGGCTCGGTGACATGTATGGCCGCGTCAAAATGTACAACGCCGGCTTTGCCATCTTTACGCTTTTTTCGATCCTGCTGACCGTCACCTGGATGACGGGCGTGCCCGGCGTGTACTGGCTAATTGTCATGCGCATCCTGCAGGGAGTTGGCGGGGCGCTGCTCATGGCCAATTCCAACGCCATCATCACCGACGCCTTCGGCGTGGACCAGCGCGGGCTTGCGCTGGGCCTGAACCAGGTGGCCGGCATTGCCGGCTCGTTCCTGGGCCTGATCATCGGCGGGCTGCTGGGGCCGCTCGACTGGCGCCTGGTCTTCCTGGTCTCCGTCCCCGTGGGCGTCTTCGGCACCGTGTGGGCGTACCTGAAGCTGCACGACAACGGCATCCGCCAACCGGCCAGGCTCGACTGGTGGGGCAATGTGACCTTTGCCGCCGGACTCGTGGCCGTGCTGGTGGGCATCACCTACGGCATCCAGCCTTACGGCGGGCACACCATGGGCTGGACCAATCCGTGGGTTCTCTCGGCATTGATCGGCGGCAGCGTGGTGCTGGCTGCCTTTTGCATCATTGAAACCCGCGTGCCGGATCCAATGTTCCACCTTTCCCTGTTCCGCATACGTGCCTTTACCGCCGGCAACCTCGCCAGCCTGCTGTCCGCCATCGGCCGCGGCGGGCTGATGTTCATCCTGATCATCTGGCTGCAGGGCATCTGGCTCCCCCGGCACGGCTACGACTTTGCCAGCACCCCGCTCTGGGCCGGCGTCTACATGCTGCCCTTGACCGCCGGCTTCCTCGTGGCCGGACCCGTTTCCGGCTGGATCTCGGACAGGATGGGAGCCAGGCTGCTGGCCACCGGCGGGATGGTGGTGGCGGCGCTGAGCTTCTGGTGGCTGCTGGTGTTGCCGGTGAACTTCCAGTACTGGACCTTCGCACTGGCACTGCTCGTCAACGGCGTGGGCATGGGGCTGTTTGCCGCACCGAACCGTGCCGGCATCATGAACAGCCTGCCGCCCAACCGGCGCGGCGTGGGAGCCGGGATGAGCACCACCTTCCAAAATTCGGCCATGGTCCTCTCCATCGGCATCTTCTTCTCCCTCATGGTGACCGGGCTCGCCAGCACCCTCCCGGCCACCCTCAGCAACGGGCTCATTGCCCACGGCATCAGCGCGGCCGACGCCGGCCGTGTTGCCTCCCTGCCGCCCGTCTCCGTCCTCTTTGCCTCACTTTTGGGCTACAACCCCATCCAAACGCTGGTGGGTCCTGCCGCCCTGGCCGGCCTCTCCCCCGCCAATGCCGCCTACCTCACCGGCCGGGGTTTCTTCCCGACCCTGATTTCCGGGCCGTTCGCCGACGGGCTGGCCGTCGCCTTTGGCTTCGCCATTGCCGCCTGCCTGGTCGCCGCCGTCGCATCCGCGCTGCGCGGCGGCAAGTACGCCTACCCCGAGCCTGCGCCCGTGGAGCTGAAGGCAGCCGGCCGGAGCGACTCCCCGGCAACGGTCCCGCCGCGCGTGCAGTCTTCCCTCGAGACCGGAACAGGTACGGGCACGTCCGCCGACTTTCCGCCCGTCCGGCGGGTGCCCGCCGTCGAACGCCAGGGTCACGGCGTTGCCGGGCCGGGCCGGAACCGTGCCCGGACAGGCCCCGGGACCGCCCGCCATGCGCCCGGTGCCATGGAGCAGTCAGCGCCCCGGCACCGCATTGAATAGGGTGGCCCCACCGCACCCTTGACCTTGCCCCCGAAAGGGCCTGCAATGGAGATAAGGGAAGCGGTGCGGCCGGTTCCCGGTGCAGGTGTCCGGACCCAAGCGCCCGGGGCAGTTGGCAGGAGGTGCCGAAATGTTGGTGACGGCCCTGGCAGGGTTTGTCTTGACGGCTGTGCTGGTGGTGCTGGCCACGGCCGGAACCACATGGCTCGTGAAAGTGCGTCCGGCCTTGGAACATGACCCCGACGCCCACTTCTGGTACCTTTTTGCGGGTCTGTGCGTGGTGCTGCCTGCCGTGCTGGTCGCAGCCGTGCTCAACCGTTGGGCGGGCGCCACCCTGGCATTGCTGGCAGCCGGGACCTGGTGGTGGACCAACACCGTGGTGCGTCGCCGTCTGGTGCAGCAGGCGAACGCCCGCGCCCTGCGCCTGGCCGAGGCGGAACGCAAGGCCCTGCGCGCCAGGCATGCCGTGGTTCTTGCCCGCTGGGGCCGGTACGAGCTGGATCCGGCCAGTGCCATTGACTTTCCCGGCATGGCCGACGTGCGGATTCCCGAGACCTCGGCCCTCGTCAAGGCCTTGGCCCAGGCGCAGGCCGAATGGGTGCGCCGCAGTCCGGGCCCGGGAGGGACGGCACGGTACCGGGCGGCCGTCACCGTCCTGGAAGGTGCCTTCAAGGCCGCTGAACTGGTCTCGGGGCGGGCAGGCGCCCGGAGCGGCAGCCCATCCGGGCAACGGACGGTGGAGGCTGTTGCCCGCCATGTCCCCCTCGGGAGCAGCTGACAGCCGGTCTTGGAGCAGGGGCTTGCGGGCTTGCGCCTTGGCGGCGTCGGGGCGCGGCACTGACACCCGCCGGCCTGCGCCCCATGCCGCCGATATTGTCGTCAGGTTCCACCACCGCGCGTCGCGCCGGAGGGCACAACCCACCTGCCTGGATGAATTGCGGCTCGCCGCCCGCTTCGTTGTCTGTCTCCACGATGGGTCGTAGTATCGCCGATAACGAGTGAAAGGTGAGTGCCATGTCTGACAAGGAACCGCTGGCGGGCCAGCCGGGCGCACAAGATCCACAGGGGGACGCTCCTCGGGAGGGCCAGGTGCGCGCCGGCAGCCAGGAAACAACGGGCGATGCACCACGACGGGGGCGGCACGCCGCCCATGACTCCGGCCCCGAGCTGGTTGCCCTCCCCGGCAGCAGCCGCGGTCCGGCCCCCCAGGCACTCCACCATCCGGCCGGCGCCGGGACGCAGGATGAGCTGTACCGGGAAGAAATTACGGTGACCGTGGTGTTGCGCCGGGCGGGATCGGTGCAGGCCGGGGCCCCAGGGGCCGGCGCCGTCCCGGATGGGCACGGGAAGCCCCGGGCCGCGGGCAGCGCAATCCCGGCCGCCTACGCGGCCGCGCCGGCCGACGTCGACCTTGCCGTCCGGACCTTCACGGGCCTCGGTGCAACCGTGGTTGAAACCGACCCCGCCTCGCGCAGGCTTCGGGTTTCCGGGCCGGTGGGCCTGCTTTGCACCATTTTTGGCACCGACCTGGACACGGTGTCCAGTGTCGGCCCGAACAATGAAACGTCCACGCACCGCCACCGTACAGGGGAACTGAGCGTACCGGCGGCCCTGGACGGCGTGGTCACGGCAGTGCTGGGACTCGACGACAGGCCGTCGGCACGCGCCCCCTTTCACTTCGCGCCGGCAGCCGCCGGCTCAGTAAGCTACACGCCGCTGGACCTGGGCCGCATCTACAACTTCCCGGCAAATACCGACGGAACCGGACAGGTCATTGCCATCATTGAGCTCGGCGGCGGATTCGGCCAATCGGACCTGGACACGTACTTTTCGGAGCTGGGCATCACCGGCCCGTCCGTGCAGACGGTCAGCGTGGACGGCGCCGTCAACGTCCCCGGAGGCGACCCCCAGGGCGCCGACGGCGAAGTGCTCCTGGACATTGAAGTGGCCGGCGCCCTTGCGCCGGGCGCCGCCCAGAAAGTCTATTTCGCCCCCAACACCGACGCCGGGTTCCTGGACGCCGTCTCCAAGGCCATCCACGACACGCCCGCACCGGCCGCGATCAGCATCAGCTGGGGCCAGAGCGAGGACCAATGGACCGCGCAGGCCCGCACAGCCATGGACGACGCCTTCGTCGACGCAGGCATGCTGGGCATCACGGTCACGGCGGCAGCCGGGGACAACGGCAGTGCCGACGCCGAACGCGACGGAAAAAACCATGCTGACTTCCCGGCGTCGAGCCCCCATGTGCTCGCGTGCGGTGGAACGAGGCTTGAAGTGGACACCGCCACCGGGAACGTCACCAGCGAGACCGTCTGGAATGATTCCACGAGTTCCGCAACGGGCGGAGGGGTCAGCGATGCCTTCCCGCTCCCGAGCTGGCAGCAGCAGGTCACGGTGCTCTCCGGCCGGGGACCTGCAGCCACGCCCAAGGGGCGCGGCGTGCCGGACGTGGCAGCCGTGGCAGATCCGCAAACCGGATACCGCGTCCGGGTGGACGGGACGGACATGGTCATTGGCGGCACCAGCGCAGTGGCGCCGCTGTGGGCCGCCCTGGTGGCCCGGCTGGTGCAGTCGCACGGGCGCGGACTGGGCCAGTTGCAGCCTGTCCTCTACGCCGCCGTAACGAAAGGACAGGTTGCCCCGGGCTTTCGGGACATCACCGTCGGCAACAACGGCAGCTACCACGCGACGCCTGGCTGGGACGCGTGTACGGGGCTGGGTGTCCCCGACGGGACATCGCTGCTTACGGTGCTGTCGGGATCCCCGGCGCCTGCAACCGGTTCCTGACTCGGCGCGTTCGAGTGCTGGCGGGCCCGCCGGGAAAACTGTCTGGGTCCGCAGGAGACCGTATGCGGTACCCGTGCCTGTGGTGACGGCTGTCGTGACGGTCGTAGCATCGCAGGGCGAACCAGGATGTCCTCCCCGAACAGCCCTTGGCCTCCCTTCCGTGTTAGGGCGACCCTTGCCCCGCCAGGCCCGCCAGGCCCGCCAGCTCGGGCGCGCCGGACTGTCCGCCTTGCGCGTCTGTTCGGGTTGGCTGGTGGCCTGATGGGGCATGTGCCGTGGCGGCGTGCGTTGTTGGCCGGGGTGGTTGCTGGTTTGGGCCGTTTTTGTGTGGTGGGGCCTCCACAGGGAATGTGTGTTCTAGGGTTGTCAACATTCGCGGGTTTCCCGTGAATGTTTGTCGGTGGCTGGTTGTAGCGTGGTGTGCATGGAGACAACGGCAAGGGTGCCGGGCCCGGGAGGCACCGGCACGGCGGCAGGGACGTCGGTGGCCGGCGGGCCTATCCGCCGCCTGCTCAGCCTGGCCGCCGCCCTGACCGCGGCCGCGGCCCGTGCCACCAGGGACGCGGCCAGCAACGGCACGGGCGGCGCTGGCGGCGGGGCTGCTGGTCCTGTTGCCGGGGTTGCTGGTCCGGGTGGGGCGGGGGCGTGGGAGGGGTCCCCGGTGGTGGCGGCGCCGTTGGGGGTGGAGTTGGTTGCCCTTAGCGATGGGGGTGTGTTGGAGTGGGCGCGCAGTGTCGAGCAGCTTTCCCGGTGGGTGCAGGCCCTGCAGGTCCAGGCGGCCGGGGAACTGGACTCCCGGGCGAGGGAGGGCCGCTACCTGTGTGACGGGC
>NZ_JAKZGX010000015.1:0-96589 GCF_024539665.1 Arthrobacter sp. STN4
TCCAGTTCCTGGGCCCAGGAGACGGCCTGGGCATCGCTGAGGGCGTCGACGTCCAAGCCCAGCGGGGCCGCGGCATGCGGCCCCGGGCCGGGGCCGGGGCCGGGGCCGGGTGTGGCCGGGGCGGCTGGCGTTGCGGAGCGGGCCAGGGCCGCGGCCAGGGCGATCAGCCGGCGGACGTGCCCGTCGGCGTTGCTGCGCTCCTGTGTGTAACCGGGCTGTCCCGGCGTCCCTGCCATTGCTTCCATACCCATAAGACTATCCGGGACCACTGACAAAAACAGGTAGTTATCCGAACGTGTGTACTATTCAAGGCGCGGCCCGCCCTGTGGAGGAAACAACGCCGGTGCAGGCCTGCAAAACGCCCGCAACCACGGCCTCGGTGGGCCTCGACGGGCTCGGCAACCGGGCCCCACCGCGTCTCGACCACCGGGCCTCGACGGGCCCCGACCACCGGGCCCCGGTCGCCGGTTTAATTAAACAAGCCCTCGCCGAGGAAGCCGTCAGCCGCCTGGACCCCAGGCAGCCCAATGAAATAGCCTCCGCCAAATGGCTCGATGTAGTCGGTCATGGGCTCATCCACCAGCCGAAGTTGCGTCGCCTCGAACTGGGACTGGATGTTCCGCTGGAAGCTGGTGAAGATCAACCCGGCCTGCAGGTTGCCGTTGAGGTCCACTCCGAGGTCGTAGTTGTAGCCGCGGCGCAGCAGCCGTGAGGCGTCGGTGGACTTGGTGCGCGGGTTGGCCAGGCGGATGTGGGCGTCCAGCGGAATGTTCTGCCCTTCGGGATCGTTTGCGTAGTCCGGCGTGTCAGTCTCATGCACGGCACCCAGCGGCGCCCCGCTGGCCCGGTGCCGGCCGATCATGCCATCCTGTTCTCCCAGCCCCACCCGGTCCCAGAACTCCACGAGCATCCGAATCAGCCGCACCACGATGAACGTGCCGCCCACGGCCCAGTCCGGCTGGCCGGATTCCGGCGTGATCCAGACCAGATGGTCGTCCTGGCGGGGGTTGACGATCCCGTCCTTGTAGCCAAACAGGTTCCGCGGGTTCCCGGCGGGACGTGGTGCGGAGTGGAAGCCGTTGATCTTCCAGGACAGTGCCAGAAGGCCGCGGGTGGCCTTGGTGATCTCACGGAGCGCGTAGTGGATCATGTCCGCGGAATCTGCGCACAGCTGCAGCAGCAGGTCCCCGCCCGTCCACGTCGGGTCTGGGGTGTCGTTCGGGAAGACCCGCATGCCGGTGAGGCCCTTTGGTTTCTTGCCCGCCAGGCCGTAGGCGAGGTTGTCGAAGAGGCTCGCGCCCAGTCCGACCGTCATGGTAAAGGAGCCCGGCGGCACGTCCTCGCCCAGAACCCCGGAGTTCGACGGCGGCCCGCCGGCTATGGCGGGCAGGTCCTCGGCCGGGACAGGTTCGGACGCCTGCACGCCCTTGGCAAGCCGGGCGCCTTGGCTGGTGAGCACCTGCAGGAGCGTCTTCAGCTCCGCCTGGTCGGCAGCCAGCACCCGGAACGCCGCAAAGCAGGCCTGGCGCTGCTGGGTGGCAGGGCGGTACACGCCCGCCTGGTTCGTTCCGTGAAAGGGGACGGCAGGCGCGGAGGGGGAGTCCGGCGTCGTGATCCGTGTTGGGTGGATGGCGGCGTTGGCAGCTGTGGCGGCCAGGGCCGTGGCGGCGGCGCCGGTGCCCGCCCCGATCAGGAAAGAGCGGCGTCCCGGGCGTGCGGTTGGCGTTTCAGATGCGGAATTGTGCATGACGGGCTCCGGGTCAGTCATCAGTGGAGAACAGGGCGGGGACATAGGCGAGGGACTCGAGGGCGGCGCCCAGGGAGGCGGTAACGGGTTGGCGCGCGGCCAGGGGGAGTGCCTTCCACGCCGGCCATTCGCGGCCCGTCTTGGTACGCTCCAGCGCAGTGCCCAGTTTGTCGAGGGAAGCGGAAACCCGCGTCGTGTATCCGTGCGCCAGGTTGTCAATGAGGGTGCCCAGGAGGGCCAGCACCACGCGGGTGCCGTCGAGGTCCGCAGCCGTCAGGGCCAAGGCCATGCCGCTTCCCTGGTCGTTGTTGCCGGACAGGTTGTCCCGCAAGGAGTCTTCGAGGATTTCGTGGCAGCGCAGCGGCATGTCCGAGCCGGCCAGCTCAAGCGTCGGCAGCCGGCCCAGCAGCTCGGCAACGTCGGCGTGCAGCCTGGCCGCGACTGGTGCCAGCTCGCCGGGCCCCTGTCCGTGGAACAGCCCGTATTCCAGCCGGTGCAGGCCCGTGAAGCCGGGATCCGCAGCGCCCTTGGGGAGCCCGGCCGGGAGCCCGTTGATTGCGACGCCGTGGTCGCCGAAGCTGCCGTAGGCCGCGCCTACGCGCTGCCAGGTCAGCTGCGCCTCCAGCCACTGGCTGCGGGCGGCATCGAGGTCGTTGTTGCCGACCGATGCCTTGACGGACAGCACCTGGCCTGCGAGCGTGGCGAGCTTCCCTGCGACGTAGCTGCGGTAGGCCGTGACGGCCGCTGCCATGTTTGGGGCAGGGGCAGGGAGGGAATCGGTCATGGGGATCCTTGGCGTGACGCGGAAGTAAGGCAGGGCTTACTTAGGATACCCCAATAAGGGCATTGTTCTGTTCTCTAATTACGTACCGGATGCCGGAATTAGTAGCTGACCACCGGTGTCACACCCACCGTATTGCCCGCGATCGAGAGTTTGGCCGTGAAGCCAAAGTCCTCGGCATGCATGAAGGGTGCCACGGCCCCGGTGAAAAGGTCCTGTTCCTGGTACTGCACCTGTGCCCGGACCGTCAGCGGTGCCATGATCCACTTGCCGCCATAGGGGGTGATGGACACCTGGGGATAGTCCACGATGCTCCACTTGACCGCCGAAACGACGCGGTTGTTGGTGGCCGCGCTCATCGGGCAGTTGGCGGGCATAAGCACTGTCTGCTTGGCACACGCGTCGAGGTACTTGTGAATGGTGGAGCCGACCTGGGACAGCAGCTCGCCAGTGGGCCCGGTGGCCAGTGTGACGGCGGGAACGGACACCAGCGGGTCCGTCACGCTGCGCTGGACGGCGGGGGCGGCAAAAAGCGGCGACTTGTAGTCGGCAGAGTAGCTGCCGGGGTAAAACACCGCGAAGGAATTCTTGCCGTTGGGCATGTTGACATCGACGCCGTTGACGGACGCCTGGTTGGCATTGACCACGGACACGTCAAGGACGGGCAGCGTGGTGGGGACGATGCTCCAGGTGTCAAAGAACAGCCAGCGCTTGGGGCCCTGCGCCAGCTTGAAGTCGGTGGACAGTGCCTGGCCGCCAATCGTGTAGCTGACGGTCACCTTTTGGCTGTGGTCCGGGCCGGCGACGGGATCGCCAACCTTGACGTCCTTCAAATCCTGCTGCGACCTGGCCAGGCCAGGGCCGTCCAGGACGGCGGCGTTGGCCGAGGGGACCCTGCCATGCAGGAGGCCCAGCGCCTTGGCGCCGTTGCCGGCGCGAAGCGCATCCAGGTAGTTTTCCACTGTCCGCGCAGGCCCGAAGGAATTGGTGTTCACCACCGTGATGGTGATGATGGCCGCAGCGATGGCCAGCATCAGTATCAGCAGCCACGTAGCGGCAACCTTGATGAGTGGGGCCCCGTTCTTCACGCCGTCCACTGTACCGTCTGGGGCAGGGGGCAGTGGAATCCGCCCCAGGGCGGGGACGGCATTGTGACCTGTGGGCGGGGCCGGACCGATTACCGCCTCCGGCGCGGTGCCGTGCCAAACATGTCGCGCATCAGGCTGCGGCCCAGCTGCGATCCCATGGAGCGGATCATGCTTTTCACGCCGGTTCCCAGCACGCCGCCCAAGGCGCCCATGACCTCGGCGCCCACGCCGCCGCCGTCGTTCTTGGGGGCGGGGAGATTGGTGGGCGGGGGAGGGGGCGCCGGGGTGCCCACGGCGGGGCCGGTTGCGGGGGCCGCGGCCTGGGATTCGAGCTTCTCGTAGGCGGACACCGGGTCCTCGGCAGTGCCGTAGGTGGGAAGCAGGGCCGAGGCGGCTACCACTGCCTTGACGGCGGCGTCGGTGCTGGGCCCCATGACGGAGCCGGGTGCGCGCATGCGGGTCAGTGCCACGGGGGTGGGGGCGCCGTTTTCATTCATGACGGTGACCACGGCCTCGCCAATGCCGGCCGAGGTGAGGACTTCTTCGAGGTCGTAGCTGCTGACCGGGAAGGTGGACACGGTGGCCTTGAGTGCCTTCGCGTCGTCGGGGGTGAAGGCGCGCAGGGCGTGCTGGACGCGGTTGGCCAGCTGGGCGAGGACCTCGCCGGGGACGTCCTTGGGGGTCTGCGTGACGAAGAAGATGCCCACGCCCTTGGATCGGATCAGCCGCACCGTCTGGGTGATGGCATTCAGGAAGGCCTTGCTGGCGCCGTTGAAGAGCAGGTGCGCCTCGTCGAAGAAGAACACCAGCTTGGGCTTGTCGGCGTCGCCCACCTCGGGCAGCTCGCGGAACAGGTCCGCCAGCAGCCACATCAGGAAGGTGGAGAACAGCAGCGGCTTGTCCTGCACGCTGGGCAGTTCCAGGCAGGTGATGACGCCGCGGCCGTCGGGGGCCGTGCGCAGCAGCTCGGCGGTGTCGAACTCCGGCATGCCAAAGAAATCGCTCATGCCCTGCGCGTCGAGGGTGATGAGGTTGCGCAGGATGACGCCGGCCGTCGCCTTGGACAGCCCGCCCAGCTCCTCCAGGTCCGCCTTGCCCTCGTCCGAGGTGAGGAACTGGATGACGGCGCGCAGGTCCTTGAGGTCGTACAGTTCCAGGCTTTTGGTGTCCGCGTAGTGGAACACCAGCTGGAGGCTTGATTCCTGCGTTTCATTCAGGCCCAGGACGCGCGAAAGCAACACCGGGCCGAAACTGGTGATGGTGGCCCGCACCGGCACGCCGTTGCCGGCGCCGCCCAGTGCCAGAAACTCCACCGGGAACGCCTTCGATTCCCACTGCTGGCCGATGGCCTGCGTGCGCGCGGTCAGTTTGCCGCTGCCCTCCGCCGCCGTGGCCAGGCCCGTGAGGTCGCCCTTGATGTCAGCCATGAATACGGGGACGCCGGCTGTGGAAAGCTGCTCGGCAATCATGTGGAGCGTCACGGTCTTGCCCGTGCCCGTGGCGCCGGCCACCAGGCCGTGGCGGTTCATCATGGCCAGCGGCAGGCTGATTTGGGCTTCGGGGTGGACCTGCCCGTCCACGAGCGCTGCGCCCAGGGCAATGGACGAACCGCTGAAGGTGTAGCCGGCCTTGAAGGTTGCGACGGTCTCTGCAGGTGAGTTGGTAGCCATGGCAAAAGCGTACCCTGCGTCACATTTTTGGTGCGGCAAGGGCGCCGCAGGGCTTTGCCGTGGACCAAGTGCCGTGGCCCCCGCGCCGTGGCGCGCGTCAACCGAACAGCAGCGCCACCGCGAACATCGCCGGGATGGCCAGTACGGTGGTCAGCAGCACGGTGTCCTTCGCCACGATGAGCCCCACCAGGTAGCGTTGGGCCGCCACGTACACATTTTGGGCCGAGGGCAGGGACGCGGCCACCACGACGGCGAACAACGCCGCCCCGTCCATGCCCAGGACCAGATGACCCAGCAGGAATGCCACCGCGGGGTGCAGCACCAGCTTGAAGCCGGTGGCCAACAAGGTGTCGGTCCGCCGTCCGTCAACTGCCGCAAGCGGCTTGCTGCTGCCCAGCGACATCCCAAAGGCAATGAGGATGGCGGGGATCGCGGCACCGCCGATGAGGTGGACGGGCTCGGCCACCAGCGACGGCAGCCGCCAGCCGGTCGCGGCCAGGACCAGCCCCACCACGGTGCCCAGGATCATGGGGTTGCGGAAGATCTGCAAAAAGACGCGCCCCGGTGTGGCCCGGTGCCCGCTCGTGGTGGCGTCGAGCAGCAGTAAATAGCAGGGTGTGTAAAACGCCAGCTGGAAAATCAGCACGGGCGCGATGAGCGCCGCGTCGCCCAGCACGTAGGCGGCAATGGGGATGCCCAGGTTGGCGGCGTTGACAATCGAGGAAGACATGGCCCCGACCAGTGCCTCGCTCAGGCTCCGTTTGAACCAAAACCGGGAAACCAGCAGGAACAGCAGGCCGGTGAACACGGCGCTCGCGGCAGCCACGAGCAGCGGTTCGGAAAACACCTGTTTCAGGTCCGCCTTGGCGAGGGTCTCCAGCAGCAGCGCCGGGCTTGCCACGAAGAACGAGAGCCGGCTGAGCACCTGCGCGGCGTTGTCGCCCAGCACGTTACGGCGGCCCACGAACCAGCCCACCAGGATTATGAGCCACACCACCGAGAAACCCTCGACGACGGCTAGCACGGCTGCAACGGTCGGGAGGTCGGGGTGGCGGGCACCCCCTAAGCTTAATCGGGGAACACCCTTTCACTGTGCATTGCCCAGCCACCAGGAGTCAGCATGAGCGTCCTTCCCGTCAAGACCGTCGCCGTCACCGGTGCCCATGGCAAGGCCGGCCGCGCCGCGGTGGCCGAGTTCCTGGCCCATGGGTACCAGGTCCTGGCCTGTGACCTGGCCGGGCCCGTTGGCCGCAACTCGGACCTGGGCACTCCCACCATGCGCGTGGACCTGACCGACTACGGGCAGGCGCTGCAGGCGCTCACCGGGGCGGACGCCGTGGTCCATCTGGCCAACATCCCGGAGCCGGGCATGTTCCCGCCCGCCGAGACCCTCAACCGCAACACGGCGATGAACCACAATGTGTTCCTGGCCGCGCAGGCGCTGGGGCTGGCCCGCGTGGTGTGGGCGTCGAGCGAGACCACGCTGGGCCTGCCCTTCGCGGGCGACGGCGGGACCTTGCGCTATGCGCCCGTCGACGAGGCCCATTTCCCCCACCCTTCCTCGACGTATGCGCTTTCGAAGGTGCTGGGCGAGGCGGCCGCGGCCCAGTTTGCCGCCTGGTCGGGGATCCCGTTTGTGGGCCTGCGGCTGACCAACATCTTCAGCGCGGACGAATATGCGCAGGTCCCGGGGTTCTGGGCCGATCCCCTCTCGCGGGCCTGGAACCTGTGGGGTTATGTGGACGCCCGGGACGTCGGCGCCGCCTGCCGCAACGCCGTCGAAGCCGCGAGCACGGGGAGCGAAAACCTGATCATTGCGGCGGCGGACACGGTCATGGACCGACCGTCGGCGGAGCTGCTGGATGAGTTTTTCCCGGGGCTGGAGCGGCGCCGCGACGTCTCGGGGCATGAGACGCTGCTCGCGATCGACGCGGCACGCAGGGTCATCGGCTATGCGCCAGCGCATTCCTGGCGGGACAACCAGTGATTGGGCACCGCGTCCGGTGATTGGGCAAGGTGTCAGGTGATTGAGCAGGCGCCCGGTGATTGAGCTTGTCGAGATCCAGGTCTCGACAAGCCCGACCACCGGCAGGCCCGGCCGGCGAAAACTAGAGGGCCAGGGCGGGGCGCAGCAGGCCTTCGGTGACGGCCTCGGCCGGGTCGGTGCCCAGCTTCACGATCTTGTTTTGCGCATCCACGTGGACGACGGTGGGCACATAGTCGCGGGCCTCGGCGTCGGACATTTGGGCGTAGGTGATCATAATGACCAGATCGCCCACATTGACCAGGTGTGCGGCGGCACCGTTGATGCCGATCACGCCCGAGCCGCGCTCGCCGGCAATGGTGTACGTTTCCAGGCGGGCACCGTTGGTGATGTCGACAATGGAGACCAGCTCGCCGGGCAAAATGTCCGCGGCGTCCAGCAGATCTTGGTCAACCGTGACGGAGCCGACGTAGTGCAGGTCGGCGTGGGTCACCGTGGCGCGGTGGATCTTGGACTTAAACATGGTTCGGTTCATAACCCCACCAGTCTACCGCGACCGCGGATGGCCGATTTGTGAGTTCGCTTACGGCGGCTACCGCCGGCTCAGCGGGGTGAGCTTGCGGCCCATGATGGCCTGCGTCAACGCGTCCACCACCTCGGTGTTGGCGAGCGGGTTGCGGATCAGGGTGAAGTCCACGTCACCCACGGGCGGCAGCTCGAAGCGCCGGGTGATGACCTTAAGGTCGTCGGGGACCAGCGACGTCGGCATGACGGCGATGCCGATCCCGGCGCGCAGGGCAGCCAGCACCCCGCTGATCTGCTTCGTGGAGCAGGTGATGCGCCAGGTGCGCCCGGCCTGCTCCAGGGCATCCAGTGCCAGTTTGCGGCTCAGGCTCGGCGCCGGGTACACGATGACGGGGACCGGCGCGCCGGGCTCAAGGACTGTCTGTTCCAGCCCCACCCAGGCAAAGGTGTCCTGCTTGACCACTTCCCCTTCCTGGGCACCGGACACCCACTTGACGAACACCAGGTCCAGCGCCCCGGCCTTTAGCCGCCGGTGCAGCTGGTCGCTTTGGCTGACCGTCAGTTCCAGGTTGATCTGCGGATAGAGCTGGCGGAATTCGCGCAGGATGCGGGGCAGGCCCGTGATGGCCAGATCGTCCGCCGTGCCAAAGCGCAGCCGTCCGCGCATGGCGGCGCCGGAAAAGTAGCGCGTGGCGGCGTCGTTCGCGGCCAGGATGGTGCGCGCAAAGCCGGCCATGGCGTCGCCGTTGTCCGTCAGGCGCACATCCCGGGTGTCCCGGGCCACCAGCACCCGCCCGGCGGCCTGCTCCAGCTTGCGCACGTGCTGGCTGACGGTGGGCTGGCTGATGCCGAGCCGTTCGGCGGCGCGGGTGAAGTTGCGGGTTTCGGCGACGGCGAGGAAACTCTTGAGCTGCACGGGGTCAAAGGTGGGTGTGTCATGCATGCGCCGGTCCGCCTTACTATTACGTTCCCTAATGCTACTTATAGCCACCATACTCTTTTGGCATGAACTGGTGCTGCCTAGGCTTAAAGGGAAGCAAAAACACACCCCTTCGAGCCGATGGACCTTCGCCTTGACGCCCCCTCCAGCAACACAGCATCCTGCCCTGACCGCGCCCATCAACGTCGTCACCACGCGTCCGCCGTGGAGCCAGACGTTTTCTTCGCTCAAGATCCGCAACTACCGCATCTTTGCCTCAGCCAACCTGCTCGCCGTCATCGCCGTGTGGATGCAGCGTGTGGCCCAGGACTGGCTGGTCCTGGAGCTGTCCGGCTCCGTCACGGCAGTGGGCATCACGGTCTTCATGCAGTTCATCCCGTCCCTGGTGCTCATGCCGCTGGGCGGAATCCTGGCCGACAGGTGCTCCAAGCGCCTGATCCTCATGCTTAGCCAGGGCTCGGCCGGCGTCCTGGCCGCCATCATGGCTGCCCTGGCCCTGACAGGGCACCTGCAGGTGTGGCACATTTACGTCATTGCCTTTGTGCTGGGACTGGTGGTGGTGGCCGACCAGCCGGCCCGCCAGGTCTTCGTCAACGAACTCGTCGGGCCGCGGCAGCTGCGCAACGCCATCAGCCTGAACTCCTCCATTTTTCAGATGGGCGGCATGATCGGCCCTGCCATCAGCGGGATCCTCATCACCGCCGTGGGTGGGGGCTGGGCCTTCGCAGCCAACGCCCTGGCCTGCAGCATCACCGTCACCTCGCTCCTGTTCATCCGCCCGGGCGAGCTGGTCAAATCCGCCCCGGTCAAGCGGTCCAAGGGCCAGCTCAGGGAAGGCGTCCGCTATGCCCTGGCCAAGCCCACCATTTTCTGGCCGGCGGTCATGGCGGCGTTCTTCGCGGTCTTCGGCCTCAGCCTGGCCGTGCTCATGGCGGCCTACGCCAACAAGGTGTTCGACGCCGGTGCCGGCGGCTACGGACTGCTCAACACGCTCGTGGCGCTCGGGGCACTGGGCGGCGCGCTGGCTTCCACCCGCATCGCCACCTTGCGGCTGCGGACCGTCATGACGGCCGCCGGCGCCTACGGCGTGGTGCTCATGGTGGCCTCACTGTCGCCGAACATGGTCACCTTTGGGGCGGTGATGGTGGTGGCCGGATTTGCCTCGCTGATGTTCCTGACCAACTCCAACCAGCTGGTGCAGATGTCTACGAACGTCCTGGTCCGCGGCCGCGTCATGAGCCTGTACATCATGGTGCTCATTGGCGGGCAGGCGCTGGGCGGCCCGCTGATGGGCTGGCTGGCGGAAAACCTCGGCGTGCAATGGGCCATGCTCATTGCCGGCGGCGTGCCGGCCCTGGCGGCCGCCGGCATTGGCCTGGTCCTGGCGCGGCGTGGACAGCTGATGCTCAGGGTCAACCTCCGCAGCCTCAGGCAGCCGGTGTTCATCGTGCCCAAAACGGCCATCACGCCGAAAAGTGCGTAGGCGACTTTCCCAGCCGGCCGACCTACCATGGAAGAAGCGCTAGTTCGCGTTTTCATTGCCGGCTTGAACGGTCGACCCTGACCCTGCCGGTGACACCATGCCCACATCTTCAAACCGAGTTGTCGAAAGCTACTCAACCCTGCTGCGAACGGTGCGGGCCGCGGGACTCATGCGCCGCCGCCGTATGTTCTACCTGACGGTGTTCGCCGTACTGCTGCTGGCCCTGGGGGCGGCCGGCACCGGATTCGTCGTGCTGGGCCAGACCTGGTACCAGCTGCTGATCGCGGCGGGGCTGGGCATCCTGTTCACCCAGTTCGCGTTCCTGGCCCATGAGGCCGCGCACCACCAGATCTTTGCCTCCGGGCGCATGAACGACTGGTCCGCCCGGATTTTGGGGCCGCTTTTGGTGGGCATGAGCTATGCGATGTGGGTCAGGAAGCATACGGCCCACCACCAAAACCCCAACACGAGGGGCAAGGATCCGGACATCCACACCGGCGTGATGGTGTTCCACGAGGAGGGCGCGGCCACCAAACACGGCGTGGCCGCGGTGTTTACGCGGCACCAGGGCACTCTGCTGTTCCCCATCATCTTGTTCCTGGGCTACAGCCTGGTGCTGGACTCGTTCAAGACCCTGCTGGGCCGCCGCGGTGTGCGCTACCGCTATGTGGAGATCGGCCTGCTGGTGCTGCGCTTCGGGGCCCTGCTCACGGCGCTGTTGCTCGTGTTGCCGTGGGGCATGGCGCTGGCGTTCGTTGGCGTACAGATGGCAGTGTTCGGTTTCTACATGGGGGCGTCGTTCGCGCCAAACCACAAGGGCATGCCGATTCTGGAATCCGGCAGCCGAGTGGACTTTCTGAGCCGGCAAGTGCTGACCAGCCGGAACATTCGCGGAGGATTCTTCATGGACACGCTGCTGGGCGGGCTGAACCGCCAGGTGGAGCACCACCTGTTCCCGGACATGGCCCGCCCCGAGTTGCGGCGCAGCACTGAACTGGTCCGCGCGGCGTGTGAAAGAAACGGCATCGAACTGACCGAAACCTCGCTGGTGGAGTCCTACGCCATCGTGGTGGCCTACCTTAACCGGGTGGGCCTCACGGCAGTGGATCCGTTTGAATGCCCGCTGCTGCGCCAGTTCCAGTGACCGCCACATCGTCGGGCAGCGGCGCCTGCCGGAGGGGCTGATGGGGCCAGAACCCCGATGGTGTCCATGGTTTGCGTGTGGCGGGCAGCCTGCCCGGCTGCCCAGTCTCGTCCGGAACCATTTCCACCTTTGACATCCCCAATGAAATCACCTTTTTCGTTGACTAAATAGGTCGATTCCCTTGAGCATAGGGCGGACGCATCCTGGGGGCCAGGGGTAAATGGTTATTGACACCTTGGCTGGTGCTGTTCCCAGTGCCGGTGCCGGACTGCCGCGGCGGTCCCAGAAAGGCGCCCAGCGCGGCGGACACCGCATCGAGGGACTTCAGCTCGCATTCCCACACAGTGAAAGCCTCCCAGCCCAGTTCGTGGAGGAGTGCCAGAACCCGCGCGTCCCGCTCCACGGTGCGGCTGCGCTTGGCCTCCCAAAATTCGGGATTGGTTTGCGGCTTGTGCGTGCCGCTCGGGCAGGAGTGCGAGTGCCAAAAGCAACCGTTGACAAAGATGGCCTTGTGGCGGGCACCAAACACGATGTCGGGCCTGCCGGGCAGCCCCGCCGCGTGGAGCCGGTAGCGGTAGCCCTGCGCAAACAGCAGGCGGCGGACCGTCATTTCCGGCTTGGTATCCTTGCCCTTGATGTTCGCCATGACCTTGTGGCGCTGGTCGCGCGTCAACGAGTCAACCATGGCGTCCATGCTACGCGCGGCCACTGCACCGATGCCGGGACGAGAAAATCTGGCCATGGCCAACGGCTGCATGGAGTGGTAAACATTGTTTACACGCGTCGCAGGACAACGCAGCTTGGATCAGAACCCGTCCTCATCCGAAAGTGGGAACCATGCCGTCCACGCCGAGACAACCGCAGGAAGTGGTCTCCGTGCGGCTCCCGGCGGAACTGCATGCGCGGCTGGATTCCTTGGTGGAGCGCACGCAGCGCTCCCGCAGCACCCCGTCCGCGGATTGACGCCACAGCCACACACTCGAAGAAGGCAACCATGGAACAAGTCAGCGTGCGCTATATAGTGCACGACGTCGATGCCGCCATAGGCTTTTACGTCCAGTCCCTGGGGTTCACCGAGGTGATGCACCCCGCCCCGGGATTTGCCATGCTCACCCGCGGCGCCCTGCGGCTGCTGCTCAGCGCGCCGGGCGCGCTGGACGCCAAGGGGGCCCCGGGCGGCGGCGGCCGGGCCATGGCGGACGGCACCATGCCGGCCCCCGGCGGCTGGAACAGATTTTCCCTCCAAGTGCGGGACCTCACTGCGGAGGTGGCCCGGCTGCGGGCCGCCGGGGTGCGCTTCCGCAGCGAGGTGATGCCGGGGATTGGCGTGGTCCAGGTGGTGGTGGAAGACCCCTCCGGCAACCCGGTGGAACTGTTTGAACCGCTCCTGCCGGAAGCAGCGCAGCACGTCATCCAAAACGGGGACGTGTAGGCGCCGATTAACAGGCGCCGGGCTGCACTCCGGCCAAGGGAAGGTACGGATAACTGTCCTGGCGCTTCTGGAATTGCAGGATGGCAGGGTTTTTGACCACGCCATCCTGAATTTCAATGGCGCGCCGGATGGTCTCGCTTTCCTGCCATGCGGAGGGGCCAGCCAAAACGGGCTCAATGAACGGCAGCAGGGCCTCACTGATCTCCCACGTGGATGAATTCCACAGGTAAGAGGGGGAGTGGTCCACCGCGTAGTAATTGACGTTGACACCCACGGTAAACATGGGGTCGGCAAAGCTGGTGTTGCGGGCCCAGCTGAACCCCATGCCCTCGTCGCAGGACACATCCACAATCAGGCTGCCCGGGCGGAAACCGGCCAGGTCTGCCTCCACCAGGTACGTCATGGGCGCATTGGGGTCCTGCAGCGTGCAGTTGACTACGATGTCCGCCTCGGCGAGGAACGCGGCCAGGGGTGCGTCGCCGTCGTCGAGCATGACGAATCCGGTGTGCGGCGGGTCCGGGGCAAAGTCGAACTGCACCATCTCGGCGGAGTGGATGGGGGAGGCGACGGCGGCCACGCTGCGGCTGGTCAGCACCTGCACATCGTGGATGCCCAGTGCATTCAACGCTGTCACGGCGCCGCGGGCGGTGGCGCCAAAACCGATCACCACTGCCTTGAGCCGGCGCCCATAATCTCCCGTGGAGCCGATGAGCGAGAGCGAATGCAGGACGGAGGAATAACCGGCCAGTTCATTGTTCTTGTGGAAAACATGCAGGCCCAGGCCACCGTCGGGCGCCCAGTGGTTCATGACTTCAAAGGCGATCAGTGTCAGCTTCTTATCAATTGCCAGTTGCGTGATGGCCCGGTCCTGGACGCAGTGCGGCCATCCCCAGAGCACCTGGCCATCCCTGAGCTCCGCCAGGTCGGAGGCCTGCGGCTTGGGCAAAAGGACCACGTCAGCCCCCGCGATCACCTCTTCGCGCGGCGCCACGGAGCCCACCAGGGCGGCGAGTGCTGGGTCCGGAACCCCGAACTGGGCGCCATAACCTTCCTCGACCACCATGCTCGCGAGAACGTCCGGCTCAATGCGGGAAAAATGTTCGGGGTGGATGGGTGCGCGGCGTTCATCCGGCTTGCGCGAGGCCCCCAGAACGCCGAGCCGCAGCCCGGTTCCTGCGGCGCTCATTTCTTCTTTGCGGCAGTGGGCTTGTCTGCGATCCCGGCACCTGCTTCGCCTGCCCTCTTGTCGGCACGCTTTTCCTTGATTGACTTGCTGGACTTTTTTGATGCGGTTTGCCGTGGTGATTTGTCGCCCATGTCAGCTCCCTGAAGTTGGGACCGAAGATGGTCCCGTAGCCCTGACCCTACACGCACCCGCCGGGACCCGGCCGCCTCGGGCAGAGAGCGGCGAACAAGTGTACAGCCCAAGGAAGGAAGCTCCACATAAAAGCAGTGCCCCTGTTCTGAGCAACAGGGGCACTGGTCGGAGGGGAGCGGGCGACGGGAATCGAACCCGCGTATCGAGCTTGGGAAGCTAGCGCTCTACCATTGAGCTACGCCCGCACAAAAGCATTCCCCGCCGTGAACCGAGGTCCCTGCGGGGTGCTTCGATGAAAAGTCTAGCGGATGTTTGCACCGCCTCAGGACACCGCCACACGGTGCGGCCGGGCACCAGCGCGGCGGGAGGGTATCCGGCCCGGGCCGTCCCGGCCGGCTTACATGATGACTTCAGGTTCCCGGCCGGGGGACTTGCCCTGGAACAGGCGCATGAGCGGTTCCACATACCGGGCCGCCACGGGGCCAAACACGGCCATGATCAACACGTAGGTGGTGGCAAGGGCGGCAAGTTCCTTCGGCACGGCGCCGGAGGCCACGGCCAGCCCGGCAATGACAATGGAGAACTCGCCGCGGGCAATGAGCGCGGCGCCGGCACGGGCCCGGCCCAGGAGGGCGATGCCCTGGCGGCGGGCCGCCCACCAGCCCGTGACCACCTTGGTTGCGGCGGAGGCCACGGCCAGGAGCAGCGCGACGCCGAGCACCGGCGGGATGCTGCGGGGATCCGTGTTCAGGCCGAACAGCACAAAGAACATGGCGGCGAACAGGTCACGCAGGGGTTCCAGCACGCGGGTTGCGTTCTCCGCCGTGCCCCCGGAAATGGCGATCCCCAGCAGGAACGCGCCCACGGCGGCTGAAACCTGCAGGGCGGAGGCCACACCGGCCACGAGCAGCGCGGCACCCAACAGCTTCAACAGGAACGACTCCCGGTCGGGGCTTTCGAGCATGTTGGAGACAATGTGCCCGTACCGCAGGGCGCCCAGCAGGACCACCGTGATGACGGCAAGGGAAATTCCGAGGGCGGTCAGCCCGCCCAGGAGCGACACCCCGGCCAGGACCGCTGTCAGGATGGGCAGGTAGGCGGCCATGGCCAGGTCCTCGATGACCAGGATGGCCAGGACCACGGGGGTTTCCCGGTTGCCGAGCCGGCCCAGGTCACCCAACACCTTGGCGATGATGCCCGAGGACGAGCTGTAGGTGATGCCGGCCATGACCAGGGCGCCCACCGGCCCCCAGCCAAGCAAAAACGCCACGGCCACGCCTGGTGCCATGTTCAGCAGCAGGTCCAGCAGGCCCGCCATCCAGGATTGTCGCAGCCCCGTGACGAGCTCGCGCGCCGCATATTCCAGCCCCAACATGAGCAGGAGCAGGATGACACCAATCTCACTGCCGATGTGGGCAAAGTCGTTGATGCTGCCAAAGTCGACGAGACCGCCATGGCCGAACGCCAGCCCGCCCAGCAGGTACAGCGGCACGGGGGACATGCCAATCCGGCCGGCAAGCCTCCCCAAAAAGCCCAGCGCAAAAAATACGATGCCGAGCTGGATGAGGGAGAGGGTGATTGGATCCAATAGCGATCTACAACCTGGACTGCAGGATTTGGGCTGCCTTTGCCAGGCCTGTCTCCGTGCCCACGATGACCACCAGGTCGCCCACTTCCAGGATCTGGTCCGGGCGCGGGGACCCGATGACCTCGTCGCCGCGCAGCAGGGCCACGATGGACGTGCCGGTCAGGGTGCGCATTTGGGTGTCGCCGAGGGGACGGCCGGCATAGGCGGTTCCTTCGCGCAACAGAATTTGGTGGGTCGTGACGCCCGTGACGTCCTTTTGTTCGTTCGCAAGCTGGGCGATGAGCTGGGTCGATCCAAGAAGCGTCCCCAGCGCCGAGGCTTCCTCGGCGGTGAGCGGGATGGACGCTGCACAGGCGTCGGGGTCGTCCACGCGGGAGAGGATCAGTTCGGTGTGGCCGTCGCGGTGGGTCACCACACCCACCCTGCGGCCGGTGGCGAGGCGAACTTCGCGGCGGACGCCGATGCCCGGAAGAGGGGTCTCTTCAATATTCATGCTCTTACCTTAGTCGTGGTGGGCTGCCGATTGCCGTAAAGAATTCAACGTCCGGGGCGCAGCAATTAGTCCACGGCGCTTCGGGTGGGCGGGCATGCGCTATTTTTAGAGGGTGCTGATCTCAGACCGCGACATCCGAGCCCAAATTGACGCTGACCGGATAGTCCTGGACCCCTATGACCCGTCCATGGTGCAGCCCTCCAGTGTCGACGTGCGCATTGACAGGTATTTCCGGCTTTTCGACAACCACCGCTATGCCCACATCGACCCGGCCGAGGAGCAGCCCGAGCTGACCCGCCTCGTCGAGGTGGACCCGGAAGACGCGTTCATCCTGCACCCTGGCGAATTTGCCCTCGCCTCCACCTATGAAACCGTCACGCTGCCCGACGACGTCGCCGCCCGGCTGGAAGGAAAGTCGTCGCTGGGCCGCCTGGGCCTGTTGACCCACTCCACCGCAGGTTTCATCGACCCCGGCTTTTCCGGGCACATCACCCTGGAGCTCTCCAACGTGGCCACCTTGCCGATCAAGCTGTGGCCCGGCATGAAGATTGGCCAGCTGTGCTTCTTCCAGCTCTCCTCACCGGCCCAACATCCCTACGGCAGCGGCCAGTACGGCAACCGCTACCAGGGCCAGCGCGGCCCCACGGCGTCGCGGTCCTTCAAGAACTTCCACCGCACCTCGATCTAACGCCCGGCGGTGTGAAGTTCGGGCCTTTTGACCGGCAGCAGGAGGGCCAGGCCGAGCACCAGCACCAGCACGATCCCCAGGATGCCCCAGCGCTGGGTGCCGAACACGGCGATGAACACCGTGAACATGGCCGGGGCCAGGAAGGACACGGCGCGCCCGGTGGTGGCGTAGAGGCCAAACAACTCGCCCTCCTGCCCCTCCGGCGCGAGCCTGCCGATGAAGGTGCGTGCCGATGACTGGGCGGGTCCCACAAACAGGGTCAGCAGCAGCCCGAAGATCCAGAACGCCGTCTTGCCGTGCAGGAAGAACAGGGCGCCGCCGCAGACAACGAGTCCGGCCAGCGACGTCACGATGACGGCCTTGGGCCCCACCACGTCGTCGAAGAAGCCGGCGGACATCGCCCCCAGGGCGGCCACCACGTTCCCGGCAATGGCGAAGATGAGCACATCGCCGGTCTTGAACCCGAAGGACCCCACGGCTATGACTGCCCCGAAGGTGAAGATCGCGGCGAGCCCGTCGCGGAACACGGCGCTGGCGATCAGGAAGAACAGGGTGTGGCGGGACGTGCGGGCCAGCCGGACGATGGTCCTCCACAATTCCCGGTAAGCCTGGAAAAAGCCGAGACGGGGCATCAGGGGGTTGCGGGGCGATTCGGGGATGGCAAACATGACCGGGAGGGCGAAGACCAGGATCCACACGGCCGAAAACACGGCGACGGCCCGGTATTTCATGCCGTCGGCGCTGGTGATGCCGAAGGCGCCGACGTCGGGCTTGATCAGCCCATAGTAGACCAGCAGCAAGGCCACAATGCCGCCCAGGTAGCCGGCCGCCCAGCCAAAGCCGCTGATCTTGCCGATGGTGGACCGGGTGGAGATCTGCAGCAGCATGGCGTTGTAGTTCACGCCCGCAATTTCAAAGAACACGTGCCCGGCGGCAATGAGCAGGCAGCCGAGCACCAGGTAGGACTCGTGCGGCTGGACAAAAAAGCAGGCGCCCGTCAACAGTGCCACGACCACCGTGTTCACGCCCAGCCACAGTTTCCGCCGCCCGCTGTGGTCGGTGCGCTGCCCCGTGACGGGGGCCAGCAGGGCAATGGCCACCCCGGCCAGCGACACCATGAGGCCCAGCACGGCCGAGGCATGGTTGGCGCCGCCAAAGGAATCGCCGGTCAGGTACAGGGCAGTGAAGATGAAGGTGGTCATGACGGCGTTGAAGGCAGCCCCGCCCCAGTCCCACAGTGACCACGCCGTGATCTGCCACAAGGTGCCCGGTGGCTTGGCCGCGGTGGCGGGCGGTACGGCAGCGGCCGGAGGGAACTCAGTCATAGGGCACATGCTATAGCTCAATGACGTCCCACGGGCGGACGTTAAGAATCGACTTTTTCGCGTGATGATGCCCACTCCGCGGGCCTGTCCCTGTGCGGCGCCGGCCACGGACGCTGCGGGCCTTGATAGGGTTGAACGGTCGGGAACCGACCTTACTCCTGCAAGTCAGACGTCCAGCCCGAACCCTGCGGAGCCCACTTTGTTGATTGTCCTTTGTGCACATTTCATCGTGGCCATTTTCGCGCCTGCCTTGTTTTCGCGGTTTGGGCGCGCCGCCTTTTACCTCCTCGCCGCCGTCCCCGGCGCCAGCTTTGCCTGGCTCCTGGCCCAGTACGGGGCCGTCTATTCGGACTCTGCGCCCGGCCCAACGCTGGACATCGCCTGGATCCCTGCCCTGGGCCTGGACCTGACCTTTCGCATGGACCAGCTGTCCTGGCTGATGTCCCTGCTGGTCCTGGGCATCGGCGCGCTGGTGCTGGCGTACTGCGCCCGTTACTTCAAATCGGACGACGCCGGACTGGGCGGCTTCGGTGCGCAGCTGCTGGCGTTCGCCGGGGTCATGTTTGGCCTGGTCACGGCCGACAACCTGATCCTGCTCTTTGTGTTCTGGGAACTGACCACCGTGTTGTCGTACCTCCTCATCGGTTATGCGCGGACCCGCATCGCTGCCCGCCGCGCGGCACTGCAGGCCCTGGTCGTCACCACCCTTGGCGGGCTGGCCATGCTGGTGGGGCTGATCATGGTCGGCGAAGGTGCCGGTACATACAGCCTTTCCGGCATCCTGGCGAAGGCCCCCGAGCTGGTCGCCGCCGGGGGTACGCCGGGGGTGGTGCTGGACATCGGGGTGGCCCTGGTCCTGGTGGGCGCCGTGACCAAGTCGGCGCTGCTGCCGTTCCACTTCTGGCTCCCGGGGGCCATGGCGGCGCCCACCCCCGTCAGCGCCTATCTGCACGCCGCTGCCATGGTGAAGGCCGGCATCTACCTGGTGGCCCGCCTGGCACCGGGCTTTTCCGACACGGCGTACTGGCAGGTTCTGCTCACCGTCCTGGGCCTGGCCACGATGGTGTTGGGCGGCTGGCGGGCCCTGCGCCAGCACGACCTCAAGCTCATCCTGGCCTACGGCACGGTGAGCCAGCTGGGCTTCCTGACTGTCGTTGTGGGCCTGGGAAGCCGGGAAGCCGCCATGGCGGGGATGTCCATGGTGCTGGCCCACGCCCTGTTCAAGGCGGCCCTGTTCCTGGTGGTGGGCATCATCGACCACCAGTCCGGCACCCGCGACATCCGCGAGCTGTCCGGCGTGTTCCGTTCCGCGCCGAAGCTGGGGGTGGTGGCCCTGGCCGGTGCCGCCTCCATGGCCGGGCTGCCGCCGCTGGCGGGCTTTGTGGCCAAGGAATCGGTGTTTTCCGCCTTCGAGGCGAATGCCCGCTACGGGCCTGCCGGTCCGGCGATTGGCGCCCTGGTGCTCGGTGTCATGGTGTTGGGCTCCATTTTGACGTTTGCCTACAGCGCACGGTTCCTGTGGGGCGGCTTCGCACGCAAGCCCGGCCTTCCCGTGACCGCCTTCCATCCCGTGGGCTGGCTGTTCCTCGGCGCCCCGGCCCTGCTCAGCTTCCTGACCGTGGTCCTGGGCCTGTTCCCCGCGCTGATGGAAGCGTGGATTTCCCCCTACAGTGCCCGCTTCCCCGCGGACGGCCCGCACGGGCTGCACCTGGCGCTCTGGCACGGTTTCACGCTGCCGCTGGCCCTCAGCGCCGTGGTGGTGGCCGGCGGCGTGGGCCTGTTCCTGGCGCGCGGCCGCTTCGAGGCACTGCAGGCCAAGGTGCCGCCGGTCCTTGACCTGGAACGCGGCTACCGGCAGTCCGTGGTGGCCCTGGACATGGTGGCCATCTGGGTGACCGGCCGCACCCAGCGCGGTTCGCTGTTCTTCTACCTCTCCGTCATCCTGGCAACCGCCATTGCCTCGGTGGGGGCCGTGCTGGTGCTGACGGGGCCAAACTGGGCGGCACACTCCTACGTGGTGGACGCCGGTTCGCCGTTCCAGGTCGTGGCCGGTGCCGCCATCGTGGCCGGCGCCGTCGCCGCCGCCCGGGCGGACAAGCGCTTCATGGCCGTGCTGATGGTTTCGGTCACCGGATATGGCGTGGCGATGATCTTTGCGCTGCAGGGGGCCCCGGACCTTGCCCTGACCCAGATGCTGGTGGAAACCATTGTCCTGGTGGCGTTCGTGCTGGCCATGCGCTCGCTGCCGGCCGGACTGCGGGAACGCACGGGCGGCGGGCGCAAGGTGGTGCGCATCCTCCTCGGGGTGGGATTCGGCGCCGTCATGGTGGTGGTGGGCATCGTCGCGATGGGCTCGCGCATCGCCACGCCCGTCAGCCTGGCCCTGCCCAAGCTGGCCTATGAGGGCGGCGGGGGCCTGAACGTGGTGAATGTGACCCTGGTGGACATCCGCGCCTGGGACACCTTCGGGGAGATTTCGGTGTTGGCCGTCGCCGCGACGGGCGTGGCCAGCCTGATCTTTGTGCGGGGGCGCGGACAGCGCCTGGCCCGGGCCGAAACGGTGGCCACCGGCAGCATCGGCCGCATTGGCGGGCCGGGCAGGGTCCCCAGTCCCGTCGCCAGGCTGGCCAAGCGATTTGCCGTGGTGCCCGCCAACCCCTGGCTGGTGGCGGGACGCACGTTGGCCCCGGAGCAGCGGTCCATCATTTTTGAGGTGGTCACGCGGCTGGTGTTCCACAGCATCATCGTGCTGTCCATCTACCTGTTGCTGGCGGGCCACAACGGCACCGGCGGCGGCTTCGCCGGCGGCCTCGTGGCGGGGCTGGCCCTGGCCATCCGGTACTTGGCCGGCGGCCGCTTTGAACTGGCCGAGGCGACGCGCGTCTCTGCCGGGACGCTGCTGGGGCTGGGCCTGGCCGCGGCGGCACTGACCGGGATCGTGCCGCTGTTCCTGGGCGGACAGGTCTTTCAAAGCGCCATCCTCAGCTTTGGGCTGCCCGTCTTCGGCCATGTCAAGTTCGTCACCTCCACGCTGTTCGACATTGGCGTGTACCTGGTGGTGGTGGGGCTGGTCATCGACGTGCTGCGCAGCCTCGGTTCCGAAATTGACCAGCATGAGGAGGACGGGATGGGTGCCATCACGCTCATCGAGGACGACGAACCGTTGGAGGTGGTCCGGTGAGCGTCAACCTGACCCTGCTGCTGGTCATGGGGGTGCTGTACGCCATCGGCATTTACCTGCTGCTCGAACGCAGCCTGACCCGGGTGCTGCTCGGGTTGATGCTGCTGACCAACGCCACCAACCTGCTGCTGCTGGCCACCGGCGGCTATGCCGGGCTGGCGCCCATCTTCAGCAAGGATATTCCCGCAACGGAATATAACGACCCCCTGCCGCAGGCGTTCATCCTGACCTCGATCGTCATTTCCTTCGCGGTGACGGCATTCATTCTCAGCCTGATCTACAGCTCGTGGCTGCTCAGCCGCGCCGACCACATCCAGGACGACCGTGAGGACCGCCGCGTCGCAGCGCAGGACGCCTTCGACGCCGAGGAAGACTCCGAGATTGCCGTGGAGGTCTCCGACTTCCATGAAAACCACCAGCCCGCGGCCAGCCGCGAGATGATCCGGAAAGTGACCTTGAAAACTACGGCACGGAAGAATGCGGCAACCGGCATGGAAGGCCCGCGCGAGGGACCGGACGCGGGGGCCGGCGCATGAGCATCGCATCCCTGGCCCCGCTCGCCGTCGCCCTGCCCATGCTCGGTGCGGCCCTGGCCTTTGTGCTCATCCGCCACCCCCGGGCGCAGCGCCGCGTCAGCCTGGGCATCCTGGCGGTGACGCTCGGCCTGGAAGTGCTGGTGCTTGCCGTGGTCTGGACCTCCGGCCCCGTCGCGGTGCATCTCGGCGGCTGGGCGCCGCCCTTCGGCATCGTCATGGTGGCGGACCAGTTTTCCTCGCTGCTGCTGGTGGTTTCCTCCGCGGTCAGCCTTGCCGTGCTGGCCTATGCCTCCGGGCAGGGCGCGGCGGACGGTGAGGAAAGCGGGCCCGTCTCCGTTTTCCACCCGACCTACCTGATCCTCGTCGCCGGTGTGTCGAACGCCTTCCTGGCCGGGGACCTGTTTAACCTCTACGTGGGTTTTGAGATTCTGCTGACCGCCAGCTATGTGCTCATGACGTTGGGCGGGACGGGCTCACGCATCCGCGCCGGCATCACCTACGTGGTGGTCAGCGTGGTCTCCTCACTGCTGTTCCTGATTGCCATCGCGATGGTTTACGGGGCCACCGGAACCGTGACGCTGGCGGACCTGGCCGTGAAGCTGGGCCAGCTGGATCCCGGCACCCAGCACTTGCTGCATGTGCTGCTCCTGGTGGCCTTCGGCATCAAGGCCGCCGTGTTCCCCCTGTCTTTCTGGCTGCCGGACTCCTACCCGACGGCGCCGGCCCCCGTGACGGCGGTGTTCGCCGGGCTCCTGACCAAGGTGGGCGTCTATGCCATCATCCGCACCGAAACGCTGCTGTTTCCCACCGACCATTTCAATGCCGTGCTGCTCTGGGTGGCGCTGCTGACGATGATCGTGGGCATCCTGGGCGCCCTGGCCCAGACCGACATCAAGCGCCTGCTGTCCTTCACCCTGGTGAGCCACATCGGGTACATGATCTTCGGCGTCGGGCTCTCCTCGGTGCTGGGCCTGGCCGCGACCATCTTCTACGTCATCCACCACATCACCATCCAGACCAGCCTGTTCATGGTCACCGGCCTGGTGGAGCGGCGCGGCGGGACGTCCGCCATCGCGCGGCTGGGCGGGCTGGCCAAACTCTCACCCGTCCTGGCCGTGCTGTACTTCATCCCCGCCATGAACCTGGCCGGCATCCCCCCGTTCTCCGGCTTCCTGGGCAAGCTGGGCCTGCTGCAGGCCGGCGTGGCGGACGGCTCGCCGCTGGCGTACACGCTGGTGGTAGGCGGCGTTGTGGCCAGCCTGCTGACCCTGCTGGTCATGGCCCGCGTGTGGAACCGGGTGTTTTGGCGCAGCACCGCCGACGCCGAGGAACCTGACCCCGTGCTCCTGGCCACCGCGCCGGATGCCGCCGGCGGACGCAGCATGCGCGCGCTGCGCACCAGCCTGCACGTGGACGCCGTGGAAGGCCGCTTCTCCGGTGACAACGAGATTCCCATCCTGCCCAAGATGATGGTCCACTCCACCCTGGGGCTGGTGGCGCTGGGCGTGGCCCTGAGTGTCTTTGCCGGACCCCTGTTTGCCCTCAGCCAACACGCGGCGGAGGGCATGGTGGCCCGCACTCCCTACATCCAGGCAGTGCTGGGCACCGGGACGGTGCAGCCATGAGCCGGCCGGCCGCGGGGGGAAAATGGCACCGCTTCTGGCAGAAGCTGCCGCTGCTGGTGTGGCTGGTGGTGGTGTGGGGCGCCCTCTGGCAAAACTTCAGCCCCGGCAACCTGCTCTTTGGGCTGGCGATAGCCTGGGGCGTGTCCCGGGCGCTGTACCTGCCGCCGGTGGAGCTGAGCGGGCGCTTCAACCTGCCCCGGGCCCTGTGGTTTGCGTTGTGGTTCCTCAAGGAAATCATCGTGGCCAGCTGCCAGGTTTTTCTGTGGGCGGTGGCCAAGGGGCCCCGGATCCGCAATGCCGTGGTGGCCGTGCCCCTGCGCAGCCGTTCCGACCTGGTCATGACGGCCGTGGGGCACGTGCTCTCGCTGATACCCGGCTCGCTCGTGGTGGAGGTGGACCGCGGCACCTCCACCTTGTACGTGCATGCGATGAACGCGCCTACACCGGACAGCGTGGAGAAGGTGCGCACGGGCATCCAGGACATCGAGGTAAAAATCATCCGCATCATGGGCAGCCGGCAGGAACTCGCCGCCCTCTCCGAAGAGGCGCGGACCCCTGGCCGCCCGGCCCAGGGAACACCGCCCAAGGAGGCACAGTGACAGGCTTGCACATTGTGGTGGTGATTGCCGCCGTCGTACTTTCCCTGGCAGCGGCCGGGACCATCTACCGCATCGCGGCGGGGCCCTCGCTGCTGGACCGCGTGATAGCCGCCGACGTCCTGCTGGCGATCTTTGGGGCGGGCCTGGCGATGGAGATGGCCGTGAACCGGGACACGGGGAACCTGGTGCTGCTGGTGGTGATCAGCGTGATCGGCTTCATCGGCTCCGTCACGGTGGCCAGGTTCGTGGCGCACCGGAAGGGGGAGGCGTGAGCATCCTTGACGTGCTGACCGCCATCTGCCTGCTGGGCGGGGCGCTGATGAGCCTGGCCGCGGCGATCGGGCTGTTGAGATTCCCGGACTTGATGAGCCGCATGCACGCCGCGACCAAGCCGCAGGTGCTGGGCCTGTTTTTGATGCTGGCCGCCGTGGGCCTGCAAATGCGGGCCTGGGCCCTGGTGCCGCTGCTTCTTGTGGCGTGGCTGTTCCAACTGCTCACGGTCCCGGTGTCCGCGCACATGGTGGGCCGTGCCGGGTACCGCACCAAGCACCGGCGCCCGGAACTGCTCAGCACGGACGAGCTCAACGACGTGGTGGCCGCCGTCGTGGACGACCGGGACGAAGAGTAGCGCCGCGGCTGCCAACCGTTCGGGCTAGACCTCTTCGGGGTGCTTGTTGAACCGGGCGATGGCCTTTTGCGTGGTGCGCCCGGCAATGACCTGGATGATGGCGGCCACGGCGGAGGACACCAGGGCGAAGGCCAGGGCCGAGCGCAGGCTGTTTTCCAGGTCGGCGCCGTCCTTGGGCGGCTTGTTGCCGGTGCCCTTCTCCCAGGCGACGTCCACGATCTTGCCGGCGGCAAACCCGGCGGCCAGGCTCACGCCCGTGCCCAGCAGCTTGAAGACGATATTCACAATGACTCTCCTTGGTGTGCGGCGGGCTTGATGCGCTGTGAAAGTTCCCTGCCAGCCTAACGGGTCAGCGGGCCGGGGCAAGCAGGATGCGGCGGTACTTGGACGGAATTCCCTGACCACTTGTCGACAAGCCTCCCGCCCGGGTGCACCATGGGAAGTGCGTGTTCGCGGGCTGTCAGTTGTCCTTGACGGCGCTGCGGGTGCGCCGGGCAGTGGCAGCACAATGCCCCATCATCAACGCCCCGCCCGCCATGGCGGGCGGCGCGCATTGGACCCGGAGCTCAGGGGGTTCCATGCGCATCCGGTCCCGCCGGCATGCCGGCCGGACAGAGCGGGCCCCCTTGAGGGAGGGACCATCTCGCGCGGCCGCCTGGCCAGGGGGCCGCAGCTTTCGAGAAGGGAACGACCCATGAGGCGTCGTTTGGAAAATCTTCGCTTGAACCATCTTTCTTCGCGCAAGGTGCCGGTGCTGGTTGCCGCACTCTTGGCGCTGCTGGTGCCGCTGGCACTTTCGGGCCCGGCAGTCGCCGACCCCGGCGCAGGCGGGCAGGGCCCGCACACCTGGACAGTCCTGGCTGGAAATGAGTCACCGGACCAGGCCATCCAGAGCATGGCGTTTTTGCCCACCGACGTCTATGTCGACGCGGGGGACACCGTCACCTGGCAGGCGAACTCGGCCGAGCCGCACACCGTCACCTTCCTGCCGCCCGGCGCGCCGTTGATGGCCTTCAACCCCGGCGACCCGACGCAGCTGTTCCCCATTGGCGGCAGCACCTACGACGGGGCGTCCTACTACAACTCGGGCATCCTGACCAACGTGTCCGACAGCGGCTTTCCTGCCGTGGCGAGCTACAGCCTGCAGTTCCCCGCAGCCGGCGACTTCACGTACTACTGCCTGGTGCACGGGGCCATGATGAAGGGCACCGTCCACGTGGCGGCGGCCGGCACGCCATACCCCTACACGCAAAACGACTACAACAGGCAGAGCCGGCAGCAGGCACAAGGGATCCTGCTGGACGGGCGCATGCTCTGGAATGCAACGGCAGCGCAGGCTGATTCGCACCACGTCTACGTCGGCGCCGACGACGGGGTGGCCATGGTGATGCGCTACATCCAGCCCACGGTGCGCATCCATGTGGGCGAAACGGTCACGTTCATCAACAACGGCATGGCGGCCCCGCACACGGTCACCTTTGGGACGGAGCCGGCGGACTTCAACATGCCCGTGGGCAATCCTGCGGCGTTTGCCGGTGGGGACCTGAATTCCGGGCTCATGCTCCCGGGATCCACGTTCACCGTCACCTTCACGAAGGCAGGGACCTTCAGCTACATCTGTGCCCTGCATGACTACATGGGCATGGTGGGCACGGTGGTGGTGGGGTAACGCCGGAACCCAGCCCAGCCAGGCACGACGGCGGGAGGCCGGCCACCCGGGCCGGCCTCCCGCCGTCGTGCGCCAGGAACGTTGGCCGCGGCACGCCGCCGCGGGTAGACTGAAGCCGCAATTCAACACGACAGGGGAGCGTCCCGTCCCGGATCCCGGAACAGGGCGCTGAGAGTGCGGTCCGCCGCAGACCCTCGAACCTGCTCCGGCTAGTACCGGCGAAGGGAGTCGAGTTCTCTTCGGTGCGCGGAGATACCGCCGCACCGCCCCTCCTGCAAAGGAGGAAACATGAGCGAGTCAGTCGCGGGCAATTCCGCAAACCCCAAGGCAGCACCCAAAACCACGTGGCGCGTGGTGGACATCGTGGTGGCCGCCGTCCTGTCCGTCGCCGTGGGCGTCATCTTCTGGCTGTGGTCTGCCGCCTACGGCGTGATCGCGGCTGCCACCGCCGCATTCCCGCCTCTCGGCGGACTCTACGGCGGCGGCTGGCTGATCGCCGGCGTCATCGGCGGCCTGGTGATCCGCAAACCCGGCGCGGCGTTGTTCTGCGAAATCGTGGCGGCCATTGTGGAGGCGCTGCTGGGCAGTTCCTTTGGCTTCACCGTCCTGCTCTCCGGCCTGGTCCAGGGCATCGGCGCGGAGCTCATTTTCGCCGTGGTCCGCTACCGACGCTTTTCGCTGCCGGTGGCGCTGCTGGCCGGCGCCCTGTCCGGTGTGGCGATGGGCATCAACGACTCCCTGGTCTGGAACGTGGAGTGGGCGTTTGTCTGGAAGCTGGTCTACACCGTCTTCGGTGCCATCTCCGGCGCCGTCATCGCCGGGCTGCTGTCCTGGCTCGCCGTCCGCGGGCTGGCACGCACAGGTGTCCTGGCCAACCTGACCTCCCGCGGCGCCGCCACCGAACCGGTGGTGTAGCCGTGGGGGCAACGGCCCCGGCCGGCGGTCCGGGCCGGGCCGCCGGGCTTGGCGTGGCACCCGCCCGGATCAGCGCCAAGGGGTGGGGCTGGCAGCATTCGGGCCGCGCCGCCAAGGCCGTCCACGACCTCGACCTGGAGATCGCGCCGGGCGAACGCGTGCTGCTGCTGGGGCCTTCGGGCGCCGGAAAGTCCACGCTGCTGCACGCGCTCGCCGGCGTGCTTGGCGTCGATGAGGACGCGGACGAGTTTGGGTCCCTGCTGATCGACGGCGCACCCGTGGCGGAGTCTCGCGGACGCACCGGCCTGATGCAGCAGGACCCCGATTCCCAGGTGGTGCTCTCCCGCATCGGCGACGACGTGGCCTTTGGTGCCGAAAACCTGGCCGTGCCGCGGGAGGAGATCTGGCGCCGCGTGCCCGCGGCGCTCGAGGCCGTGGGCCTTCGGCTGCCGTTGGACCACCCGAGCTCCGCGCTGTCCGGTGGCCAAAAGCAGCGCCTCGGACTGGCCGGCATGCTGGCCATGCGCCCCGGCCTGCTGCTCCTGGACGAGCCCACGGCAAACCTGGACCCGGCCGGGGTGGTGGACGTGCGCGACGCCGTCCGGAACAGCCTGGATGAAACCGGCGCCACCCTGGTGGTGGTGGAACACCGCGTGTCCGTGTGGCTCGACGTCGTGGACCGGATCGTGGTGCTGGCTCCCGAAGCGGCGGGGGAGCCCGGCGGCGTGCTGCTGGACGGCCCGCCCGCCGCGGTCCTGGCCCAGGCGGCGGGCATGCTGTCCGCCGCGGGCGTGTGGGTGCCCGGGCACGTGCCCGCCGTCCGTCCGCGCACCGGCTTTCCCCCGCACGACGACAGCACGGACCTTTTGCTTGCGGCGGAGTCCCTGGCGGTGTCCCGGGCCAAGGGCCGCCGGCGGCACCCGGCCGTGCCGGCCGCCGTGGTGCCGTCCGTGCGGATTTCCGCCGGGCGGGCGCTCAGCGTGACGGGGCCCAATGGGGCCGGGAAATCCACGTTGGCACTGACCCTTGCCGGGCTGCTGCCTGCGGCGGGCGGACGGCTCGAAGCCCTTGAGCCGCTGGCGCGGGGCGCCGGCAGCGCGCCGCTGAAGTGGCGCGGCCGGGAGCTGATCAGCCGGATCGGCACCGTGTTCCAGGAACCGGAGCACCAGTTTGTGACGGGCAGCGTGCGCGAGGAACTGCTGTTCGCCCCACGGCTGCTGGGACACGGCGAAGACGGCGTGGACGGCCTGCTGGAGCGGCTGCGGCTGGCCCACGTGGCGGGCGCCAACCCCTTCACCCTCTCCGGCGGCGAAAAGCGCAGGCTGTCCGTGGCCACGGTGCTGGCCGCCAGCCCGCAGGTGCTGGTCCTGGACGAGCCCACCTTTGGGCAGGACGCCAACACCTGGGCGGAGCTGGCCTCGCTGCTGACCGAACTGCTCGACGCGGGCACGGCCGTGGTCTCCGTAACCCACGACGCCACGTTCTCCCAGGTCCTGGGCGGGGACCGGCTGGTCCTCGGCGCCCCGGCCGGGGGGGCTGCCCCCGTTGAGGCCCGGGACCATGACGGCCCCGCGGACCGCTCGGCGGATCCGGCGGTCGCTGCGCCGCCGGCCGGGGCGGCCGGCAAGGCGGTGCGGCGATGAGCGTGGACATCCTGGCCCAGCCCCGGTCCCGCGCCTGGCTGGCGGGCGCGAATCCCCTGGCCAAGCTCGGCGCCGGACTGGCCATCACCCTGGTCCTGCTGGTCACCATCGACTGGGCGTCCGCCACGACGGCGCTGGTGCTCGAGTGTGCCGTGCTGCCGCTGGCCGGCCTGGGTGCCGGCATGCTGCTGCGGCGTGGCTGGCCCATCCTGTTTGCCGCCCTGGTGGGCGGCTATGGCACGGCCCTGTTGGCCCCGAAGACGGGGGAACTGCTGCTGGCGGCGGGCCCGCTGGTCTTCACCACCGGCTCGGTGGAATCCGGTGTGGCGATCGCGTTGCGCAGCCTCGCCATCGCCCTGCCCGGCGTCATCGTGCTCGCCAGCACCGACCCGACGGACCTGGCCGACGCACTGGCGCAGAAGCTGCACCTGCCGCACCGCTTTGTGCTCGGGGCCCTGGCCGCGATGCGCCTGGTGGGCCTGCTGGTGGCGGAGTGGCAGACGCTGGGCATGGCCCGGCGGGCCCGGGGCGTCGGTGGGGAGCCGGGCTTCTTCAGCGGGCTCAAGGCCTCGCTGGGACAGGCCATGGCACTGCTGGTCCAGGCCATCCGCCGCGCATCCCGGCTGGCCGTGACGATGGAGGCGAAGGGCTTTGGCGCCGGGCCCCGCACCTGGGCGCGGGGGTCCACCTTCAGCCAGCGGGACGCCTGGGTGGCCGCCGCCGGAGTGGTGATTGCCGCGGCCGCGGCGCTCGCCGCCGTCGTGCTGGGCACCTGGAACCCCGTGCTGGGGTAGCCTTGGCGTGGCCGGGGCCATGACCCTGTTGAACCATTTATCGCACACAGTGATTAAGGGCACGGATAATTCGACATTCACAGCGAATGCGTCACTAAATACCAGGCAAATATGCGTCCCATGATATAAAAGTTTCATGACTCAAGTGGCTGCAGAAACCGTAGGTGTAATGGTCCGGGATGCCCGCAACGACAAGGGCTGGACCCAGCTGGAACTCGCAGCGCAATTGGGCACCAGCCAGAGTGCCGTGGCACGCATGGAACAGGGCAAGCAAAACCTGAGCCTGAAGATGATCCAGCGCATGGAGTCGCTGCTGGGCCGGCGGATCGTGAACGTCGGCAATTCGCCCAAAAACGTGGTGACGCACCTGCGCGTGCACGGCGGCCGCGAACTCTCCGGCAGCGTGGAGGTCAACTCCAGCAAGAACGCCGGTGTGGCCCTGCTGTGCGCCAGCCTCATCAACCGCGGCACCACCACGCTGCGCCGCCTGGCCCGCATTGAAGAGGTCAACCGGATTGTGGAGCTGCTGACGAGCATCGGCGTTGAATGCCGCTGGCTGAACGCCAACGACCTCCAGATCCGCCGTCCCGCCGTCCTGGACCTGGCGTCCATGGACGTTGAGGCGGCCAAGCGCACGCGCTCGGTCATCATGCTGCTGGGTCCGCTGCTGGACCAGGAGGACGTCTACCGCATCCCCTACGCCGGCGGCTGCGACCTCGGCACCCGGACCGTGGAGCCGCACATGCAGGCCCTGCGCGAGTTCGGCCTGGCCGTCACGGCCCACAACGGCTTCTACCAGGTGCAGGCACCCTTCAGCGACGGCGAGGACAGGACCTTTGTGCTGACCGAGCGCGGGGACACGGTGACGGAAAACGCCATCATGGCCGCCGCGCACCGGGTGGGCACCACCGTCATCCGCAACGCCAGCCCCAACTACATGGTCCAGGACCTTTGCTTTTACCTGCAGGGCCTGGGCGTGGAGGTGGAGGGCATCGGCTCCACAACGCTGACCATCCGCGGCAAGTCACGAATCGACGTTGACATTGAATACGCGCCGTCCGAGGACCCGATCGAGGCCATGAGCCTGATCACCGCCGGCATCGTGACGAAGTCCGAGGTCACCGTCACGCGCGTGCCCATCGAGTTCATGGAAATTGAGCTCAAGGTCCTTGAGCAGATGGGCTTCCGCTACCGGAAGTCGGCGGAATACGTGGCCCGCAACGGCAAGACCCGCCTCGTGGACGTCACCACGCTCCCCTCCGAACTGCACGCGGCGCCGGACAAGATCCACCCCATGCCGTTCCCGGGGCTGAACATTGACAACCTGCCCTTCTTCGCCGTCATCGCCTCCTGCGCCGAGGGCACCACGCTGATCCACGACTGGGTCTACGAGAACCGCGCCATCTACCTGACCGAACTGAACCGCCTGGGCGCCGGCGTGCGCCTCCTGGACCCGCACCGCATCGACATCAAGGGCCCGACGGCGTGGCGCGCGGCCGAGATCGGCTGCCCGCCGGCGCTGCGCCCGGCCGCCTGCATCCTGCTGGCGATGCTTGCCGCCAAGGGCACCAGCGAGCTGCGCAACATCTACGTCATCGAGCGCGGCTACGAGGACCTGGCGGAGCGCCTGAACACCATCGGCGCGGAGATCGAATACTTCCAGGACTAACCCGCCGGGGACGGCGGCGTTCGAACTAGATCGCGGCGAGGGCCTGCGCCAGGTCCTGCTTCAGGTCGCCCAGGTCCTCCAGGCCCACGGAGAGGCGCAGCACGCCGTCGGACAGGCCGATGGCGGCGCGGCCCTCGGGGCCCATGGCCCGGTGCGTGGTGGTGGCCGGGTGCGTGATCAGGGACTTCGTGTCGCCCAGGTTGTTGGAGATGTCCACGATCCGCAGGGCGTTCAGGAGCTTGAAGGCGGCGTCCTTGCGGGTGCCGGACGCCGGCTCGGCCAGTTCAAACGTCAGCACCGTCCCGCCGGCCTTCATCTGCTTCCGGGCCAGCTCGTACTGCGGGTGGGAGGGCAGCAGCGGGTACTTGACCCAGCTGATCTGCGGCGCCGCTTCCAGGAATTCACCCAGGGCCAGGGCGCTGGCGCAGGAGGCGCTGACACGCAGGCCCATGGTCTCCAGGCCCTTGGTCAGCACCCAGGCGTTGAACGCGGACAGGGCCGGGCCGGTGTGGCGCATCAGGTTTTTCACGGGGCCGTCAATGAAGTCCTTCGTGCCCAGGATGGCTCCGCCGAGGACCCGGCCCTGGCCGTCGATGTGCTTGGTGCCCGAGTACACCACGACGTCCGCGCCAAAGTCGCCACAGCGCTGGAGCAGGGGCGTGGCGAACACGTTGTCCGCCACCACCTGGGCGCCCGCGGCATGGGCCAGCTCGCAGACGGCGGCGATGTCCACGATCTCCTGCATGGGGTTGGATGGCGACTCAAAGAACACGGCAGTGGTCGGCACGGCCAGGGCTTCGCGCCACTGGTCCAGGTCCGGGCCGTCCACAAACACCGTTTCCACGCCCCAGCGGGGCAGCAGTTCATTGAGTATCACGAAGCAGGAACCGAAGAGGGACCGGGAAGCCACCACCCGGTCCCCGGCACCCAGCAGCGCGCCCAGGGCGGTAAAGACGGCGGACATGCCCGACGCCGTGGCAAAGCAGGCCTCCTTGCCCTCCAGCAGGCGCAGCCGCTCCTGGAACGTGGCCACCGACGGGTTGCCATAGCGTGAATACACAAACCGGTCCACCCCGCCGGTGAAGGAGGCCTCGGCGTGTTCGGCAGATTCGTAGACAAAGCCGGAGTTCAGGAAGATGGCCTCGGACGTCTCCTGGAAGTTGGTCCGGTCCAGCCCTCCCCGGACCGCCTGGGTGTCTTCCGCCCACGTGGCGGCGTGCTTATTAAAGTTGCTCAAGTGTGTGTCCTTAGCTTTCGCTGGTGGGGCCGGGTTCTGAGGGTGCGGGGCGGTTACTTCCAGGGCAGGCGGCGGTTCTTCCAGCCGTTGACAATCCTGTCCCCGTAGCCGTCCGGCACGCCCTCAAAGCCCTCAAGCACGTTGAAGGCCGTGTATCCGGCGGCCGTGGCTGCCTCTGCGGCGGCAATGGAGCGGGCGCCGGAGCGGCACAGGATCACCAGTTCCCTGCCGGCGGGGACTGCCTGCTGCAGTTCGGCCAGGAAGTCCGGGTTGGGCCGGCCCGTCGCATGGCTCCACTGGATGAAGACCGGCTCGGCGTCGAGTGCGGACAGGTCCGGCACGCCGATGTGCGCCCATTCGCCGTCGGTGCGCACGTCGACCAGGACGGCCCCGGCGGCCACCTTGTCCCAGGCCTGGGCGGGTGCCAGGTCGCCGGCGTAGCTCATGCGATGCCCTCGCCGTCGAACTCCTCGGGGTCCTCCAGCTGCGAGACGGCGTTGGCGATGGCGGCGTCGGAGGCGGCCACGGCGTGGGGGAGGACCACGGCCTGGGCGCAAATCACGGACGTGCCGTTGAAGGTCACTGCAGGGCTTCCGTGCAGGATGTAGCCCTCGGCCAGGGCGGCGGAGATCCGCTCGCAAAAGGAGCTGTCATCCGGGCCGGTGATCAGCCGGTAGGCCAGCGGGGGTGCGTCAACGCTCATGGGTACTCCTCAAAGCAGGTGGCCGCGCCTGCAAGCGGGTACCGGGCGGTGGGAGGGCCGGAGGGGCCGGGCACGCCGCGGGCAGTTCGCGCTTGCAAGCCGCAGCCGTGGGTGGCCGGGTTTGCCGAGTAGTCACCTGAGGCACCCCGCCGAGACAGAGGGTTGCCGTCCAGCAAGTCAGGGCTTGGCGCTGGAACTCGTTACTCACTTGAAAACTAACATACCGCCCCTGGCTGCGGGTCGAACCGCCGGGGAAATGTGGCGCAACATGACGTCCCGGCGGCCTTCGGGGCGTCAGTGCACCTGCGCCAGCAGCGCGCTGAGCTCGGCCGTCAGCCGGGCCCGGACGTCCGCCGTCCCGATCTCCGTGCCGTCAATGGTGTTGACGGGCGCCAGCAGCCGGATGCTGGAAACCAGCCAGACGGCGTCGGCGTCGAGCAGGTCCGCCGGCACCAGCGGGCCGTAGCCAAGCTCCCAGCCGGCGTCCCTCGCCGCCGCAAACAAGGCGCCCTGGGTGGTGCCGGGCAAAATGCCGCTGTCCAGGTTGGGTGTGACAAGCCGCTTGACGGGCGCGCCGCCGTCGTCCTGCACGTGCGCCAAGAGGACGGACGACGTCGGCCCCTCCAACACGTGTCCGTCACTGCTCGTGAAAATCACGTCGTCGGCGCCCTGGGCGTGCGCATGGCGCAGGGCGGCCATGTTGACGGCGTAGGAAAGCGTCTTGGCGCCCAACAGCAGCCACGGTGCCCGGTGGGCCACGGTGCTGTCGTAGCCGCGGTCCAGCAGGATCACGTCCAGGCCCTTGGCGCGCTGCCCGGCCAGGGCGGGCGGGACGGCGGCGGCCTGCACCCAGGCCGTGGGGGTGTCGGCCCCCTCCGGGCCGCGGGTGGCGAACAGCTTGATGACGATGTTGGTGTTGCCGTGCTCGTCGGGCACCTGGAGCGAGGCGGCCGCGAAGGCGTCGACCGCCGTCGTGATGGCGCGCAGCCAGGCGTCGGCGTCGGGCACCTCCAGCGCCAGGGACTGTGCCGACGTGGCGAGGCGGTGCAGGTGCGCCTGGACCTTGCGGGGCGCGCCGTTGACGGCCAGCAGGGTTTCAAAGATGCCGTCGCCGCGGGTGGCGCCCTGGTCCGTGGCCAGGAGGGCGGGGGCCTCGGCGTCGGCGAGCCGGCCGTCGGGATGGGAGGGGTCCAGGAACACCAAAACAGTCATGGCTCGAGCTTAGTGCCCGGCACCGGTGCTTTCCTGCCCGGCCGGGGCGCCGCGAGCCGGTAGGCTAAGGTCACCTGACGCGTCATGGGCGCCCAACGAGGAGGCACTGCTTGATCTGGACAGCCTTCAGCCTTCCCGCCGGCCCTGCCTGGCTTTCGGTGCTGCTGATGGTCGTGGACCTGGGGATCCGCATCGCGGTGCTGGGCATCATCCCCGGCAACCGCCGCCCCACCACCGCCATGGCCTGGCTGCTGTGCATCTTTTTCCTGCCCTACATCGGGCTGGCGCTGTTTTTGATGTTCGGCAACTTCCGGCTCTCGCGGCGCCGGCGGGAGATGCAGGAGGCCGTCAACGTCCGCGTGGTGGAAGGGACGCGGGGGATTGCCGCGCAGGTGAAACCCTATGACGGGCCGTCGTGGATCAACCTGGCCGTGGAGCTGAACCGGAACCTGGGTTCCTTCCCGGCCCTGGGCGCCAATTCGGTGCACCTGATCGAGGGGTACCAGGAGTCCCTGGACGCCATGGCCGACGCCGTAAGCGAGGCCCACGACTTCGTCAACGCCGAGTTTTACATCATGAGCTCCGACTCCTGCACCGAACGGCTGTTCCGGGAACTGGAGGCCGCGGCGGCCCGCGGCGTCCGGGTGCGGGTGCTGTTTGACCACATCGGCTCGCTGCGCGTGCCGGGCTACCGGGACATGATCCGGCGGCTGAAGGCCAGCGAAATCCAGTGGCGGCGCATGCTTCCCCTGATGCCGGTGAAGGGCCAGTGGCGCCGCCCGGACCTGCGCAACCACCGCAAGATCCTGGTGGTGGACGGCCGCGTCGCCTTCACGGGTTCCCAAAATGTCATTGAACCGTCCTACCGCAGCAAGCGCAACGCCAAGGTGGGGCGCAAGTGGGTGGAGCTCATGGCCCGGCTCGAGGGGCCCATCGTGGGTACCTTGAACGTCATGTTCGCCACCGACTGGTCCAGCGAGACCGAGGAAAGCCTGGAAACCCAGCTGGCCGTCCACCACTGGGACTCCTTCGACGGCCGGGTGTTGTGCCAGGTGGTGCCCAGCGGCCCGGGCTTTGTTACGGAAAACAACCTGCGCCTGTTCAACACGCTGCTGTATTCGGCCGAGGAACGCATCACCATCTCCAGCCCCTATTTTGTCCCGGACGATTCCCTGCTCTACGCCATCACCACGGCCGCCCAGCGCGGGGTGGTGGTGGAACTGTTCGTCTCCGAGAAGGGCGACCAGTTCCTGGTCCACCACGCCCAGCGGTCCTACTACGAGGCCCTCCTGAAGGCCGGGGTGCGGATCTTCCTCTACCCCAAGCCCCTCGTGCTCCACGCCAAGCACTTCACGGTCGACGCCGATGTGGCCGTGATCGGCTCCTCCAACATGGACATGCGCAGCTTCTCCCTGAACCTGGAAGTGTCCGTCATGATGATCGACCAGGAACTGGTGCAGGAAATGCACGCCGTCGAGGAACAATACCGGGCCGTTTCCCGCGAGCTGCAGCTCCACGAATGGGTCACCCGGCCCGTCCTGGCCCGCTACGTGGACAACGTGGCCCGCCTGACGGCCACGCTGCAGTAGCTTCGGGTCCGGACGGCGGGTTCGGGACGGTTCTCGCGGCGGGCCGGCATTCCCTTGGCTGCTATCCGACCGGCGGCCGCGGGCGGCCTTTCGGTCTCCTTTACGCAGCCTGCGGAAACACCGGACCCGCCGTCTCCCGGGCGGTACTGGCGGCGGGCCGGCATTCCCTTGGCTGCTATCCGACCGGCGGCCGCGGGCGGCCTTTCGGTCTCCTTTACGCAGCCTGCGGGAACACCGGACCCGCCGTCTCCCGGGCGGTACTGGCGGCGGGCCGGCATTCCCTTGGCTGCTATCCGACCGGCGGCCGCGGGCGGCCTTTCGGTCTCCTTTACGCAGCCTGCGGAAACACCGGACCCGCCGTCTCCGGGACGGTTCTCGCGGCGGGCCGGCATTCCCTTGGCTGCTATCCGACCGGCGGCCGCGGGCGGCCTTTCGGTCTCCTTTACGCAGCCTGCGGGAACACCGGACCCGCCGTCTCCCGGGCGGTTCTCGCGGCGGGCCGTCAGCCCGGGAACTCCGATCCCAGGGTGGACAGCACGCCGTAGGCCTTGGCCTGGAGCTCCTGCCATTCGGCGTCGTCGTCGGAGTCGGCCGTGATGGCGCCGCCGACGCCCAGCGACAGGTGCGTGCCGCCGTCGTCCGTGTCCTGGAGGACCAGGGTACGGATCGTGACGGACAGGTCCATGGCGGCGTTCAGCGAAAAATAGCCGATCCCGCCGGAATAAATGCCGCGCGGGCCCGCCTCCAGGGAATCCAGGATCGCCATGGTGCTGATTTTCGGCGCCCCCGTCATCGATCCGGCAGGAAAGGCAGCGGCCAGGGCCTCGGCGCGGGAACTGCCCGGGGCCAGCTGCGCCTCGATCGTGCTGACCAGCTGGTGCACGGTGGCGTAGCTTTCAATGGCACACAGGCGCGGCACGGTCACGGTGCCGGGCACGGCGTTGTGCGAGAGGTCGTTGCGCAGCAGGTCCACGATCATCACGTTTTCGGCCCGGTCCTTGCGCGAAAGGGACAGGTCCGCCTTGAGCGCAGCGTCCACGGCGGGGTCCGGGTCGCGGCGGCGCGTGCCCTTGATCGGTTCGGCGCGCATCAGCCCGGCCGCGTCGATGCGCAGGAACCGTTCCGGCGAGGTGCTGCAGACGGCCGTGCCACCAAACCGCAGGAAGGCGGCGAACGGGGCCGGGCTGCGGCGGCGCAGCGCCCGGTAGCAGTCCCACGCGTCCACGGGCAACGGGGTGCGCGCCTCCAGTTGCGTGGTCAGGCAGATCTCGTAGGAGTTTCCCTCGCGGATCTCGGCCAGGCTGGCGGCGATCATGGCCTTGTACCGGGCCTCGCCGTCGCGCAGCGTGAAGTCCGGGGCGGGCAGCGGGGCCGTGGGATCCTCCGGCACCTGCGGGAGTGCGGCGATGACGGCACGGACGCCGCGGGCCCACTCCGCGGCCTCTTCCCGGGACGCCGGGTGGCCGGCTTCGGCCAGGGTGAGCAGGAACAGGCACTTTTCCTGGTGGTCGACCACGACGGCGCGGCCGGCGAACAGGAGCGCGGCCGCTGGCAGGGGGGCCGGGCCGGGAGGCGGCACGGCGCCGCCGGTTTCAGCCTTCAGCCCGTAGCCCAGCCAGCCCAGCCAGCCCAGCGTGAAATCACCCGGGTAGTGTCTGGGGGCGCGCACCGCGCGGCGGCCCCACACGGTGTCCAGCCAGCGGAAGAACGGGCCGTGGATCCGGGCGCTGACCTGCCCGGCGGACACGGTGGTGGTGCCGGCGGCGTGGCTGGCGGTGCAGCCATAACTGCCGGACGCGTCCGCCAGGATGGAAAACCGGGCGCGGCCTGCCTGGGGGCCGTGGACGGGCTGCTCCGCGATGGAACTGTCCAGCCACACGGCGTCCGCGGAGCCGCCGTACAGGGCCGCGAACAGCGCGGGCCCGGACGGGAAGGCGTCCACGCGGGCGGCGGAGAATTCGAGCCCCCGGCGTCGCGCCAGTTCCGGCGCCATCAGGGGTTCCAGGGCCGGAAACCCGCACAGGGCCTGGAGCACCTGCTCCGGCACGCCGGCCACGCCGGGTGAGCCGTCCACCACAACGTCCGCCGCGGCGGCCGTGTCCCCGGCCGCAAAAAGGAGGTCCTCCTGCGCGGCCCACCGGTCCCAAAAGGGCGCGTAGCTGTCGCCGTCGCGGGCCAGGGCCCGGCGCTTGCGCTGCGGGGCCGGGGCCTCCACCCAGACCACCACGTCCAGGAATTCCCGGGCCGCGGCGTGGGCGGCACCCACCCCTTCCACCAGCACGACGTCGGCCGCGGCGGTGGTGCGGGAGCCGGCGTCGTCCGCGGTGTCCCGGTCCCCGGACGCCCCGGCGCCCGCGGCCCAGGTGCCCGCCGTCCAGTTCCAGGGGGTCCAATGGGCCGGACGGCCCTGGGCCAGAGGGGCCAGCACCGTGGAGACATAGCGGTCCACGCCGTCGGCGAGGCCGTCCCAGCCGGGGTAGATGTCCTCGAGGTGGAACAGGGACACGGTGCGGTGGCGGCGCAGCAGGGCGGCCAGTTCCAGCGCGATTGTGGTCTTCCCCGCACCGGAGCGGCCGTCGACGGCAATGATCACCGGCCGGGGGTGCCGGGCATCAGCCACGGGTGGTGCCGTGTGCGGTGGCGTGGGCCAGGATGCCGGGGATGGCGGCGGAGATCAGCTCCCAGCTGGCTTCAAAGTCGCTGCCGTCCCCGTACCAGGGATCGTAAATGCCCTGGGCGTCGAGGGGCGCACCGGCCACGGCAGGGTCAAAGGAGCGCAACATCCGCACCTTGGCGGCGGCTTCGGGACTGGGGGCAAGTGCCTGCAGCGCCTTGAAATGGTCGGTGTCCAGGGCCAGGATGAGATCCCGTTCGGCGAACCAGGCGGGGATGAACATGCGCGCCTCATGGGACGCGGCGGCGACGCCGTGACGGGCCAGGGTGGCCACGGCGCGCGGATCCATGGGATTCCCGGCCTCCCAGGCAGTGGTCCCCGCAGAATCGACCACCACGTCCAGGCCGGCTTCGGCGGCAGCCCCGGCCAACATGAATTCCGCCATGGGGGAGCGGCAAATGTTGCCCGTGCAAACGGTCATGATCCGGTAGGGATTGCTCATGCGGCCAGTCTATCCAGCCGCGGCGCCCCGATGACCCGGGCGGTCAGAACGGCGGGTGCCCGTGCTGCCGGACGTACTTGCGGTACCAGGGCCAGCGGACGGCGCCAACGACGGCCAGCCAGAGGCCCAGGCCGGCTGCGATCAGGAAAATCGGGATGCCGGCGGCCAAGGCGCCGGCATCCGCGGTGGCCACGAGCGCCACGATGCCCAGGGCAATGAGCACCACGCCGTAGCTGAGGGAGCCGAGCGGGTATTGCAGGCCGGGGAGCCGGTAGGCCCCGCCGGTGCGGCGCCGGCTCATCCACGGCATGGGTTCGCGCAGGCTCGCTGCGTCGTTGGAGGAGACGGGCGGATGGCCAAAGCCGTTGGTGCTCACTGGGCAGCCTCCGCCGGCAGGGCCAGCAGCCCGGCAAGCCGGGCCAGGAGCTCCTGGGTGCCCACACCGTCGGTCCGGTCTTGTTCCCCCGGCTTCTCCACATGGGCAACATCCCACAGCCCGTCGCCGGAGGCCCGGACGAAGAAGTGGTCCTTGGGCAGGCCGGCAAGCTGGGAGCCAAAGTACATGGCCGCTTCGGGGTGGCGTGCCAGGTTGCTGTCCATGACCTGCTTGAGCATCCGGGCGTCGCCGGCCTGCGGATCCGTGACCACCATGAACCACGTGCCCAGGGCTGCCGGCTGCAGGAACACGGACACATCACGGGACTGCACATAGAGTGCCGCCTCCACGCCGGTTCCGTTGACCATGGCCACCTCGGTCCACCGCACGGCGGCGTTGAGGGCCTGGTTGAGGATCCGGGCGCCGCCGCGCAGTTCCATGGTGCCGCCGTCGGCCGTGATTTCGCCGCGGGCCAGCAGGCTGGAGGCCCCCAAGGCGGCAATTTGCTCCGTCATGGCCTCGGGGCGGACCTGGAGGGCCGCCGCGTTCCTGTCCCGCAGGGCGCCGGAACCCTGGGAAATGAGGTAAACGATTTCCGCGGCCCCGTAGCCGGCCACGGCCGTTGTCTGGGCAGCGTCCGCTGCGGCCGGGGCGGTGTTCGTCTCAGGCATCGTGTTCTCTCCCTGCAATTGAAAATGAATGTTCCCGGTGCCGGATCAAAAGGGCCACAGGTCCTTGGCCACTTCGGCCACCCCGTGGCCAAGGTCGGAGGCTGCGTCCCCGACCGCGCCGGCCGCGTCCCCCACGGCGGCCACGGTGGTGTCAACGGCGTCGTGCACGAAGGGGATGTGGTCGTAGGCCAGCTGCCCCACGGCCATGGCGCCGGCCGCGGCCCCCAGGGCAAGGTCGGCGGGCGGCGGCGTGCACAGCGCCGCGATGCCCAGGCCGGTCACCACGCTGTCATAGCCGGCGCGGCCGTAGTCGCCGTTGGCGATGTCCGTGCCGACGGTCAGTACGCCCAGGACTGCACCGGCAGGACCCAGGGCCTTGCCGACCGTTTCGAGCGGGGCGGCCAGGGAACCGACCTTTCCGGCCAGGGCGCTGTCGCCCATCAGCTGGCTGGCCCGCTGCGTCAGCGCGCCCCAGTTGCTGCCGGCCGCAAAGTCGTCCAAGGTGGCGAAGGCCCCGGCCATGCGGGAAACCTTCATGGCCTGCTCGAGGGAGTCGAAACTGCCGGCCAGCCGGAGGCTGCCGGCCAGGTTCAGTGCATTGGTGCCGCCGGCCAGTGCCGTGTACCAGGTGGCCAGCGTTTCGCCTTGGCCCAGCACCCCGTTCGTCAGCAGCGCCTCCAGCAGGCCCGGTGGAGTGGTGCCGCCGGGGAAGCCCGGCAGGCCGGGGAGGCCCGGCAGGCCCGGCAGGCCGGGGATGCCTGGCATGCCGCCGGGGCCGTCCACGGCGCTGGCCTGGTCCTGCTCCGTGGCGTTGCGCAACAGGGCCGCCGCCGTGGCGTCGAAGCACTTGTTCGCGGCCATGATCTTCTGGCGGAGGCTGGTGTTCCACTCGTTGCGGAAGCGGTCCGCGTCGGGGCCGTTCCAGCCGCCGGGCCGGTTGACGCGCTGGGTCAGCGAGGTGCTGAGCAACGTGAGCTGTTGGGCGGCGCGGGAAAAGTCCTTGGCCAGGTCGCGCAGTTGTTGCGGGTCTGCACCGAGCATCGTGTCGTTCACCGAAGGCGCCTTCCCTGCCTGTGTGTCTGTCGTGTCGGCTTCCAGCCAAGCATGTCCGGCTGCGGGAGCCAATGGGCAGCACTGCCCATCGCGGCTACACCAACGCCAGCAGCACGCCGACGCCGATGAACAGGACGCCAAAGATCCGGTTCAAGGTCAACTGCCCGCGTTCGCTGGTGGTCAGGTGTTTGAGCTGTTTGGCGCCCGCCGCGAAAATGAACCACATGACGATGATGTCAATGGCCACCACGGTTGCGGTGAGGATCACGTACTGCGGCAGCAGCGCCCGGTCCGGCCGGATGAACTGGGGCATGAACGCCAGGAAGAACACAATGGCCTTGGGGTTGAGCAGGTTGACCCACAGCCCGCGGCGGAACATCGAGAACCCGGGCTCGAAAATGGCCGGTGCGCCGCCGGCCTGCGGCTGCTCCGCCTTGGCCAGAATCTTCCGCACACCCAAATAGACCAGGTAGGCGGCGCCCGCATACCGGATCAGGTGGAACAGGAACGGCGAGTTGGAGACTATCAGGCCCACCCCGGCGGCGACGATGACCACGTGGACCACGAGTGCCAGCTGCTGGCCCAGGATGCCCCAGAAGGACCGGCGGAATCCCGAGACCAGGGCGTTGGACATGGTGTTGATGGCGCCCGCGCCGGGCGTCAGGCTGATCATGGCGCCGGCACCGGCAAGGGCCAGCCACAAGGAGAATTGCACCAGCCAATCCTACGGTCTGCGGCGCCTACAGCCGCAGCTCCACCAGGATCGTGTCCCGCCACGAACCCGCGTACGGCCCGTAGCTCATAAGGCCGATGCGCTCGCGGCGGCCCACTGTGCGGAACCCTGCCTTCCCGTGCAGGGCCAGGCTGGCCGGGTTTTCGGCCAGGATGGATGACTGGATGGTCCAATATCCCAGCGCGCGGGCCCGCCCGGCGAGGCCCCGCAGCAACGCCCCGCCCACGCCCCGTCCGGCCGCGGCGGGATCGACGTAGACGGAATGCTCAATGACGCCCCGGTAGACGTCCCGCGTCGACGTGGGCGTCGCCGCGGCCCAGCCCAGCACCGCACCGCTGCCGTCCACCGCGACCAGGCTGAGTCCGGGGATCCGGGTGGCCAGGAACTCCTCCCACGGCGGCGGGGACTCGGCAAAGGTGGCGCTGCCGCCGGCGATCCCCGCAGCGTAGATGCGTTCGACGGCGTCCCAGTCGCCCGCCGCCATGTCCCGAAGTGCGGTGATCACAGGCCCGTGATGCTTTCGGACGCTGCCTCGAGGGCTCCGGGCACCAGGGAGTAGTAGGCCCACGTGCCGCGCTTCTCGCGGTGCAGCAGCCCGGCGTCCAGCAGGACCTTCAGGTGGTGGGACACGGTGGGCTGGCCCAGCTCCAGCGGCTCGGTGAGGTCGCAGACGCAGGCCCCGCCGCCGTCGGCCGCCTTGACAATCGAGAGCAGTCGCAGCCGGCCGGGATCGGACAATGCCTTCAGGACCCGGGCGCGACGCTGCGCTTCCGCTGCGTCGAGGGCGGGCCGGCCGCTCGGCACACAACAGTGGGAGTCCGTGGCGGGGGCCGACAGGGGCGCAGTGTTCATGCGTCCATTATGCCGCTACATTGACAGTTGTCGATATGGCGGCCGATACTGTGTATCGACAACCATCAATGAGTGCAGTGCAGGGAAGTGCAGTGCCGGCACCAGGAGACCCGTGACCATACCAACCGCCACCCGCCCGCCCGACGGCGGCTCCGCCGTCGCAGGCAGGCTCTCCACCCTGGACAGGCTGCTGCCGGCCTGGATCGTGGCGGCCATGGCCGCGGGGCTGCTGCTGGGCAGGTTCTTTCCGGGCCTGGGAGCCGTCCTGGATGCGGCCAAGCTCGGGTCGGTGTCCCTGCCGATCGCCGTGGGCCTGCTGGTCATGATGTATCCGGTGCTGGCGAAGGTCCGCTACAACGAGACCGGGCGGGTGGCGGCGGACCGCCGGCTGATGGCCACCTCCTTGGTGCTGAATTGGGTGCTGGCGCCGGCGTTCATGTTCGCCCTGGCCTGGATCTTCCTCCCCGACCTGCCCGAGTACCGCACGGGCCTGGTCATTGTGGGCCTGGCCCGGTGCATCGCCATGGTCATGGTCTGGAACGACCTCGCCTGCGGGGACCGGGAGGCCGCCACCGTGCTGGTGCTCATCAACTCCGTCTTCCAGGTCGCCGCCTTCGGCACCCTGGGCTGGTTCTACCTGCAGGTGCTGCCCGCCTGGTTGGGGCTTCCGACGACGGCCGCCGACTTTTCCTTCCTGGCCATCACGGCCTCGGTGCTGGTCTTCCTCGGAATTCCGCTGTTGGCAGGTTTTCTGACCCGCACCATTGGCGAAAAGGTCCGGGGCCGCGACTGGTACGAGGGGACGTTCCTGCCGAAACTGGGCCCATGGGCGCTGTACGGGCTGCTGTTCACGATTGTGCTGCTCTTTGCCCTCCAGGGCGGCGCCATCACCTCCCGGCCGCTGGACGTCGCCCGGATCGCGCTGCCGCTGCTGGTCTACTTCGCGGTGGTTTTTGGCGCCGGCATGGTTGCCGGCCGGGCCCTGAAGCTGGGCTACGCCAAGACCACCACCCTCGCGTTTACGGCAGCCGGGAACAACTTCGAGCTCGCCATCGCCGTCGCGATAGGCACCTTCGGCGTCACCTCCGGGCAGGCCCTGGCCGGCGTCGTCGGCCCCCTGATCGAGGTGCCGGCCCTGGTCGCACTGGTCTACGCCGCCCTGTGGGCCCGCAAGCGCTTCTTCACCCACTAAGGAGAACCATGGACACCGCCAAGAAACCCTCCGTCCTGTTCGTCTGCGTGCACAACGCCGGGCGTTCCCAGATGGCCGCCGCCTACCTCACCGCCCTCTCCGGCGGCGCCATTGAGGTCCGCTCGGCCGGTTCGGAACCCGCTGGTTCGGTCAACCCGGCCGCCGTGGCTGCCATGGCCGAGGACGGCATCGACCTGTCCGCCGGGACCCCCAAGGTGCTGACCGCCGATGCCGTGAAGGCGTCCGACGTCGTCATCACCATGGGCTGCGGCGACACCTGCCCCGTGTTCCCCGGCAAACGCTACGAGGACTGGGACCTGCCGGACCCAGCCGGGCAGGGCGTGGACGCCGTCCGGCCCATCCGCGACGACATCAAGTCCCGCATCCAGGCCCTGGTTGCCGAATTGCTGCCTTAAGCGGCGTTTAAGCGGGACAATGAAAACATGGAATTTGAAGTGCGCGCCATCCCCGGTTGCCCGCACGGCGCCTCCGCCCGCGTGCTGTTTGCCGACGCCCTGACGCTGGAAGGCCTGGGCCCGGCAGCGCCGGCCGTACGCGAGATTGACACCGACGAGGACGCCGCCGCCCTCCGCTTCCACGGCTCGCCGACGTTCACCATTGACGGGAAGGACCTTTTCCCGGTGGACACCGAGCCGGCCGTGACGTGCCGCGTTTACGCAACCCCGGACGGCCTGGCGGGGCAGCCCGGGCTGGAAACGCTGCGCGGCGCCATCCGCGCCGCGGTGGCTGGATCCGCCGGCAGCGCAGGCTAAGGCATCCCATGGACGTGCGGGGGGAGCGGACCACTGCGGATTACCGGCGCGCCTGCCGCGAACTGGACGCCTACCTGGCCGGGGCAACCCCCGCCCAATTGAAGGCGCGCAGTGCCGGGACCCGCTGGAGCAATGAGGAACTGCTGTTTCACATGGTCTTCGGGTACCTGGTGGTGCGGACGCTGGTGCCGCTCGTCAAGGCCGTCAGCCGCCTCCCGCGGCCCTGGGGCAGGGCGTTCGCCCGCGCCCTGGACGCCTCCACGGGGCCCTTTGACACGGTCAATTTTTGGGGCTCGCGCGCCGCCGCACTCGTGTTCAACCGCCGGCGGATGGCACGGAAGATGCACGCCACCACGCGCCACCTGGCGGCCGCGCTGGAACGTGAGTCGCCGGCGTCATTGGCCAGGACCATGGACTTCCCCGGCCGCTGGGACCCCTTCTTCCGGCCGTCCATGACCCTGGCGGACGTGTACGCCTACCCGACACTGCACTTCGACTTCCACGCGAAGCAGCTGTCCCTGGGCGCGGACGGCTAGTCCCCGCCGCTTTGCAGCATGCGCTCCATCCCCCGGTCCGGCACCAGCCAAATGGCCGCCACCACGGCGTAGGCGGCCAGCCCGAAGGCGGGCGAAACGAAGGACAGGGCGCACCCCGCAATGTAGATGGCGGGGGAGATGCGCGCCTTGACGTTCCGCCCCAGGGCACCGGCCAGGCGCCCGCCCGGGCCCTGCTGGCGGATGAAGCCCGCCTGCAGGATGGCGTAGGCGACGGCCGCCAGCAGCAGGTTGACGCCGTAAATGAAGACCGGCACCACGGCAAACCCGGACTCATCCATCCAGCGCGTCATGAACGGCACCAGGGACAGCCAAAACAGCAGGTGCAGGTTCGCCCACAGGATGCCGCCGCTCACCCCGTCCGCCAGCTTGATCATGTGGTGGTGGTTGTTCCAGTAGATGCCGATGTAAATGAAGCTCAGCAGGTAGCTCAGCAGCGACGGCAGGATGCTGGCCAGCCCCGCCCAGTCGGCCGTCCCCGGGGTCTTGAACTCCAGCACCATGATGGTGATGATGATCGCCAGAACGCCGTCGCTGAGCGCCTCGAGCCGGTTCTTCTCCATGCGGGCCCCGATGTTTGGTCGGGCTGTCAGGCGCGGGCGATGATCTCGCCGTTGGGCATGAGGAACCAGCCGTCCGGGGCGGCACCCCAGCGGCGCCAGCCGGCGGCGAGCCGTGCCAGCCCGGCGGCGTCGGCCATCCCGTACGCGAGGGCCTGGTCGGCAAACGCGGACTTTTCCACCCGGTCCGCCCACACCCCGGACAGCCAGGCGCGCTGGTCGTCGGTGGCGTAGAGCCAGTTGGCCGACGACGGGGCAATGTCGGCCAGCCCCGCGGCCCGGGCCCAGTGGACCAGGCGCCGCCCGGCGTCGGGCTCGGCATTGTTGTGCCGCGCCACCCGCTGGTATACGTCCATCCACTCGTCCAGTTCCGGCAGCTGCGGGTACCAGGACATGCCGTGGAAATCGGCGTCGCGCACCGCCACGATCCCCCCTGGCTTAGCCACCCGGCGCATCTCACGCAGCGCCTCCACCGGGTCGGTCAGGTGTTGGAGGACCTGGTGGGCGTGCACCACGTCGAAGGTGTCATCGGGGAAGTCGAGGCTGTAGACGTCCCCCGTGTCAAAGGTCAGGTTCGCCAGGCGCCGCTCGGCGGCCAGGGCCGTGGCGGCCGCCACCACCTCGGGGGAGCGGTCCAGGCCCAGCACCTCCCCGGGGGCCACCAGCAGGGCAAAGTCGGCCGTGATGGTGCCCGGCCCGGACCCCACGTCCAGGACGCGGAGGCCATGGGTCAGGTGCGGAATCAGGTAGGCGGCCGAATTTGCCGCCGTCCGGGAGGCATGCGAGCGCAGCACGCTTTCGTGGTGGCCGTGCGTGTAGACGTCGCCGGAACCGCCGGCGTTTTGAGCGTTCATGGTCGGGAGCCTACGCCCGCTGGGCCCCACAGGCCAGAGCTGCCCGGAGCGCGGACCCGGCCGGCGTCGTGCCGGTACGCCCTGAGTGAAAGTTGAGTCAACTACACTCAACTTCATTTGACATGGAAGCGAGGCTGAGTAAAGTTGAGTCCAGAACGCTCAATACCCGCTGGTTGGGCGACCCGGACACCGCCACGGTGGCCGACTTGTTCAGGCAGCGGTCCATGAAAGGAATCACTTATGTCACGTGCCGTAGGTATTGACCTCGGAACCACCAACTCTGTCGTCTCCGTGCTCGAAGGCGGCGAGCCCACCGTCATCGCGAACGCCGAGGGCGGCCGCACCACCCCGTCCGTTGTTGCCTTCGCCAAGAACGGCGACGTCCTGGTCGGCGAGATCGCCAAGCGCCAGGCCGTCAACAACATCGACCGCACCATCGCCTCCGTCAAGCGCCACATGGGCACCGACTGGACCAAGTCGATCGACGACAAGAAGTACACGCCGCAGGAAATCTCGGCCCGCATCCTGATGAAGCTCAAGAACGACGCCGAAGCGTACCTGGGCGAGAAGGTCACCGACGCCGTTGTGACCGTCCCGGCCTACTTCAACGACGCCGAGCGCCAGGCCACGAAGGAAGCCGGCGAAATTGCCGGCCTGAACGTGCTGCGCATTGTCAACGAGCCCACCGCCGCCGCCCTCGCCTACGGCCTGGACAAGGGCAAGGAAGACGAGCTCATCCTGGTCTTCGACCTCGGCGGCGGAACGTTTGACGTCTCCCTGCTCGAAGTTGGCAAGGACGAGGACGAGTTCTCCACCATCCAGGTCCGCGCCACCTACGGTGACAACCGCCTCGGCGGCGACGACTGGGACCAGCGCGTTGTTGACTGGCTGCTGAACCAGCTCAAGGTCAAGGGGATCGACCTCTCCAAGGACAAGATCGCCCTCCAGCGCCTGAAGGAAGCTGCCGAGCAGGCCAAGAAGGAACTCTCCTCCTCGACCAGCACCAACATCTCCCTGCAGTACCTCTCCGTCACCCCCGACGGCCCGGTGCACCTGGACGAGCAGCTGACCCGCGCCAAGTTCCAGGACCTGACCAAGGACCTGCTCGAGCGCACCAAGAAGCCGTTCCACGACGTCATCAAGGAAGCCAACATCAAGGTTTCCGACATCGACCACATCGTGCTGGTTGGCGGTTCCACCCGCATGCCCGCCGTGGTTGACCTGGTCAAGGAACTGGCCGGCGGCAAGGAACCGAACAAGGGTGTCAACCCGGACGAGGTCGTGGCCGTTGGTGCCGCACTCCAGGCCGGCGTGCTGAAGGGCGAGCGCAAGGACGTCCTGCTCATCGACGTCACCCCGCTGTCCCTGGGCATTGAAACCAAGGGCGGTGTCATGACCAACCTGATCGAGCGCAACACGGCCATCCCGACCAAGCGTTCGGAGACCTTCACCACGGCCGACGACAACCAGCCGTCCGTGGCCATCCAGGTCTTCCAGGGCGAGCGTCAGTTCACCCGCGACAACAAGCCGCTGGGCACGTTCGAGCTGACCGGCATCGCCCCGGCCCCGCGCGGCGTCCCGCAGGTTGAGGTCACCTTCGACATCGACGCCAACGGCATCGTGCACGTTTCCGCCAAGGACAAGGGCACCGGCACCGAGCAGTCGATGACCATCACCGGCGGCACGGCGCTGTCCAAGGAAGACATCGAGCGCATGGTCCACGAGGCCGAGGAGCACGCTGCCGAGGACAAGGCCCGCCGCGAGGCAGCCGACCTCCGCAACTCCGCCGAGCAGCTGCACTACTCGGTGGACAAGATCCTGGCCGACAACGACGACAAGCTGCCCGAAGAGGTCAAGACCGAGGTCAAGGCCGACGTCGAGGCGCTCAAGACGGCCCTGGCCGGCGAGGACGACGACGCCGTCAAGACCGCGTTTGAGAAGCTGCAGGCTTCCCAGTCCAAGCTCGGCGAGGCCATCTACGCCAACGCTTCCAAGGAGGGTGCCGCGTCCGACGCCGGTGCATCCGAGGGTGCCGCATCGGACGGTTCCGCCGACGAGGACATCGTTGACGCCGAAATCGTTGACGAAGAAGCAGACGAGAAGAAGTAGCCATGTCTGAATCCGTAAACCCCGAAGAGGGCAAGCCGGAGAACGATCCGTCGGTTGAGCGTGCCACTCCGGAGGTCGGGCCTGTCGAGACCCACGGCGACGCGCTCTCCCAGGCCGAGGATATCCTCAACGACGTTGAGGTCCCGGCCGAGGGCTCCGTGGCGCAGGGCACCGACAAGGCGGAGGCCGCGGAGTTGAAGAATGACCTCCTTCGCCTCCAGGCCGAGTACGTCAACTACCGCAAGCGCGTCGAGCGCGACCGGGCGGTGGCCGGCCAGATGGCGGTCATCGGCGTGCTGAACTCGCTGCTTCCGGTGCTTGACGACATCGACGCGGGCCGGGCCCACGGCGACATCGTGGACGGGCCGTTTGCCGCGATCGCGGGCAAGCTGGAAGCCGCGCTCCAGACGTACGGGCTGGAACGGATCGACGCCACCGGCGTCCCGTTTGACCCGACCGTCCATGAGGCGCTCATCCAGCAGCCGGGCAGCGATGTTGAAGTTGACACCGTCAGCCAGGTGCTGCGCAACGGCTACAGGTCCGGCGAACGCGTGCTGCGCGCCGCCCAGGTGGTTGTTTCCGTACCTGAATAACCGCATCCGGCGGTTGAGCTTGCCGAAACCACCACATGAAACACAACTAAGCGTAAAGAAGGAGGCGTCTTGGCAAGTCAAGACTGGGTCGAAAAGGACTTCTACAAGATTCTTGGTGTCGCCAAGGATGCGTCGGACGCTGACATCAAGAAGGCCTACCGCAAGCTGGCACGCAAGTACCACCCGGACACCAATCCCGGTGATGCCAAGGCGGAAAAGACTTTCAAGGACGTCTCCGAAGCGTATTCCGTGCTCTCCGACAAGGAAGACCGCGAACAATATGACGCCATCCGGGCCATGGGCGGCGGCGCCCGGTTCAGTGCCGGCGGAGCCGGCGGCCAGGGCGGCCCCGCCGGATTTGAGGACGTGTTCGGCGACCTGTTCGGCGGCGCCCGTGGCGGCGCGCGCCGCGGATCGCCTGGATTCGGCGGCGCTTCCGGCCTTCCGCCCGAGTTCGCCGACCTCTTCGGCAACGGCGGGTTTGGCGGCTTCCAGCCCACACCCACCAAGGGTGCGGACCGGACGGCGTCGACCAGCATTTCCTTTGGGGGCTCCATCCACGGCACCAAGATCGGCCTGCGCGAGCCCAACGGCGACGTCATCGACGTGCGCATCCCGGCCGGCATCAAGGACGGCCAGAAGGTCCGGGTCAAGGGCAAGGGCCAGTCAGGCGCGGCCGGACCGGGCGACCTCATGGTCACCGTCCACGTCAAGCCGCACGAATTTTTCCACCGCGACGGCAACAACATCCGCGTCCACGTGCCCGTGACCTTCCCGGAAGCCGCGCTGGGGGCGAACATCAGCGTCCCGACCCTGAGTGGCGAGTCCGTGCGCGTGCGTGTCCCGGCCGGAACCCCGTCCGGACGCACCCTGCGCGTGAAGGGTGCCGGCGTCAAGACGTCCAAGGCCACCGGCGACCTGCTGGTCACCATCGATGTCTCCGTCCCGCAAAAGCTGAGCAAGGAGGCCCAGGAGGCCGTGCAGGCCTTCGCCGACGCCACCGCCGACGGCGATCCCCGCGCAACCTTGAAGGACAAGGCCAAACTCTGACCCCGGCCATCCAGACAGACTGGATCCGGGATTCCGACAAAGCCGGCCACCGCATGAAAGGAGATCACCATGAATCTTGACCCCTACGCTCCCATCTTTGTGATCTCCGTGGCGGCCGAACTCGCGGACATGCACCCACAGACCCTGCGCCAGTATGACCGCCTGGGCATCGTGAAGCCCAGCAGGGCCCCGGGCCGGTCGCGGCGGTACTCCCCGCACGACGTCGACATGCTCCGCGAGGTGCAGCGGCTGTCCCAGGAAGGCGTGTCCCTGGAGGGAATCCGGCGGATCATGCAGTTGGAACAGCAGGTGGAGGCACTGCGGGCCCAGGTCCAGGAGCTGGGCACGCAGCTTGCAGCCGCTGCCGCGGAAGTGGACTCGCGCCCGGCACGTCCCACGGGCCGCGTCTTTGCCGCGGGCCTCTCCGGCGGGGACATTGTGGCCCTGGCGCGCGGCCAGCGTCCCCGCGCCCGTAGCCAGGCCGTCGTCGTCTGGCGCCCCCAGCGCTGACGGCGTGCCAGGCTGCCGGTGACGTGTGAAATTTGCTACGCCGCCGCCGGCTTGGCACGTCGTCACTGCCTGGGGTTCGGCGGGAGTGCCGCCGTGCGCCTGCGCGCAGCCTGCATGGCCGCCACGATCCGCCGCTGCAACAGTGCCGGATTGCCCAGGTCCTTCCACTCAATTCGAATGAAGCTCCGGCCGTCCTCCATGAGCTCGCGTTCCCGCCGGCGTTCCTCGTAGATCGCCTCGTCGGTGCGCTTGTACGCGAAGTACTTGGACTTTCCATCGAATTCCAGGGCCAGCTTGATGTCCCGCCAGGCACCGTCCACCCGGTAGTTGTTGCCCGCAGCGTGCAGGGGTACCTGGTATTCCGGCTGCGGGATGTCCATGTCGCCGACCATGAGCCGCAGCCGGGTCTCGCCGGCGGATTCTGAACTTTTGTTGAGGGAATCGATGACGCGGCGGGCGGCGCACACCCCGCGCCTGCCCGGGATGGCCTCGAGGAGTTCGCCCAGCGCCGGCAGGCTGGCACCCCGGTGCAGGCCGGCGTCGGCCGATGATGACGGCCGTGACAAACGGCTCCGTTCGCGCACAGTCAAGGATGGTTTGCTCCAGGGTGGTGGTCCTGACCGGGCCAAGCCAGCGGTGGCTGATCCGCGTTTGCGCTGAGGCAGGCAGGCTGCGGCGGTGCACCTTGACCCCCGGCACGGCACTTTTTGCGGACACCGACGACGGCGTGGTGACGTGTACGGCCGGCCCCGCATTCCAGATGTACAGTCCAAGAAGCCGCGCAGCGCTCACATGGCTGTAGAGGGCACGGCCGCGGGTGGCCCGCAAGTGTGCCGTGATTCGAAGCATGTCCTTTTCCGACGGATGTTTGCCTTGCCACACGGCCATCCTGACGTACGCGCCGTGCCGGACCCGTACCAGGAGCCCGTGCCGCACGGCCGAGGTCAGCAGCCGTGGGCCGAGGCCTGCCCGTCCCAGATCTGCCGTGGTGCCGATTTCAGTTCCGGCGGGCCAGTCCCGGGCAATCTTTGCGGCCAATTCCGATGTTTCCATGCCCCAAGCCTTGCCGCGCGCGGGGCCGACTTCAACGGCCGCCGCCCGGATTGTGGATAAGGCCCGGGGGCCGTAAAACCGGCGGCGTGCCAAGCTGTCCGGGGCGTGTGAAATTTACCACGCCCCCGGCAGCCTGGCACGCCGTCGGCGGGGAACCGCTGCTATTCGCTGAACAGCCCCGCCAGGTCCGTGGCCGTGAGGGCCCCGCCGGAGAGGGCATCCCCGCTCATGACGTCGGAGAACAGCTGGGACTTCTTGGCCTTGAGCGCCATGACCTTTTCCTCGATGGTGTCCTTGGCCACGAGCCGGTACACCATCACGTTCTTCTTTTGCCCAATGCGGTGCGTGCGGTCCACGGCCTGCGCCTCGGAGGCCGGGTTCCACCAGGGGTCCAGGATGAACACGTAGTCCGCCTCGGTCAGGTTCAGGCCGAAGCCGCCGGCCTTGAGGCTGATCAGGAACAGCGGCGCCGTGCCGTTCTTGAACTCCTCGACGACGGCGGCCCGGTTCCGGGTGGAGCCGTCAAGGTAGGTGAAGTCGATGCCCTCCGCCACCAGCCTGTCGCGCACCTTGCCCAGGAAGCCCGTGAACTGGCTGAAGATCAGCGCCCGGTGGCCTTCCTTCACCACGTCCTCCAGCTGCTCAAACAGCACGTCGAGCTTGGAGGAACGTACGCCCGCCTGGCCCTCGTCCACGAGGGAGACGTCAAGGCTGAGCTGGCGCAGCAGGGTCAGCGACTGGAAGATGGTGAAACGGTTCTTGTTGACATCCTCCAAGAGGCCCAGGATCTTCGCCCGCTCCCTTTGCAGGTGCGTCTGGTAGACCTTCTGGTGCCGGGCGTTGAGCTCCACCTCCAGGATCTGCTCCTGCTTGGCCGGCAGGTCCTTGATGACCTGTTCCTTGGTGCGCCGGAGCATCAGCGGCTTCACGCGCGTGCGCAGCCTGGCCAGCAGCTTGGCGTTCCCGTTGCGCTCAATGGGGCGCTGATAGAACTCGGCGAAGCGTTTGGGGCTCGGGAACAGGCCGGGGGCCACGATGGACAGCAGCGTCCACAGCTCCATCAGGTTGTTTTCCAGCGGCGTGCCGGTCACGGCCAGCTTGAACGGCGCCTTGAGCTTGCGGGCGCACTGGTAGGCCTTCGACTGGTGGTTCTTGACGAACTGGGCCTCGTCCAGGATCAGCCCGGCAAAGTCCTGCCTGCCGTATTCGGCAAAGTCGATCCGGAACAGCGCGTAGGAGGTGATGACAATGTCAGCACCCGCGAAGAACGCGGCGGAGTCGAGCCCGCTCTTGGCAAACGTCTCCGAGACCGTCGCCACCTTCAGCCCCGGCGCAAACTTCTCGCTTTCACTGGCCCAGTTGCCCACCACGGACGTCGGCGCCACCACCAGGAACGGCAGCCCGTTCGAACCGGAGGCCCTGACCTGTGTGACCAGCGCCAGGGTTTGCACGGTCTTGCCCAGGCCCATGTCGTCGGCCAGCACTCCGCCCAGCCCATGCGTGTACAGGAAGTTCAGCCAGTTGAAGCCCTCGCCCTGGTACGGCCGCAGGGTGGCGTTCAGCGCGGGGGGAGTGGGCAGCGGTTCCGCCGGGCCGCCGTCGAGCAGCCCGGACACCGACTTCCGCCACGCCTCCGCCTGCTCGTCCACAATCCCCAGCTGGGCCAGCTCATCCCACAGCCCTGCCTGGAAGCGGCTGATCCGCAGTTCGCCGTCCTTGAGGTCGTTCAGCCCGCGGGCTTCGTCGATGAGGGCGCGCAGCTCGTGCAATTCCGGGCGGTCCAACGAGAAGTAGGCGCCGCTGGGCAGCAGCATCCGGCTTTGCCCCGCGGCCAGGGCGGAGAATACGGCGGCGAAGGAGACGAATTGTCCCTCCACCGTGATCACGATGCCCAGGTCGAACCAGTCGCGCTCATCCGTGGCATGCGTGGAGATCTTCACGATCGGCGCCTCGGTGACCTCGCGGTAGCTGGCAATGTCGCCGCTGGTTTCCACCGTGACTCCGGGCAGTTCGCGCAGCCGCGGCAGCACGGTCTCGGTGAACGCCATGGTGTCCAGGCCCGTCAGCGTGGCCGAGCCGGCCAGCTTCGGCTCGCCCCAGGCACTGTTCGCGGCCACCCCCATCGCGGGGACCTCCAGCCACGGCTGGCCCACACTCTTGACGATGCGTTCCTCGGCGCCGGCGTCACGCACGGCCGATTCCCCCGGTTCGGGCCACAGCGGGCGCGAATTCACCCGGTTGCCCACCCGGTAGTGCCATTCCCAGTGCAGCCGCAGTGTGTGGTCGTCGCCATAGGCGGCCAGCAGCGACAGCTCCGGCTCCACATATTCGGGCAGCTCCACCGACTGGTCCGCGGAGACCACCGCCGCCGACTGCTTCAACTGGGGGTAAAACTGCGTGAGGAACTTTTCCTCGCCGTCCTCCGGCACATGCACGGCCTGCCTGCGCAGGGCGAACTCGAGCATCTGCGCGGGCGTCCCCGCCGCCAGCGGCGCCAGCGTGATGGTGCCACGTACGACGGCGTTTCTCCCCGAGGTGCCGCTGGCCACGTTGGGCAGGGTGTCCGTCTGCTCGCTGAAAAACAGGCCGTGGACAGGGTTTCCGATGGTGCCCACAACGTCCTCGTTGACGGGGGTGCCGCCCACCTCGATCAGCGGGCCCACGTCCAGCCCGCCTGATTCGGCGCGGGAAACGTCCAGCTGGACGGTAGCCTCGTCGGAGGAAATCCGCACGGGGTCCCCGGTGCCGGACTGGACCAGGGCCACGCCGTGCTTGGGGGCCTCGGCCAGCAGCTGCCACAGGTTGCGGCCGGCAAAGTCATTGACGGCCAGCCAGGAGGAGGCGTTGCTGTGGCTGTACTGCCGCGGGCTGTGGGCGGCGAGAAACTCGCTGAGCCACTCCAGCTGGGAGGGATCGTGCTGGCGGCCGTAGCTCAGGTAGCCCAGCGTGTTCCAGCTGACGCCCGTCTTGACCCATTTGCCCCGGCTGCCCATCACCACGGGCCGGACATTGAGGATGGGCGCCGCGGCCACCTTGCCGCCGTGGCCGCGGTAGGAGAAGCGCGGGGGCGGCAGCTGCAGCTCAAACTGCAGCCCCAGTGCGGGGGTGTCGGATGACGGTGCGTGCACGGCCGGCGGCAGCAGCTCCGCCAGCGAGGCTTCCCAGTCGGCTGTTTGCGCACCTGCCGCGCCGGGGGCCTTCCCGGCAGCCCCGGCCTTGCCGCCCTTGGCGTTGGCGAGCAGCGTTTCCAGGTAGGTCGGTTCGTGGACGGTTTCCTCGGGGACAAAAAAGTCCTGGAAATTGGGGTCGGACTCGGCGGCCGCAATCAGCGCCACCACGTGCTTGCAGTTCTGCCGGACGGGGCAGTTGCAGATGCCCACCCGGCAGGCCACCACGCCGTCGTGCTCCCGGACCAGCTTGGCCGTTGAACGGTAGGGCGCCGTGCCCATGACCTTCCCGGACAGCAGGCCCGTCGCCGGTTCCAGCGTGATGTCCTGGACCCGGCCGTCCGCGGCGTAGGCGCGGCCGGCCGCAATGGAATTTTCGGTAAACTCGGCGATCCGCGTCAACAGGCGCGAGCCGGCGGTGGGATACGACACGTATGGAGTCTTCCTGGCGGATTTGCGCGGCCCCAATCGGGGAACCACATCTAACCAATCTTACGTGGCAATGCCCCTCGGTTTCATCCCGCGCCCGGCCCGGGCTCCTGCAGTACCGGCCCGGTCAGGCGTTGGCGCGGTAGGCCCGGAGCGGGATTGCGGCAACTTCCGCCGTGACGTCGGCCGTCGTGCGCAGGCGGACCCTGAGGCGGAAGGCGTCGTCGGGACGGGTTTTGACGGCCTCCAGCAAGCCCCCGGCCGGTTCGTCCAGGCGCAGGAAAATGTCCACAGCCGACTTGCTGGTGGGCGTGACCTGGGCAAATTTCCGCCGCGGCGTGTTGAGCGAAACGTACGTCTTGCGCAGCTGGACGGTGGCTTGGCCGGTGCCGTCCCCGGCCCAGCCCAGGGCCAGGGCAATGACGGCGTCGGCAATGGGCCGCAGCTGCGGCCGGTCCGCGTACTGGCCCTCAAGCAGTTCGGCGGCGTCCTTGAGAAAGAAGTCCGGATAGCCGAACAGTTCCCACATGACGGGGTTTTGCGCGTAGCCGGTGACCCCGTTTTCCGCCAGCCACGCCCGGGCGGCGGCTTCCGAGGCAGGCCCTGCACCGCGGACGGCGGCCAGCCACCACGGCACATCGTGTCCGGTCCGGCGCAGCAGCAGCCCCGCCATCCAGTCCAGCATTTCCTGCCAGCTGCGGATCCCGGGCTGCGGGGCCTGTGCCACGGCGCCTACTTCCGCCGGAAGGTGAGGTCGAAGATGACGCGCCCGGCCTTGTGCGCCTTGTTTTCAAAGCTGGTCAGGATGCGCCCGTCAAAGCGCGGCGCCCACCCGCCCTCGGCGTCCGGCTCGTCGCTTTGTTCACAGTCGACGCCGGTGAGCCGCGCCCGGGTGAGGGGGCTGGCGGGGCCGGTGCGTTCGCCGTCGTGCACGTTCACAAAGTCCGGGGAGCCGGCGCCCACGGCACGCATCTGCCCGGCATAGGCGGACCAGTCGGTGGCCAGGCGCCAGAGCCCGCCGGGGGCCAGCACGCGGGCCACGAGCGGGGCGAAGGAATCCTTCACCATGCGGCGCTTGTTGTGCTTCGTCTTGTGCCACGGGTCCGGGAAAAACACCCACACCTCGCTGACGGAGCCGGCCGGGAGCATGGTGCCCAGGACCTCGGGTGCGTTGGCCTGCACGACGCGGACGTTGCCCAGGTCCGCGGCAACAATCTTTTGGATGGTCTGGGCCAGCCCCGGCGTGTAGACCTCCACAGCCAGGAAGTCCTTGTCCGGGTTTTCCGCCGCGGCGTGCACCACGGCCTCGCCCAGTCCGGAGCCGATCTCCACCACCAGCGGTGCCGTCCGGCCAAATTCCGCCGCTGCGGCAAAGACGTAGTCGGGGTGCACGGAGGTGTCGGCAATGTGGCGGGGGATGTCCACCGCGAGCCGTGCGGAGTGGTCGTCCCAGGCCTTTTGGCGGCGCCCCTGCAAGCGGGTTCCACGGCGCACAAAGGACACCGGCTGGGTGCGGTAGGTGCCTTCCGCCGCCTGGCTGCCCGGCGTGATGGGGCGGGCGCTGCCGTCCTGGCTGCGTGGCGCCTTCGGCGGGTTTTCCGGGCAACGGTGTGCGGAGGCTGGGGTTTCACTCATCGCAGTCAAGCCTACCGGGGCAGCCGGACTTTGATCCCGCGCGAGGTTCGATCCCGCGCGAAAGGGGCCGCCGGCAATGCGCCACTTCACGAGTGGTGCATTGCCGGCGGCCCGGGCAGCTCGGCTTCAGTGCCTCATGCGGCCGCTGCCACCGCGGGGTCCTCGGACAGGTCCTTGCCGCGGGTCTCCGGGATGGTGAAGATGAACACAGAGCTGATCAGCAGCAGGACCACGGCGTAGACGCTGAACATGACGCCCAGGTGCATGGTCCCCAGCCACGACTGCAGGTACGGTGCCGTGCCGCCAAAGACCGCCACGCAGATGGAGTAGGGGACGCCCACGCCAACGGTGCGGATGCTGGTGGGGAACAGTTCGGCGTAGACCGCCGGCACAATCGCGGCGCTGCCGGCGATGAAGATGAGCATGACGGACATGCTCACGGCCAGCTCCCACGGCTGGTCCTTGAGCAGCCAGGTCATCGGGAAGTGCATGACTGCGGCGCCAAGGGCGCTGATCCACAGCACCTTCTTGCGTCCGATCCGGTCCGACAGCATGCCCCAGAACGGCAGGGCGGCGATGAAGACGAGGTTTCCGATGACACTTGCCCACAACGCGGCACCGCGGTCCATGCCCAGGTCCGTGGCCGCGTGGCTGGGGGCCACGACTCCCCAGATGTAGTAGACAACGGTCAAGCCGACGGTCAGGCCGATGACCTGCAGGGCCTGCTTGCGGTAACGGACAATTTGGGGCCAGATCGGGGCACGCTTGGCCTTGGTGTCCTCATCGGTGAAGACCTCGGACTCATGGAGGCGTGAGCGCATGTACAGGGCGTACAGGCCCAGGGCCGCACCCACGGCAAACGGCACGCGCCAGCCCCACGCCTGCATGTCCACCTTGGGCAGGACCAGCGTCATGGTGGCGCCGAGCAGCGTGCCGAACAGGATGCCGGCGGTGCCGGAGGTGTAGATCAGGGTGGCCCACAGGCCGCGCTTCTCCTTCGGCGCCATCTCGGACAGGTACGTTTGCGACGACGGCAGCTCGCCGCCGTGCGCCAGCCCCTGCAGGAGGCGGGCCACCAGCAGGGTGGCCGAGGCCAGCGCGCCAACCTGGGCGTAGCCGGGGGCGACGGCGATCAACAGGCTGCCGGCCGACGCCAGGCCGACGGCCAGGGTCATGGAGGACTTGCGCCCGATCCGGTCGCCGATCCAGCCGAACACAAAGCCGCCGAAGGGCCGGGCGATGAAGCCCACGGCGAAGATGGCGAGGGTCGCCAGCACGGCCGACGTCTTGTCCGCCTTGCTGAACAGGGCCCCGGCCAGGAAGGGGGTGAAGGTGGCGTAGACGGCCCAGTCGTACCATTCGACGGCGTTGCCGATGCCGGTGCCGACGAGCGTCTTGGCCAGTCCGCGGCGCTTCGTTGGCGTGCCGGACACGGTGCCCGTCCCGGTGGTGGGGTGGATTGTTGATTTCATGGGGATGCCTTCGAAAAGTTAGAGTGCGGCGAGTGCCGGGGAAGCGGTGGAGAGGGAAGCCAGGCGGCTGGTGGCCAGCTCGGCGTAGAGGGCGGCACCGTCGGTGAGGACGGCGTCGTCGAACGTGGCGTGGGGGGAGTGGTTGAAGGCCGTGGCGGTGTGGTCCGCGCCCGGTGCAACGGCGCTGAGGCCGATGAACGTGCCGGGCACGGCGGCCATGACGTGGGAGAAGTCCTCGGAACCGCTGATGGGGGTGGCCAGGCGGGTCAGGCGTTCGGAGTCGAACATGCCGGAGATGATGCGCTCCGCGTGCCCGGTTTCGGTGGTGTCAGTGATGCTGACGGGGTATTCCGTCTGGTAGTCAACATCCACGTCCAGTCCGTGGGCGGCGGCAATGTTTTTCACCAGCCGCGGCACGGCCAGGCGCATCCGCTCGCGGGATGCTTCCGAGAAGGTGCGGATGGTGGCTTCAAAGTGGGCGGATTCCGGGATGACATTGCGCTTGGTGCCGGCCTGCAGCAGGCCCACACTGAGCACCACGGGGTCGAACATGTCGAACTGGCGGGTGACCATGACCTGCAGGGCGGTGACGATTTCGGTGACGGCGGGCACCGGGTCCTTGGCCATGTGCGGGGCGGAACCGTGGCCGCCGGCGCCCAGCACCGTGACCACCAGGCCGTCGGAGGCGCTCATCATGACGCCGGGCTTGGTGACGAACTGCCCGTGTGGGGCGAGTCCGGAGAAGACGTGCATGCCGAACGCGGCATCGGCCCGGCGGCCGGCGGCGTCCAGGACGCCCTCACGGATCATGACTGACGCGCCGTCGAGGCCTTCCTCGCCGGGCTGGAACATCAGGACCACATCGCCGGCCAGCTGTTCGCGACGGTCCGCCAGCAGGGTGGCGGCGCCGGTGAGCATGGCGGTGTGGAGGTCGTGGCCGCAGGCGTGCATGGCGCCGTCAATGCGGGAGGTGTAGCTGACGCCGCTGCGTTCCTGGACGGGCAGGGCGTCCATGTCCGCCCGGAGCAGCACCACCGGCTTGCCGCCGTCCACCGATGCGTGGCCGGGGGCACCGCCGCGCAGCACGGCGGTGACGGAGGTGGTGTCCGTGCCCAGGGAAATTTCGTACCCCAGCCCGTCCAGGGCCGTCAGGACACGCTCCTGCGTGCGGGGCAGGTCCAGGCCGATTTCGGGATGCCGGTGCATCTCGTGGCGGAAGCGCACAAGATCCTCGGTGAGGTCTGCGGCGGATAATGACATGGGAACTCCTGAAGGGATGGGCTGTGGTTAAAAGTTTGGGGTGAGTTGAATCACAGCTGCCCAAATCCATGAAATTATGCAAAAATTTCATCAAATGGCAAAGTTTCATGCACCGTTGAGCGAAGAGGACCTGTCGCTCATCCATGCCCTGCAGATTGATCCGCGGGCCGGGTGGGTTGACGTGGGCGCCGCGCTGGGAGTGCACCCGACCAGCGCGGCGGCCCGCTGGGACCGCCTGGCCGCGTCGGGTGCCGCCTGGGTTACGGCACACGCGCTGGGTGACCCCCAGGAAGTGTCGTTGTCCTTCATTGGCGTGGATGCCGTCACGGAGGGCCAGTCAGGGGTGGTGGACGCGCTGTGTGCCATTGCCGAGGTCATCACGGTGGAACAGACCGCCAGCAGCCGCGCCCTGATGCTGACGGTGATTACGGACTCAATGGCCCAGCTCAGCACGGAAGTCATACCCCGCATCCGGGCGATCGACGGCGTGCTTGGCTATGACGTGTCGCTGTGCACGCGCCAGCATTTCAACGGCAGCTCCTGGCGGCTGAATGCACTCTCACGCGCCCAGCAGCAGCAATTGCGCCCGCCTCCCCGGCCGGAACGCCAGCCCGGCCGCCTTCCCCCGAGCCACCTGGACCTGCTGCCGCTCCTGGCACGTGACGGCCGCGCCACCGCCGCCTCAATGGCACGGGGGCTGGGACGGACGCCGGCCACGGTGCAGCGGCAGCTGAATCGGGTCCTGGGCTCGGGCACCTTGTCCCTGCGCTGCGACATGGCACAGTCGCTCTCTGGCTATCCGGTGACGTGCCAGTGGTTTGCCAAGGTGCCCGCCGGGCGGCACGAGGCGGCCGCCGCCGCCCTGCGGCAGCTGCCCTTTGTCAGGTTCCTGGCCTCCACCACGGGACGAAGCAACTTCACCATCATCATGTGGCTGCGGTCGGTGGCGGACATCATGGACGTGGAGCTGACCCTGCAGCAGAACATTCCGGACATTGAACTGCAGGAAACCGTGGTGATGCTGGCCTGCCTCAAGCGGGTCGGCAGGAGGCTGCGGCTGGACGGCACGGCGCTGCCGCCAAGGTGAGATGCCCCACCAAGGTGACGGCCCGGCGTCGTCCGCCTGATAGAATGTGAATACTTAATGCGTTTACGGCGCATTCTGCGTCGATGAACGCATTCAACTTGTCCCGCATCGGATGTGCTGCGAAGCGCCCGCGGTTGACACGCTCTGGCATTGAATCGGCGAACCCGTGGTCAAAACCGGCCGTGGGCCGTTGAACCGCCTTAAGAAGGATTCCCTCTTTACATGACAACTTTTGCTGCCCTTGGCGCGCCCAAGGAAATCGTTGCTTCGCTTGCCTCCAACGGCATTGAGGAAGCATTCCCCATCCAGGTCAAGACCCTCCCGGACACGCTCGCCGGGCGCGACGTCCTGGGCCGCGGCCGCACCGGCTCCGGCAAGACCATCGCCTTCGCGATCCCGCTCGTCGCCCGCCTGGCCGGGCGCGAGGCGCCGTACTTCCGCAAGCCCGGACGCCCCATGGGCCTGGTGCTGGCCCCCACCCGCGAGCTGGCCACCCAGCTGAACAACACCATCGAGCCGCTGGCCAAGGCCATGGGGCTGAACTCCACCGTCATCTACGGCGGCGTCTCGCAGGCCCGCCAGGAAAAGGCGCTGCGCGCCGGCGTTGACATTGTGATCGCCTGCCCCGGCCGCCTCGAAGACCTGATGAAGCAGCGCATCGTGTCGCTGGAAAGCGTGGAGGTCACCGTCCTGGACGAGGCCGACCACATGGCCGACCTCGGCTTCCTGCCCGTGGTCAAACGCCTGCTGGACACCACGCCCACGCAGGGCCAGCGCATGCTGTTCTCCGCCACACTGGACAACGGCGTGGACAAAATTGTCCAGCGCTACCTCTCCAACCAGCTCACCCACTCGGTGGACGAGCCCAAGGCAGCCGTCTCCACCATGGAGCACCACGTGCTGGTCCTCAACGATGCCACCGTGAAGAAGCAGGTCATCGTGGAGCTGGCCTCCGGCGCGGGCCGCCGGATCCTGTTCATGCGCACCAAGCACCACGCCCGCAAGCTGGCCAAGACCCTGACCGACGCCGGGATCCCCGCCGTGGACCTGCATGGGAACCTCTCGCAGAACGCCCGTGACCGGAACCTGGCCGAGTTCGCCTCCGGCGACGTCCGCGTCCTGGTCGCCACCGACGTTGCCGCCCGCGGCGTGCACGTGGACGACATCGAGCTCGTTATCCACGTCGACCCGCCGACCGAGCACAAGGCCTACCTGCACCGCTCCGGCCGCACCGCCCGTGCCGGGCACGACGGCGTGGTGGTCACCTTGACGCTCCCCGAGCAGCAGAACGACGTGAAGAAGCTGATGCGCGCTGCCGGCGTGAACGTCACCTTTGAGCGGGTTACGGCCTCCTCGCCGTCCGTCGCTGCCTTGGTGGGCGAGGTTGCCGAGAAGGTCGACCCCCGCACCCGCGCAGCCCTCCTGGCAGCCAAGCAGCCCGCCCAGGGCGGCGGCTCGTCGACCGGCGCCAACGCCGAGCGCAAGCGTGCCCGCCGCGGCGCAGCCCCCACCGCCGGCGGACGTGGCGGCCGTGGCGGCCGCGGGCGTGTATCCGCCGACGCTCCGGCAGCCGGAAACCGTTCCGAGCGCCGCGAAGGCCAGCCGCAGGCTGCCCGCTTCGGCGGCGCCGCCCGCCCGGCACGTTCGGGTGAAGGCCGCCCGGCACGCGACGGCGACGTGGCCCGCGGAAAGCGCGCACCCCAGGGTTCCTCGCACCGCAACGACGCCCCGCGCAGCGCTTCGCGCGGCACCGGCTCCTCCGCCGTCTGGTCCTCCACCACCGGCGGGACGTCCGGCGGCAGCTACAACGCCAACGGCGGCGGAACCGGCGGATCCCGCTCCGGCGGTGCACGCTCCGGCGGTTCGCGCCGCGCCTCGGCACCGGCGTCAAACCAGCGCCGCGGGCGCTAATCCCCACGCCCTCCCGGAGCTCGTGCCTCGCTCCGGGTCCCTCGGGCGCGTGGGCCCAGCCGCCGCCGCGGGCGCTAGTGCCCACGCTTCGTGCAAATGACGACGCCGGCACCCAACTTGGGTGCCGGCGTCGTCCGTTAACGACCGGCCCGGCCAGGGAGGCGATATCCGCCGGGGGGCTTGAACCCGGGCCCCGGAGGATTTAGCGTGGGAACCACAGCCGGCCTGCCGCGAGGGGTGCCGGCGCACCGATGGACGGGAGCTAGGACCATGGCTGCAGGCGATGTCGAGATTTCAACACTTGTTCCCGAAGGCGAGTGGACGCAGGAGTCCCTGGCCGTCCTGGTGCAGGGCTACGAGCGCAGGATTGCCGAGATGGGTGCGCTGCCCGCCGAAATCAAGACGAACATTGAGCACACCGACCTTGGCGGCGTGAAGATCCGGGTCGTGTGGGAGAAGGGCGCGGCCGCCGGGTAGGCTGCGGGGCCTGGCCCTCAGGTTTGGGCCCTCAGGTTTGGGCGTTCAGTTTTTGGGCGTTCAGCCCGCGGCGGGGTCGATGCTCAACACGGCCAGGAAGCCGCGGCCGGAGAGGTGCGGCATGTTCTTGGCTCCCGCCACGGCGTCGAACCTGCCCAAGGTGTCGGCGACCAGCGTGCCCGAGGGGTTGCCGGCGTCGTCCAGCGATTCCTGGACCACGTCGGCGCTGCCCTGCAGGAGCACGGCAAACTGGCCGTCAAACACGGGGTGCGGGCGCTTCTTGGACAGTTCCAGGATGGTGGCGTAACCCTTGAACACGCCTCGGCGGGTCATCAGGTTCAGGTCCGTGAGCGGGCCCGTGGGCAGGCTGGCGGAGGTGTCCGAGTCGCCGGAGAAACGGAACGGGCGGAACTTTTCCAGGGCCTGTTCGGTGCCGTCGATGCTCAGCGCGATGAGCTCGCCGTCGATGATGGTCAGGATCCGGTCAATGCCGGGGAGCGCCGAAAACGGGCCCGCCTTCCCCACCTCGGCAATGCTGATGCGCCAGTCCCAGGCGTCGCCCTTGGCGCCCGCGCCGAGCGTGGTTGAGCCCGGGGTGCCGGCCGCGAGCTGGCGGGTGACGCCGCCGCCGTTGGCCCAGGGCGCGGGCTTGAGTGAGGCGTAGCGAATGATTTCCACTAGTTTTCGTCCACATCCTTGATGCTGTACACATGCATGCGCTTGGGTTCGGTCTGCCGCCGGCGCGCCTGCCGCTTGTAGTAGGCCCAGGCGCCGGAAATGGCGATTGATATGCCAAAGGCCAGCACGATCTTCAGCGGCAGGGCGAAGCGGGTCAGCGACAGCACCAGGCACATGGCCGCGAAACTGGCGAACTGGACCGTCAGGTCCAGCCAATCGGCTTTTTTACGCATAGGCCAAGTTTACGCGTCCCCGTCCTGCTGTTCCCGCCCCACGGACACCCAGGAGCGGTCCCTGGCACGGAAGCCCACGACCCGTGCCGCGGCCCGGCCCAGGACCTCCAGCTGTGCCGGGGCCAGCTCAAGGGCCAGGGCGCCGAGGTTCTCGTCGATGCGGGCCGCCCGCCGCGTGCCGGGAATTGGCACAACTGTGGCATTGAGGCTCCGTCCCTGGGCGTACAGCCAGGCCAGGGCCACCTGGGCCGGCGTCACTGCCCGGCCCGATGCCGCGGCGAGCTGTTCCGCGACCTGGCGGACGGCGTCGACCACGGACTGGTTGGCGTCCATGGCGTCGACGGCGAAGCGGGGGATTTTGTGCCGGAAGTCGCCGGGACCCAGGTCCTGCGCATGGACGGTGCCGGTGAGGAATCCGCGGCCCAGGGGAGAGTAGGGAACCATTCCCACACCCAGCTCGGCGGCGGCCGGGACCACCTGCGCTTCGACGTCGCGGCTCCAGATGGACCATTCGCTTTGCACGGCCGCAATGGGGTGGACCGCGTGGGCGGCACGGAGTTCGGGGGCGGTGACCTCGGACAGTCCCAGGTGGCGGACCTTGCCGGCCGTGACGAGTTCAGCCATGGCGCCCACGGTTTCCTCGATGGGCACCCGGACGTCCCGGCGGTGCATGTAGTAAAGGTCAATGGTGTCCGTGCCGAGGCGGCGCAGGGATTCGTCGATGGACTGCCGGACATGGGCGGCGTCGCCCCGGATGTCGGAGTACCCCGCCGCCGGGCTGCCCACCAGGGAGAACTTGGTGGCCAGCTGGACCTCGCCGCGCCGGGTCTTGAGCAGTTGGGCGATCAGCTCCTCATTCGAGCCCGCCCCGTAGATGTTCGCGGTGTCGATGAAGGACACGCCGGCGTCCACGGCATGGTGCAGGGTCCGCAGGGCCTCTGCGGGGTCCACCTCGCCGTACACGGGGGTGAGGGCCATGCCGCCGAAGCCCAGGGGGCTCACGTGGAGGTTGTCTCCGAGCAGGATCGTGTTCATGCGCCCCAGCCTAGACGAGTGGCGCTGCCGGTGGGCACAATTTGCTTGCCCAGCGGCATGAGCGAGACGCGGATCAGCTTGAGGTTGGCCATGGCCAGCGGAATCCCGATGATGGTCAGCGCCATGGCAACGGCGGTGGTGACGTGGCCGATGGCGATCCAGATGCCCGCCAGCAGGATCCAGATGACATTGCCCAGGGTGCTGGCCAGGCCGGTGCCGCCGGGCTTGTCCACGACTGTCCGCCCGAACGGCCACAGGGCGTAGCCGGCGATCCGGAAGGAGGCGATCCCCCACGGGATGGTGATGATGAGGGCGCAGCAGATGAGGCCGGCACTAAAGTAGGCGAGGGCCAGCCACAGGCCGCCGAACACCAGCCAGATGACGTTGAGGATTGTCTTCACCGTTTCATTCTTCCCTGTTCCGTCCGCGGCCGCATCAGGGACCACCCTGAGCCGGCCCCTGATCTTTGGCCCAGCCTCCGGTGCTACGCTGATTGGCACCGAAGGTGGGCCCGCTGCACAGGTAAGGAACACAAAAACCATGGATTTTGGCACTGCCGTCCTGATCATCGCCCTGGTGGTGATCGCCGTCGTCCTCGGGGTGGGCATCACGCTGGCGGTGCTCATTTCCCGCGGCGTGCTGGGCCTGGTGAACCGGTCCCGCCCCCGGTACGAGCAGGCCAGGCGCAACGCCCTGAAGGTGCGGGCGCAGGCCACAGGCGGACCCCTGGGCGACGTCATGAAGCAGCGGATCCGGCTCCAGGAATCGCTCGAGGCCACGCAGCGCAGCTTGGCGGTGGCCCAGGGCGCACGCCAGTACACGGGCAACCTCAATTCCATCTTCGGCACGCTCCGGCAGGCAGGCACCGTGCTTGAGAACCAGCTGCTCGTGGCGCAAAGCGAGCCGGACCCGGCCGTGCAGGCCGCCTACGCCAAGACGCTCGGCGGCCACGTGGATCAGGTGGTCCAGACGTCCACCGGCATCCGCAGCGCCCTCGCCGCAGCGGCCGCGCCCATGACCGACGTCGACTTCAAGGACCTCACCCGCACCCTGGAAATTGAAGCCACCATGCTCAAGAAATGGTCCGCCACCTACACGGACCTCGGCGAATCCTGACCGGTGATGGCTGTTTTTGGGCGCCTTGGCTCCGTGTTTCGGCGCACGCCGCCTGCCGGGAAGCACGACGCCGTCCCCTCCGGCGACGGCCAGCTCACCGTGGGTGACGCGCAGCTTAAGCAGCTGGCCGCCCTGGCCCGGATGCGCCGGGGCGTGGCGGATGTGTCCGTCAGCCGGCAGCGCCTGGACCTGCAGGCCGCAGACCTGAAAAAGGCCATGGATGCCCTGGCGCCGCAGGCCGCCGGTGCCGACCCCGGGGCCGCGCAGACTGCCCGCAGCCGGATGGCCATCATGGCCGAACAGCACGGCGACCTGCTCTCACAGCGCGACGCCCTGGCCGCGCAGGAGGAGATGCTCACCGCACAGCTGGTCCAGCTGCAGGCGCGTGTTTCCGGGTTCAACGTCACGGCGGAGACCCTCAAGGCGGCCCAGGCGGCGGCCGAGGCCCGGCACAGCATCGCGCGGTCGCTCAAGGACCTGCACCACCCCGGCCCCCCACCATCCAGGTCGCAGTAGTTACCGGTTTTGCACCATTTTTCGGGGCAAAACCGGTCATAAGTGCGACCTAGTTGAGGTGCGGGGGAGGGGTTTCGGTGACGTCCCCGGTGGTCGCATTGAACGTGAACGACTTGGCAGCCGTTTCGGTGCCGGATTCAAGCGTGAACGCCACCGCTGCCTGCCCGCCGGCGAGCTCCGCCTCCGTCACCGTGTGGTTCGCCGTGAACCCCAGGGCGGCACCTGGTTTCAGTGCGTCCGCCGCCACGTGGCTGCCGTTGATCCGGACCTCGACGCCGGCCGGCACCGTGCCGCGGTTTTCCACCCTGCCGCTGAACGCCAGGACGTCCCCTGCCTTGTAGCCGGGGATGGCGGGGCCGTAATTGAGGTCCTGTGATTCACGGTTGGAGAGGACCTGCGGTGCCTGCTCCGTGTAGCCCTGCCCCACCTCCTTCCAGGCGGAGGGGTCCCAGCTGCCGTCGCCCTGGTCCAGCGCGTGGCTTTCGCCCAGGCTGCGCCACACCTCCGGCCGTGCGGGCGTGACCGAACGCAGCACCACGTCCAAGGCGAGCCGGCCGGCGAAGGAGGTGCCGCCGTCGTGCGTCAGCGCTGCGGCCGGGGAGGCCGTCAGCTCCTTCGGGTCAACGGTGGTGAACACGATTTCCTGGTAGCCCTGGCGTTCATAAAGCACGCCGATCCGGCCGTCCGGGAGACGGGCGGCCGTGGAGTATTCCGAGCTGCCCGGGCAGAGCACGACGGCGTGCGGCCAGCTGGCACCGTTGTCCTGCGAGAGCGTCAGGACGGTGTTGCGGCGGAGCCGGGAATCGTGGTTGTGGGTGGCGATGAGCCAGTGGTCCGTTGCGGGCGTGGCGAGGCCGGGGACGTTGGGCAGGCCGTCGAAGCGGGCCAGCGAGCCGTTGTCGCCGGGGTCCGGCAGCTCCGGGTGCGGCCGGGCGGGCGTGTAGCTGTGCCCGCCGTCGGTGGAGGTGGCCGTGAGCCGGTGCGGGGTGGCGCGCGAATGCAGCAGCAGCGAGCCGTCGGCAAGGCAGGCCACCTTGTTTTCATTGGCGCGTGAGGCGCCGGTGGTGGGGACGAAATCCCCCAGCGTCCACGTGTCCCCGTGGTCATCGGAGTAGGCGCTCGCGGCCTTGATGTCGCCGTGGTGGAGCACCACGAACTGCTGCACCAGGCGGCCCCGTAAGGAGCCGGTGTGGATCTGGATGCCGGCACCGGCGGCGGCAAACAGGCCGGTGATGCCCTCGCGTTTGAGCATGGCGGTGAGGCGGCGGTGTTCCCAGGTGGCGCCGTCGTCGTCGGAGAAGCTCAAGTCCGCATGCTGGATGGCATCCTCGGGTTCCAGCCCCTCTGCGGCCTCGAAAAAGCCGGCGTGCGTCCCGGCGGCATGGAAGAGGAAGATGCGGCCGGTGTGGGTGTCCACGAGCAGGCTCGGATCGCCGAAGCCGGCCAGGCCGGTGCCGGTGCGGACCTTCTGCTGCGGGCCCCAGGTGCGGCCGTTGTCGGTGCTGCGGCGCAGCAGCAGGTCGATCGGGTTGGGGAGGTCGTCGAGGTTGGGACGGCCGTCGTAGGCAGCCAGCAGCGTGCCGCGTGTCGAGACGGCCAGCGCCGGGATGCGGTACTGGCGGTGGCCACCCGTGCCGCGGCGGGCCAGGACGCATTCGCTGGAGGTAGGACGTAGGCTCATATGCCGATTCTAGGCGGCCCGGGGCCGGCGCCGCTATTTGTACAACGTTTTCAGGCCTGCCTCGTCGTAGCGGGTGCCGGCCGTGCCCCCAGCCGGTGCGGCGGCGTCCAGGGCCGCCAGGTCCGCTGCGGAAAGTTCGATGTCAGCGGCCGCGACGTTCTCCTCCAGGTACGTGCGGCGCTTGGTCCCGGGGATGGCGCACACGCCCTGGGCCAGCACCCAGGCCAAGGCAAGCTGGCCTGCCGTGACGCCCTTGTCCGCAGCGAGGGCCTTGATGCGGTCCACCAATTTCAGGTTTGCCGTGAGGTTTTCCGGCGTGAAGCGGGGCATGGCTCGGCGCCAGTCGCCGGCGGGGAGGTCGTCCGGGGTGCTGATCTTGCCGGTCAAAAATCCCCGGCCCAGCGGCGAGTAGGCCACGTAGCCGATGCCCAGTTCGCGCACCGTCTCCAGCACGCCGTTGCCCTCCGGGTCGCGTTCAAAGATGGAATATTCGGTCTGCAGGGCCGTGATGGGGTGGACGGCGTGGGCACGGCGGATGGTGTCCGGGGCCGCCTCGGACAGGCCCAGGAAGCGCACCTTGCCTTCCTCGACGAACTCGGCCATGGCGCCCACGGTCTCCTCGATGGGCGTGTTGGGATCCACCCGGTGCAGGTAGTACAGGTCCACCGCATCGGTGTGGAGGTTTCGCAGGGACCGCTCCAGGGCCTTGCGCGCGTAGGCGGGGCTGCCGTTCACCGGCCCTCGGCCGCCGTCGTCGGTGATTTCGCTGCCGAACTTGGTGGCGAGCGTGAACTCGGCCCGCCGGGCCCCGATGGACTTGGCGATGAGCTGCTCGTTGAGGAACGGCCCGTAAAGCTCGGCGGTGTCGATCAAGGAGACCCCAAGGTCAAGGGCGCGGTTCAGCGTGGCCGAGGATTCGGCGTCGTCCCTGCCTCCGTAAAACGCGCTCATGCCCATGGCGCCCAGCCCTTCGACGGAGACTTCCAGGCCCTGGCTTCCCAATTTCATCGTTTTCACGGTGTTCCTGCCTTCGGTGTGGCTGCCCCGGACGGATGTGTTCCGGGCGGGTGGTTTCATGAGAATGTTCCTGCAGTTGGGACTGTGGGGCAAGGGGTGTCCGGCTGGCAGTCCGCTGGCAGTCCGGGTTGCGGGGCATGGCCCGGTTCAGGCGACGGTGATCCCGAGGTGCGCGGCCAGGATCGGGGCCAGCAGGCCGAGCTGGTACTCGTCGATCGCGGCGCCGGCCAGGGATGCAATGCCGTTCAGGGTGCGGAAGTCGGTGCTGCGCAGGTCCACGTCCTTCAGCGTGGCCTGCTGGATGTCCAGCGTGCCGATGCGGCAGTTTTTCAGGGCCAGGCGGGTGGCGGAGGCGCCGCCCAGGTCCAGTTCGCCGATGATGCAGTCGCTGATTTGGAGGTCGGTGATCTTGGCGGCGCGCAGGTTCAGGAAGTCCAGCTTGCCGCCGTCGATGCGCACATTGGCCCAGGTGCTGTCGTAAAGTTCGGCCGATCCCCAGCGAGGCGTGGTGATCTCCACGTCGCGCCAGCTGGTGCGCGATGCCTTCAGGACCGGCGCGAAGCAGTCCGTGAGGATGGTGTCCCGGAACCTGGTGCCGCGCAGTTCGGCGCCGTCGAACGTGGGGGCGGCAAGCTCGCACTCGAGGAAGTCCGTGGAGCTGAGGTCGGCCCCGTCGAAGGAGGGCCGGCTGAAGTGCCTCCCGTCGTAGGTGCTGCCCGGGCCAAAGAAGGCGTCGGCATTCTCCACCAGGTTGTTCAGCCGGACGGGATCAAGCCGGGGCGGGCGGGGAAGGGGTTTTGATGCCATGGCACAACACTAGCGAGCGGGGGCCGGCGCGGCGCTACGGCAGCCGGGTGATGACGCGGAAGCGCTGCAGCACCAGCAGCGTGGTGTCCGTGACGGTGAATCCGGGTTCGTTGAGGGCCTGCCGCATGTTCGCAGAGTGCCAGAATGCCTCATGGCCCGCGCGCCACTCGGCCACCGTGCTGTACCCCTCGCCTTCGTCCAGGGCATGCTGCAGGTCCACCTCCGCCAGCCGCGCCAGCCGCACACCCGTCACTTCAATGACGGCCACCGGTTTTCCGGCGGAATCGACCACGGCCGACCGGTCGCCGACCCGTGGCAGCGCTTCCCCCGCTGCCCCATACTCACGGACCGTGCCCGTGGTGGAAGTCTTGGAACCGTCGAGAATGGCGGCGACCAGCTGGTCCCGCAAGGGGCCTGGGAAGGCAAATTCGGCATGGGGCAGTTCGTTGGCGTCCGGCATCCAGCCAGCCTACTGCCTGTTTACTTAACTCAATTGCACTATTTCCAGGCGGAGGTTGGACCGTGCCCGTTCGGCCCATAGTTCCCGGCCCCTGGACGTGTGGAAGAGCGGTTCCAGCGCCATAAGCCGGCGTACGACGGCGGCCCGCCCCTTCGTGAAGTCGGCGTCGGGCACGTGGGCGTAGTCCGCCCGGACGGCGGCAACATAGCGGGCGTATGCTTCCGGAAGTCCGCCAAGGACGGCGAGGTCGGCGTCGCACAGGAGGGCGCCGGCGTGGTCCTCCAGGGCGGGGGAGTGTGAGGCGGTCAGGCGGACCAGGCGCGACACCTCCCGGACCTCCGCTGCCGGAAGCAGCCCGTTTAAGCTCGCTTGTGCCAATACCGCCGAGTCCTCCTCGTCCCGCCCGGCCACCCCGTTGTACACGGCGTCGTGGAACCAGGCCGCCAGCGCCACCGTGCGCTGTGGGGCGCCTTCGGTGAGCTGGTCCAGGGCCTCCAGCACGGCCAGGAGGTGGGTGGAGGAGTGGTAGTGCCGGTGGGGTTCGTTCCAGCGGCCGAACAGTTCGGCGCCCAGCCCCGGCTGCCCCGGCAGGAGGGCGTCCCAGCGGTATTGAAGGGCGGTGGCGACCGACCTGCTGCGGTGCCGGGCCTTGACCCGCAGGCCCGATGCGGCAAGGGCCCGGACCAGGTCCTTGCCGGAGACCGGCGTTGCCCCGGCCCGGATGAGGTCGTGGTAGAGGCGCTCAGGGACGTCGTAGTGGTCCAGGTCGAAGGCCCTCTCGGTGATGCCTGCCGCGGCAGCGAACTCGTGGAGCTCGGCCAGGGAGGTGTCGGAGACCAGGTGGGAGAATTCGGTCCCGTGGGCCGGCCAAAACGGCGGATCGATCAAGATCATGGCCCCAGCTTAGGCCTTGCGCGATCATGGCCCCAGCTTAGGCCTTGCGCGCCACTACACCACGCGAACGCCGGCATGGTAGACGGCCGCGACATTGTGAATGTCGGCGATGTTCGCCAGCGGATTGCCCGTGACGGCCAGCAGGTCCGCTTCCCGGCCGGGGGCGATCCGACCAGCCACTCCGGACAGTCCGCAGGCCGCCGCCGCCGTCTGGGTGGCCGCAGCCAACGCGGCTGCCGCCCCAACGCCGGCCCCCGCAAACTGCTCGACGGCGTACGGCAGCACAGTGTGGGGTTTGGCCGGGTTAAGTCCGCTGTCCGGCCCGAGCGTGATCCTGACGCCCCGGTCCGCCATGTCCTTCACGTGGGCGAGTATTCGGGGCGTCAGGCTCTCCATGAGGGGGCTGGCGTGCACGCCGGGCAGCAAGCCTAGGGTGATGGAAACGATCACCCTCGAAGCGGCTATGGCGTCGATGATGCCCGGGTCCGGGTCGATGCCGGTGGCCGTCATGAAGCTGACATGTTCCAAGGTGTCGAACCCGGCTGCCAAGGCGTCGCCGATGCCCCGCCGGCCATGGACGTGGGCCGCCGCCGGAAGTCCGTGAAAGTGTGCCCGGTCCGCCGCGACGCGGAGTTCCTTCAATGAATACTGTGACTCATGGGGGACTGTAGTGGGAGTCATTCGCCCGCCCGTGGCCATGACCTTGATGACGTCGACGCCCCGAAGTGCGTGGTCGTCGACAGCGGCAGTGATGGCTTCAGCGTCGTCGGCCTCGCAACCCAGGAACCAGCAATGCCCGCCAGTGGAAGTGATGGGAGGGCCTGCCGCAACAATACGAGGGCCGGCTGCCGGCTGCTTGGCGGTTTCCTCACGCAGCATGAGGGAGAGGTAGTCCCGGTCGCCAAGGTCGCGGACAGACGTTATGCCGTGGTCCATCATGGCCCGGGCCCTGAGGCGCATGGCGGCCGCGAGGTCCCGGTGCACAGCGGATTGGACGTTGACGGCTGCCGTGTCGCTGGCATCGAAGACCAGGTGGGTGTGGGCGTCGATCAGGCCGGGCAGCAGTGTGGCATCGCCCAACTCGTGGACCGGCATGTGACCTTCCACCCGGGTCCCGCTGGTTTCGATGGCGCTGATGAGGCCCTTGTCCACCACCACCGTCGTCCGGCTGGCGGGCAACAATGCCGCGCCATCAAAAATGCGGCGCGCACGGATCGCGAACCGTTCGGCTGCTGGTTCTGTCCGAGCCATGGTGGTGCGTCCAGTGAGATTGGTGCCGTCTAGCCACACCGGCATGGTGGATCGATCAAGATCATGGAATCAGTTTAGGCCCTTTGGGTGCCGCGGCAGCTTGCAACCGAAGGCTTCGGGGAAACGCCCCGGTTGCAACCGAGGGTCGCGGGAAATCGCCCCGGTTGCAACCGAGCGTTGATGGGTGGGGCTAGAGGTGGTGCTCCGCGTAGAGGGCCAGGGCATCGCGGACGAATGCGGCGCCGGCCGCCCCGCCGTAGTTGGCGCCGAATCTCGGGTCGTCCACGTACATTTCGCCCAAGCCGGCCACGTAGCCGCGCACGTCCGCGCCGGGTGCGGAGGCCGGGGTGCCCGGAACGGCGCGCAGCCACTCGACGTGGCGCCGTGCCAGCTCCTGGGCCGCCGCCGAATCCGCCGGTGCACCGGAGTCAAATGCCGCAATCCAGTCGCGGTTCAGTGCAGCCGCCCGCCCCTTCCAGGCGGCCTGGCCGGCGGCGTCCAACCCCCGCCACCACGAGTCGCTGCGGGCATAGGCATCCTTGCCCCAGCGCTGCTCCACCTCGTCCTTGTAGTGCGTGTGGTCAAAGCCGTCAAACATGGTCTCGGCCATGATGGCCCCTCCTTCGTTCAATGCTGCAATGGTCTTCTCCACGGACGCAATCTGCCCGGCCAGCCTGGCCTGCTCGGCCCGCAGCCAGCTGACATGCGTGGCCAGGGCGGCCGCGGCCGATTCCTGGTGGTCCAGGATGGCGGCAATCGCCGGCAGGCCCAGCCCGAGTTCGCGCAGCAGCAGGATCCGCTGCAGCCGCACCAGCGCGGCCCGGTCATAGTGCCGGTAGCCGTTGGCTGCGGTCCTGCTCGGTGCCAGCAGCCCCACGGAATCGTAGTGCCGCAACGTCCGGCTGGTGACGCCGGCCAAAGCCGCTATCTCGTGGATCGGCCAGTCGTTGACTTCCATGGAACCGACTCTAAAGGTTGACGCAACGTCAAGGTCAAGGGCCAATTTCGCCAAGGAAGAAATACTTGGGGAAACGCACAAAAATGAAGTTGAGCGTACTAGACTCAACTTTGGCAGCATTGAACCAAAACCGCTTGTGAAAGGACCTCTCTTGGACGCCAAATTCACCACTAAGAGCCAGGAGGCTCTTTCCGCAGCAGCCATGAACGCCTCCACCGCCGGAAATCCCACCGTGGAGCCGGCCCATTTGCTCAAGGCCCTCATGGACCAGCGCCAGGGCGTCGCCGTGGCACTCCTGAGGGGCGCCGGCGTCGACCCTGACGTGGTCAGCGTCGCCGCCAGCACCGCCATCCACAACCTGCCGGCGTCGTCCGGCACCTCCGTGGCCCAGGCCCAGCTGGGCCGCAACACGCTGCTTGCGGTGCAGGCGGCGCAGCAGGCTTCCGAGCGCATGGGGGACAGCTATGTCTCCACCGAGCACCTCCTGCTGGGCCTGGCGGACGACGCCGGCGCCACGGGCAAGGCGCTCCGTGAGGCGGGTGCCACCCGGCAGGCGCTCGACGCCGCGCTGCCCACCGTCCGCGGCGACGGCAAGGTCACCAGCCCCGATCCGGAAAACACCTTCAAGGCGCTGGAGCAGTTTGGCACCGACATGACCGCCATTGCCCGGTCCGGCAAGCTGGACCCGGTGATTGGCCGCGACTCCGAGATCCGCCGCGTCATCCAGGTGCTCAGCCGCCGCACCAAGAACAACCCCGTGCTCATCGGCGAGCCCGGCGTGGGCAAGACCGCCGTCGTCGAGGGTCTGGCCCAGCGCATGGTGGCCGGCGACGTGCCCGAGTCCCTGCGCGGGAAAACCCTGGTCAGCCTGGACCTGGCGTCCATGGTGGCCGGCGCGAAGTACCGCGGTGAATTCGAGGAACGCCTCAAGGCCGTGCTGGAGGAAATCAAGTCCTCCGACGGGCAGATCGTGACCTTCATTGACGAAATCCACACCGTGGTGGGGGCCGGTGCCTCCGAAGGGTCCATGGATGCCGGGAACATGCTCAAGCCCATGCTGGCGCGCGGCGAATTGCGCCTGATCGGCGCCACCACGCTGGATGAATACCGGGAGAACATTGAAAAGGACCCCGCCCTGGAGCGCCGCTTCCAGCAGGTGTTCGTGGGTGAGCCCAGCGTCGATGACACGATCGGCATCCTGCGCGGCCTCAAGGAACGCTATGAGGCCCACCACAAGGTGGCCATCGCCGACTCCGCGCTGGTTGCCGCCGCCACTCTGTCCAACCGCTACATTTCCGGCCGGCAGCTGCCGGACAAGGCGATCGACCTGGTGGACGAGGCCGCGTCCCGCCTGCGCATGGAGATCGACTCGGCGCCGGAGGAGATCGACCAGCTCCGCCGCGCCGTCGACCGCCTGACCATGGAGGAGCTCGCCCTCAGCGGCGAGACGGATGAAGCCTCCGTGGAGCGGCTGGAGGCGCTGCGCGCCGACATGGCGGACAAAAAGGAAGAACTTGCCGGGCTCAATGCACGCTGGGAAGCGGAGAAGGCCGGCCTGAACAGGGTCGGCGAGCTGAAGGCACAGCTGGACGAGCGCCGTTCCGTGGCGGAGAAGGCCCAGCGTGACGGCGACCTGGAGCTGGCCTCCCGGATTCTCTACGGCGAACTGCCGGCATTGCAGCACGAGCTGGATGCCGCGGCGGCCGAGGAGGCGACGGAGAAGAAAGACCTGATGGTGGCCGAGGAAGTCACGGCCGACGACATCGCCGAGGTCATTTCCGCCTGGACGGGCATCCCCGCCGGGCGCATGCTGCAGGGCGAAAGCCAGAAGCTGCTGAACATGGAGCAGGTGCTCGGGGCCCGGCTGATCGGCCAGTCGAAGGCGGTCACGGCCGTTTCGGACGCCGTCCGCCGCGCCCGGGCCGGCATCAGCGACCCCGACCGTCCCACCGGTTCCTTCCTCTTCCTGGGGCCCACCGGCGTGGGCAAGACCGAGCTGGCGAAGGCACTAGCGGACTTCCTCTTCGACGACGAACGCGCCATGATCCGCATCGACATGAGCGAATATTCGGAGAAGCACTCCGTCTCCCGGCTGGTCGGTGCCCCTCCCGGATACGTCGGCTACGACGAGGGCGGGCAGTTGACCGAAGCCGTCCGGCGCCGCCCCTACTCCGTGGTGCTGCTGGACGAGGTGGAAAAGGCCCACCCCGAAGTCTTCGACATCCTGCTCCAGGTGTTCGACGACGGACGACTCACCGACGGGCAGGGCCGCACCGTCGACTTCCGCAACGTCATTGTGGTGCTCACCTCCAACCTGGGCTCCCAGTTCCTGGTGGATCCGGCACTGAACGACGACGAGAAGCACAAGGCCGTGATGTCCATTGTGGAGGCGTCATTCAAGCCCGAGTTCCTGAACCGGCTCGATGAAATTGTCATGTTTGACGCCCTGAGCGTGGACGAGCTGTCCCGGATTGTGGAGCTGCAGGTCCAGTCGATGGCCTCACGGCTGGCCGGGCGCCGCCTGACGCTGGAAGTGACCGACTCGGCCAAGGCCTGGCTGGCGCTGACCGGCTACGACCCTGCCTACGGGGCACGGCCGCTGCGCCGGCTGGTCCAGCGGCAGATCGGCGACCGCCTGGCCCGCGAACTGCTGGCCGGGGAGATCGTGGACGGCGACACGGTGCTGGTGGACACGGCCGCGGACTTCGACGAGCTGACCACCGGCGACGTTCCCGCCGGCGAATCGGGGCTGACCGTGCGCCGCAAGTAGCCGGCCCCGGCCTACTGGACCAGGCTCGCCGTGATGTTGTTGCCCGCAGGGTCGACGGCGATGCACTGGACCAGGCGGTCGCCGGTGCTCCACGAATTGCCCGTGGGGAAGTACTGGAACACCTGGAGCCCGCTGTATTTCCTGGCCGCGTCCGTGATGGGGGCGTCCTTGCACAGCTGGCTGGCCTTGGCCCTTACGGCGGCGTCTCCGGGGAAGGACCCGGCCTGTCCGTACTCGGAGGAGGCAACCACCTGGGCGGAGTGCGGTGAACTGCACAGCACGACGTCGGTCGGCGTGATTTGGGTTGCGTTGAAGCTGCGGAGGCAGTCGCCGTCGAGCCAGTTCCCCGGCTGCGCCTGCGGAACGATGATCCCGCCCGAGCCACCGGCATCCGCCGGGGCGACAGCCTCGGAACTGGCGGCACCGGACGCCGGGGCCGCGGCCTGGGTGCCGCCCTGGACCAGGCCCACCACCAGCCAGATCAGCAGGCCGACGAGGATGAGCCCCGCAACAACGATGGCGAGCACGATCAACAGCTTTCCTGCGTTTCCCTGCTGCCTGCCCGGCTCGGGCAGGGGAGCAGGCGGGCGCGACTGGGCCGTGCGGGGTGCTCCGGCCGGCTGGTCCGGTTGGCTCGGCTGAACGGCCGGCTGGGGCGTGTCCGGCGGCGGTGCGGCGTCGCCCTGGGCCTGCTGGCCCGGCGACTGCCACGCATTCGCCCTGGGCTGCCACGGGGTGGCCGACTGCTGCCACTGCGTGGTGGGCTGCTCCCACCGGGTCTCGGGGCGGCGCCAGCCGGACCCGTCATCTACCCCGCTGCCCACCCGGCGCGGGCCCCCTTCCGGTGCCGCCTCCGCCGCCTTCGGAGCTTCAGTTGCCTTCGGGGCCTGCTGTGTTGCCTTCGGGGCCTGCGCAGTCCCGTCATCCGCGTCCCAGTGGTGCTCGGGCGGGGGCACGGTAAAGTCCACGTCGGCGGCAGGCACCGAGGAGATGACCTCGGCGGCTCCCAGCTGCGTGGAGCGTTCGGCCTCGCGTTCAACCGCGGCAGCCTCCGCCTCCACCTGGTCCAGGTCGGCGCTGTCGGCAGCCTCCGCGCTGATCTTGGCATCCCCCAGTTGCGGTTCGGAAAACTCAAACTCGTCCCCGGCCACCTCCGGCTGCACCGGCGCCGCGTCGGGCGCAGCGGTCCCGGCGGACCCGCCGTCCGGCGACCGGCCCTCCACGGGTGGTTCCCCGGCAGGGGTCCCGTTTGCCTTGTCGTGTTCGCTCATGAAGAACTGGCCTTCCCTGGTGCGCCGGCTGCCGGCGCACTGCTTTGCCTGGACACAAGGAAATGTGCTTCGCCCAGGGCACAAATTATGGTCCCCCTGCAGGGGATAATTCCCCGTCTTATTCGACTCTATCGAATATTTCCCGGCCGTCACGGAAAAATAAGGGACCGCCCGTGGGCAGAACGATCCGGCGGCGGGAGCAGCCGCTGCGGATGTCATGTAATCTAGGAGTACGACAAATTGACCGAATATTCCGGAGCCTCGCTCTCAGCCCGAGCGACCACCTCCGGTCCAAGTGTAAAAAGGGGGTCACGCCATGGGGCGCGGCCGTCAAAAGGCGAAGGCAACCAAGCAGGCTCGGGACATCAAGTACTACTCCCCGAACACTGACTATTCAGCTCTGCAAAAAGAGCTCGGTGGAACTACTCGGCGAGCCCCGAGCCGTCACATTGAGGTTCCTGCAGAGCCTGACTACTCGGCATATGAAGACAAATATGCGGATCAGTTTGAGGACGACGACGAGGCAGACTCCCGCCGTATCGGCTAGGGGCGCTTAGCCCGACAAACGCAACAAACCCTGCACCATGCCTGGTGCGGGGATTTTGTTGTTCCCCAAATGCTCCCTAACCTCGTACCTCGGCCAGGGGCCCTCGCATTTGTGGGCCCACCCAATCCTCCCTAACCTCGTACCTCGGCCAGGGGCCCTCGCATTTGTGGGCCCACCCAATGCTCCCTAATCAAGAAGGACGGCGCTTGCGGAATACGACGGTGCCTTGACGCTGTCCATCCCGCAAGCGCCGTCCTTTGTGCGGAGGCGGCCGGTGAATCCAGTGAAACTAGGCCGCGTAGTCGCCCACGAGGCGGACGGCGCCGCCGTCGACGCCCTTGGCGCCCTGCGTGTAGTCGGAACCGGAGCGGTCCGCGTCGGAGTCCTCAGCGGCCACGGTGCCCATGACCCAGGACGGCAGGCCGCGGGCGTTCAGGCGCTCCACGGCGGCGTCGGCGGCGTCGGCGGAGACAACGGCCACCATGCCCACGCCCAGGTTCAGCGTGCGCTCCAGGTCGGCCAGCGGCACATTGCCCAGCTGCGAAACCAGGCTGAAGATGGCTGGCAGGCTCCACGTGGAGCGGTCCACCGTGGCCACAAGGCCCTGTGGCAGCACGCGGGCCAGGTTGGCGGCCAGGCCACCGCCGGTGACGTGGCTGAAGCCGTGCACGGCCTTTTCCGCGGTGACGGGCAGCAAGCGGGCCAGGTCCAGGCAGTCCGCAGCGTACACCCGCGTCGGTTCCAGCAGCTCCTCGCCCAGGGTGCGGCCAAACTCGGAGACCTGGCGGTCCAGCGCCCAGCCGGCGTGGTTGATGACGCGGCGCACCAGGGAGTAGCCGTTGGAGTGCAGGCCGGAGGAGGCCATGCCGATGATGACGTCGCCGGCGCGCACACGCTCGGGCCCCAGCAGAAGGTCCGCCTCGACAACGCCCGTGCAGGCACCCGCGACGTCGTATTCGTCGGGGGCCAGCAGGCCGGGGTGTTCGGCCGTCTCCCCGCCCACCAGGGCGGTGCCGGCCACGGTGCACGCGGACGCGATGCCGCGGACAATGTCCGCGATCCGCTCCGGGACCACCTTACCGGTGGCAATGTAGTCGGTCATGAACAGGGGTTCTGCGCCCACCACCACGATGTCGTCCACCACCATGCCGACCAGGTCAAAGCCGATGGTGTCGTGGATGTCCATGGCCTGGGCGATGGCCACCTTGGTGCCCACACCGTCCGTGGACGTGGCCAGGAAGGGCTTCTTGTAGCTGAGCAGCCTGGAGACGTCGTAGAGCCCGGCAAACCCGCCGAACCCGCCCACCACGGACGGGCCGTGCGTGGCCTTGACGGCTTCCTTCATGAGTTCGACGGCGCGGTCCCCGGCTTCGGTGTCCACCCCCGCACTGGCGTAGGTGATGGCGGTGTTGGATTCCTGGGAGGCGTTGGTCATGGCGTCTCTTCCTTGCAAGATTCTTAGGAACCGTCTGCGGCAGAACGGTCTTGGTCGGTCAGGATGGATTCCAGTTCCGCGTCAGGTCCCGGGTCGCAGCCGGTGGAAGTGGTGGAATCGCCGTCCCTGGTGCGTTCGAGCAGGTTCTTGCCCAGGCGGTCGCTGGAGGGCAGCTCGATCGGGTAGTTGCCGGTGAAGCAGGCCGTGCACAGTTGTTCGCGCGGCTGCAGCGTGGCGTCGATCATGCCGTCCTCGGAGATGTATGCGAGGGAGTCGGCGCCGATCGACTTGCTGATCTCGTCCACGGCGGCGCCGTTGGCGATCAGTTCGGCACGGGAGGCAAAGTCGATGCCGTAGAAGCATGGCCAGCGCACGGGCGGCGAGGAGATCTTCACATGGACTTCGGCGGCACCGGCCTCGCGCAGCATGCGCACCACCGCACGCTGGGTGTTGCCGCGGACAATGGAGTCATCCACCACCACAATGCGCTTGCCGCGGATCACCGATTCCAGGGCGTTGAGCTTGAGCCGGATGCCCAGCTTGCGCAGCGTTTCGCTGGGCTGGATGAAGGTGCGTCCCACATAGGCGTTCTTGACGAAGCCGTGGGCAAACGGGATGCCGGACTGTTCGGCATAGCCAATGGCTGCCGGGGTGCCGGATTCGGGCACGGGGATGACGAGGTCTGCCTCGGCACGGTTTTCGCGTGCCAGCTGGCGGCCCATCTCCACGCGGGATTCGTAGACGGAGCGTCCGGCAATCGTGGCGTCCGGACGGGCCAGGTAGACGTATTCGAAGACGCAGCCGGCCGGCGTGGCGGCGGCAAAACGCTGGGTGCGCACGCCATCTTCGTCAATGGCAATGAACTCGCCGGGTTCGATGTCGCGGATGAAGCTGGCGCCCATGGTGGCCAGGGCGGCGCCCTCCGAGGCCACGACCCAGCCGTTTTCCAGCCGGCCCAGCACCAGGGGGCGGACGCCGTGGGGGTCGCGGGCCGCGTAGAGCGTGTGCTCGTCCATGAAGACAAAGGAAAACGCGCCGTGGACCTTGGGCAGCAGCTCCATGGCCGTGGCTTCGAGCGAACGGCCCTCCCCGCCCCGGAGCAGGGTGGTGACCAGGGCCGTGTCCGTCGTGTTGCCCTGTGCCATTTCGCCGGAGGTGGGCACGCCGTACGCGGCGATCACCATCTCATGGAGTTCGGCGGAGTTGGTCAGGTTGCCGTTGTGCGCCAAGGCAACGGTGCCGGTGCTCGTTGCGCCGAGGGTGGGCTGGGCGTTGGCCCAGTTGGCGGCACCGGTGGTGGAATAGCGGCAGTGCCCCACTGCCATGTGCCCGGTCAGGGTGTTCAGGGTCGATTCGTCAAAGACCTGGGACACGAGGCCCATGTCCTTGTAGACGCTGATCCGGGAGCCGTCGCTGGTGGCGATTCCGGCTGATTCCTGGCCACGGTGCTGCAGGGAATACAGCCCGTAGTACGTTAGTTTGGCGACCTCTTCGCCTGGGGCCCAAATGCCCAGGACACCGCAGGCGTCCTGGGGGCCCTTTTCGCCGGGCAAAAGGTCATGTGATAATTTTCCGTCTCCGCGTGCCACGAGAAAATTGTCTCACGTAATGCCGGGCCCCTCTACCGCGTGACGCGGGCCACTCAGGCGGGCAGTTCGCCGGATTCGTCCTCCGGAACGGACTCAACCATGGCGGTGCCGGCGCGGCGGACGCTCTGGCGGTCGATGACCAGGGCCACCACGGCGCCGAGGCCGACCCCCGGGAGCATCAGCAGCACGGCGAAAAAGCCGAAGACGCTGCCGGCGTCGAACTGTTGCGCCCCGTTGGTGGTGAGTGTGAGGATCGCCGCCACAATCACGCCGACCACGGCACCGGCGATCATGAAGGGAACGTACTTGGGTGCACGGCGGACGGTGAGTTCGCGGCGCTCAACTGGCTGGGAAGTCATAGCTACAAGGGTACCCGCCTAGCGCAGCGGCAGTTCCCCGGAGAGGTCGGCCCGGAGCCCGGAGGCCGCCAGGAGGCCGCGTTCGACGGCGTCCCCCCAGGCGAGCTGTCCGGTCACCAGCGCAAGCCAGGTTCCGGCGTCGCACTCCACCACATTGGGCGGGGTGCCGCGCGTGTGGCGGGGGCCGGCAATGCACTGTGTGACCCCAAAGGGAGGCACCCGCACCTCCACGGAGTTCCCGGGGGCACGGGCGGCAAGCTCCTCCAGCGCGTACCGCACGGCCATGGCGGTCACGGCGCGGGACGCGCCGCCGAGGGTCCAGGCAGCGAGGGCGGCGCTGCCCTCGGCAGGGTCAATCCGTCGTCGGGCAGCCACCGGTGCGCCTTTCAGTCCAGGAGGGCACTGACGGCCTGGCCCAGGCGAAGGCTGCCGGCAGGCCGGCCGCCGCCCATGACCGGCGGCACCACCTTGTCCAATACGGCGGCCACTTCCGGCACGTCCAGGGCGCCGCAGGCCGCCAGCAGGGTCAGTGCCACGAGGGTGCCGGCGCGGCCGTTGCCGTCGAGCATCTTCACGGCCACGGAGGCGCCGGACGGGGTGGCCATCGCCAGCACGCCTTCGGCCCCCAATTTCGCCAGGACACCCAGTTCTTCCATGACCACGGTGTTTGGCCGGCCGTGGCCTTCCACGGCCCAGGGGTAGTCCAGCATGGAGGTGGCCACGGTGGCTGCGCGGGCGTTGGCCGACGTGTCCGACGGTGCCTTGGCCAGCGTGGTGAACGCCCGGGCCAGGCCTGTGAGCGTGACGGACATGACGGGCGCGCCGCAGCCGTCAACGCCCGTGTGGCGGACAGGCTGGCCGGTGTACTCCTCCAGCACCGTGCGCACGGCGCGCTGCATGGGGTGGTTGGGCTCCAGGTAGCCGGCCGTGTCCCAGCCGTTTTCGGTGCACGCCCACAGAAAGGCCGCGTGCTTTCCGGAGCAGTTCATGGCGAGTTTGGATTTGCCGCAGTCGCTGCGCAGCAGCCGGGCGCGTGCCGCGGGGTCGGCGGGCCAGGCGGCCGGGCAGCCCAGGTGTTTTTCGGTCAGCCCGGCGGCCTTGAGCATGCCGGAAACCACGTCCATGTGTTCCATCGAGCCGCTGTGGCTGCCGGCGGCGATGGCCACCTGCGCGCCGCGCAGCGGCACCCCGGACTGCATGGCGGCCAGGGCCTGGAAGGGCTTGACGGCGGACCTCGGGAAGATGGGGGAGCCGACGGCGCCCAGCTTCGTCACCACGGAGCCGTCGCCCGCCACGACCACGGCGGAACCAATGTGCCTCGACTCGACAAATCCACTGCGTTCCAGGACGGCGAGTTCGACGGCGTCGTGCGCCCGGAAGGTCTGGATCATGGTGTCATCCTAACGATTATTTTCGCCCCCGTGCCGGGCGGCGCGTCGCGCCCTGGCGTTATGTCCTATAGGGGGGTGGCCGGACCCGTGGAAACCCTGATGGCCAGGGGGACCTTTCCGGCGGGACGGGCCTGCGCAGCCGCGGCGGAGATGGCTTCGAGCTGCCCGGCGGCAACATAGATGGTGACGGTGCCGCTGCGCCCGTCCGGGATGATTTTGTAGATGGCGGCTGCCTGGTCGGGTGGCAGGGATGCCTGCCAGGCCGCAACGGACTTCAGGGCCGATTCCAGCTCGGCGGCATTGAAGGTGACCAGCTTGGGGATGGCGCCGGCAGCGGCGACGGTTTTCTCCGCTTCCGGGGTGGTGACCGCCACATGCAGGCGGCCACCCTCGATCCAGGAGTCGGAGTAGGCGCTGCCCAGCTTCGATTTCAAGGTGTCCTTGAGCGCCAGCAGCTCGGTGGAGGTCCGGGTTGCCGGGGTGGTTTCACTCGATTGCGGGCCCGTGGTGGACGTGCCGGGGCCGGCCGGGGCCTGCTCCTGTCCACATCCGGCCATGGCCAGCGCTCCCGTCATGGTGGCGGCAACGAGGACGGCCGCCATCTTCCTGCCTTTCATGTCTTGCTCCGTACTGTTGAAGGAGTGCTGCTGTCAGTGTGAGGCGTTGCGGCGGCGGAACAGCAGCAGCGCTGCCCCTGCCAGCAGCAGCACGCCGCCGGCGGCCGTGAGGGGGCCGGTGCCGGACGCTCCGGTCATGGCCAGGCTGCCGCCGTCCACCGAACCCTGGGCCGCCGGGGCGGCGGGCGCGGTGGGCTGCCCGGCGGCCGTTGGTGCGGCCAGGACCGTGAAGGACGACGCCGCTGCGGCGGACGTGAGCCCGTCAATGGTCTGGGTGGCCGAGATGCTGTGTGTGCCGGGTGCGAAAGAGGCACCGAGGGTGAGCTTCCACGTCCAGCCGGACACCTGGGCCTTGTACATCTGGCCGTCGACGGTGACGGACACGGAAGCGCCGGCGGCGCTGCTGCCGGAGAGGGACGACGGCGCGGCGGCCGCCGCAAAGCGCTGGCCGTTGGCCGGCGCGGTGACGGCCGGGGCGGCAGGGACAACAGTGAACCTGGCGGTGGCGGCCTGGGAATCATTCCAGTCCGCCAGTGACTGCTTGGCCGTGACGGAGTAGCGGCCCGCCGCAAGGGCGGGGGAAACCGCCACGGACCACTTCCCGTTGGCGTCCGCCACGGCGGTGCCGGTGATGGCGCCCAACGCCATGGCAGTGCCCGCGGCAGGCACGGCGGAGGTGCTCAGCGTGATGGTTGCGTGGGGCGTCCCGGTGCCCGTGACGGCCCGGACGGGGGCCGCAGCCGAGCCGTTGGGCGCGGGCGCGGTGATGGCCGGTGCGGGCAGCGTGCCCTTGACGACGGCCAGCGTGAAGCTGGAAGCCGCGGAAAGGCTGAAACCGTTCTTGGCCTGCGCGGAAAACGTAAAGGAACCGTAGGACCTTGGGGCCGCGAACGTGAAGTTGCCTGATGCGTCAACAGTGGCCGTGGTCTTTTTGCCGGCAAGGGTGATGACTGCCACCGTGCCCGCCGGGGCGCCCGCCACCGTGCCGGTGATGGTGCCGCCGGGGCGGATGGTCCCGTGGTTGGCGGGGGTGTCCAACGTGGGGGTGTTGAGATGGATCTTGACGGTGTAGCCGTCAGTTGCATTCAACGCGGTCACCAGGTCGGCGCTGTAGGCCCAGGCCGTGCCGGATGGGTCCGTGCCGCCGGCACTGGTCATGCCCACGGCCGTGGTGCCGGAGATGACCGGGCCGCCGGAATCGCCCGGACCGCTGGCCATCGTGGTCGAGCCAAAGCCCCGCACGGCGCGGACATCAGCGATGCTCTGGGGGTCCTGGACGCCGCCGACCAGGAAGACGCCCACCTCCGCAACGGTGCCGCAGGTCCAGCCGGTGGTGCGGCCGGACTTGCAGATGTCGGAGCCAATGATGGCGGAGGAAACCCCGGTGACCTTGGTGGCCGGGGCCGTAAGGTTGGCCGGGTCGGACCAGTGCGTGACCAACGGAAGCTGGTTCAAGCCCGGGGCCAGGCTGTCAATGACGGAGACGTCGGTGCCGATGTTGCCCAGGTCGTTCTGGCCGGTGGTCGGGTCAAAACCAGTGACGGCGCTGTTGCCGGGACCGCCGAACTGGGAAAAGCCAAACGTGCCCAGGGCGCCGATCAGGCCGATGGTCGGGCTGCCGGACCTGCCGGCCGGGTCCAGCCGGGGATCGGTCAGCTGCGGGTGCTTCAGCGCCCCGTCCTCGGTGCAGTGCCCTGCGGAGATGATTGCGGGGTTGCCGTTCCTGTCAAAGCCGTTCCAGCCGACGGAGCAGGTGTCATACTCATTGCCGGAGACCTGGGTGGCGTAACCCTGTCCGTTCACCACGTCGCCTGCGTAGGCGGTGGCCGGTCCGGCGGCCGCCTTGACCACCACGTTTCCGTAGTGGGCGGCAAAGGCAGCCACGGAATCCGTCGGTGCCGTGGCCGCGGCCATCGGGGCCGCGGTGGGCGGCACCGTGGCAGGTGCGGCGTCGGCCGTGGCCGGATCGCCGGTGCGGATGACGTAGTCGCCGGCGGCGTTGACCATGATGGACTGCAGCTTCCGGACGCCGAAGGCCTTGACATATTCAGCGAACAATCCGTCGATTCCGGGGGCGGCGGCCTTCGCCGCAGCGGCATCCGGCGCCTTTTCCGGCACGATGGTGACCTTGGTGGTGCCGGCTGCCTGCCGGGCCGCCGCGGGGGATGACGTCACCACTTTCAGGGCGTTCCCGACCACGGAAACCACTGACGCGGGGTCGCTCTTCCTGAGCTCGGCCTCGACGCCGGCCGCCTTGCCGGCCAGCTCGCCGTTGGCGTCAAACTCGGCAACCGTCTTGCCCAGGTCGCGCTTGATGGCCTCCGCGAGGCCCTCCTGCTGCGCGGCCGGGCTTTCGGTGGCGGCCGCCGCGGGCGTGCCGGTCGTGGGGGAGGCACTGGCGGTGGCGGCACTCGTGGGGGAGGCCGCCGTCGTGGGGGAGTCCGTGCTGGACTGGGTGGCCGCCGTCGGCCCGCTTTGCGGCTCGGCGTAGGCGGCGCCGGCAGCAAAGGTGCTGCCGATCACCACGGCAACGGCGGCGCAGGCCGCACCTCCGCGCCCAAGGAAAGCGCGTGTGGTTGCGTGCATGAACTTGCCCCCCCTGAAAGTTTCGGTCGGGCGGATGGCATTCAACGCCCGGGCGCCCGGTCCTCGTAAGCTATCAAGCCGGCCTGTGCAGGGCAATGACATCGTGCCGTTGCGGTGGCATGTTGCGTGCGGCCGCAACGGTTCCGCGGGGGCAGCGGTGCCCATTGACGGGGCGGCCGTCCCATGCCTGCGGCACTTTACGGGCCCGGGCGCGAAGCACAGTACCCTTGTAGCGTGAAGGTCCTAGTGATTGGCCCGGGCGGCCGCGAACATGCCATTGTCCGATCCCTGCTGAGTGATCCCAGCGTGACGGAGGTCCATGCGGCTCCCGGCAACGCCGGAATCTCCGAAATTGTGCCCACGCACAGGATCGACGCCAACGATCCGGCTGCCGTGACGGCCCTCGCGGTGAAGCTCGAGAGCGACCTGGTGGTGGTGGGGCCAGAGGCCCCGCTGGCCGCGGGCGTGGCCGACGCCGTACGGGCGGCAGGCATCCCCGTGTTTGGCCCCAGCCGGGAGGCAGCGCAGCTGGAGGCCTCCAAGGCCTTTGCCAAGGCCGTCATGGCCGAGGCCCAGGTGCCCACCGCCATGGCCAAGGTCGCCGCCACCCCCGACGAGGCGGCAGACGCCCTCGACACCTTCGGGGCGCCCTACGTGGTCAAGGACGACGGGCTGGCCGCCGGCAAGGGCGTGGTGGTCACTTCCGACCGTGCCGAGGCACTGGCGCACGCACAAAGCTGCTTTGACGCCGGAGGCACCGTGGTCATCGAGGAATTCCTGGACGGGCCCGAAGTGTCACTCTTTGTCCTCGCCGACGGCCGGACCGTGGTGCCGCTGGCACCTGCCCAGGACTTCAAGCGCATCTTCGACGGCGACGAAGGCCCCAACACCGGCGGCATGGGCGCGTACTCGCCGCTGGAGTGGGTGCCGGAGAACCTGGTCCAGGATGTCATCGACCGTGTTGCCCAGCCCACCATCGATGAAATGGCCCGCCGGGGCACGCCGTTTACGGGCGTCCTGTACTGCGGGCTGGCGCTGACCAGCCGCGGCACCCGGGTCATTGAATTCAACGCCCGCTTCGGCGACCCCGAGACGCAGGCCGTCCTGGCGCGTCTCAAGACGCCGTTGGGCGGCCTTCTGCTGGCCGCGGCGAAGGGCCAGCTCGGGGAAGTGGACGAACTCCGCTGGTCGCCCGAGACCGCCGTGGCCGTGGTCCTGGCCAGCGCCAACTACCCCGATTCCCCGCGCACCGGCGACCGCCTCCGCGGGCTGAAGAAAGCGCGGCGCCTGGAAGGTGTGCACGTGCTCCATGCCGGCACGGCCCTGGACGACGACGGCAACACCGTCAGCGCCGGCGGGCGCGTCTTGGCCGTGGTCGGCCTGGGCACCGATCTCGAGGATGCCCGTGAGCGGGCCTATGCGGGCATCGCGCAAATCTCCCTGGACGGGGGCCAATACCGGACCGACATCGCAGCCAAGGCCGCGCGAGGCGAAATCACCGTGGCCGGCCCGGCCGCCCAGGCATAAGGACGAGAAAAGATGACTTCGGCACCAACGACTGCAACCCAGCTGCCCGGCTGGGAACACATCTACTCCGGCAAGGTCAGGGACCTCTACCGGCCCGCGGCCGGCGGCCCAGGGCCGTTCGCCGGCCGGACCGACGTCGTACTGGTGGTGGCAAGCGACAGGATCAGCGCCTTTGACACCATCCTGGCCACCGAAATCCCGGACAAGGGGCGCGTCCTGACCCAGCTGAGCCTGTGGTGGTTTGACCAGCTCGACGTCCCGAACCACCTCGTGGCCACCACGGTGGCCGACGGCGTCCCGGCGGGGGTTGCCGGGCGGGCCATGGTCTGCAAAAAGCTGGACATGTTCCCCATCGAGTGCATCGCTCGCGGCTACCTGACGGGATCGGGGCTGCTGGAGTACCGCCGGCAGCAGACCGTGTGCGGGCTGCCGCTGCCGGCTGGGCTGGAGGACGGCTCCCGCCTGGAGCAGGCCATCTTCACGCCGTCGGCGAAGGCCGAGGTGGGCACGCATGATGAAAACATCACCTTTGAAGCCATGGTGGACACGGTCGGCGCGGAATCAGCCGGCACGCTGCGCAGCCTGACGCTGGAAATCTATGCCAAGGCCGAAGCGGTGGCGCGCAGCCGCGGGATCGTCCTGGCGGACACCAAGGTGGAGTTCGGCACCGACCCGGCCACCGGCACCGTCACCCTGGGCGACGAGGTCCTCACCCCGGATTCCTCGCGCTTCTGGGACGCCGAACTGTGGTCCCCGGGGCGGGCGCAGCCCAGCTTCGACAAGCAGTACGTGCGCGACTGGCTCACCAGTGCCGCATCCGGCTGGGACCGGAACTCGGACACGCCGCCGCCGGCGCTGCCCGCCGACGTCGTCGAACGCACCCGCGCCCGGTATGTGGAAGCCTATGAGCGCCTGACCGGCAGGACGTTCAGCTAGCTGCCGCTCCGGCTGCCGGACCGGCGTAGCGACTCGATCTCCACAATGCTTTCCGTGACCTGGGAGATCTTGTCCGTGGCGCCGGCCTCAGTGAACCGGGCCTTGGCCTCGTTGAAGGCGGCCAAGGCCTCTTCGGTGCGGTCCTGCGCCTTGAGCACCTTGCCCAGCAGCATCGCGGTGTCCCCGGCGATGTGCGTGGCCAGGGTTTCGCGTTCGGAGCCGATGCTTTCCAGCAGCGCCAGAGCCCCCGTCATGTCGCCGTTGAGATAGAGCCAGCGGGCCCGCAACAGCACCACCTCCAGCGTCTCGGTGCGCGTGGCGCCCACCACGGAATGCGCCAGTTCGCTGCGTTCGATCGCCTCGAGCGTGGCCGGCTCCACAATCCCGGCGGCCAGCCGGACCCAGGCGGTGGCCTTGTTGAACTGGGCCCACCGGGCCAGGTCCTGCGTGGGCGAGAGCAGCCGGCCGGCCTGGGCGTGGTGGAACAGCCCGGTGTTGACGTCCTGGCGGATGAACGCGACGTTGCCGATGACCCAGTGGATTTCCCCCGCCAGCTGCGACGGCGTGGCATCCGTGACAGCCTCGGCCAGCGTCAGGCAGTGCTGCCAGGCAGCTTCGAGGTCGCCGGCCTCGGCCAGCGCGCCCACGAGGGTCTGCATGGCAATCAGGTAGGCGGTATATTCCTCGTCGGTGTCGCCGGAGCCGATTTCGACGGCGAGCGTGGCCTCTTCGATGGCCTCGGGCAGGCGGCCCAGGCTCAGCAGCGCGGAGGACATGCTCTGGCGGGTGCGCAGCGTCAGCGCATCGCTGTCGGAGGTAAGGGCGTGGCCCAGCAGCGCCTGGAGGACCTCGAGGGCCTCGGCCTGGCCCCCGCAGCGCAGCAGCGAGTTCGCCTGCAGGTAGGCCATGTTCCACCACGTGACGGCGTCGTGGCTGGCAAGTGCCTTCTCGGCGGCGGCACCGGCGCTTTGGGCGGCACCCACATAGTCGCGGGTGTCCCAGCACTGGCGTGCGTATAGGGAGGCAATCAGGTAGCCGCTTTCCTCCGCGGAGATGGGCTGCATCCATTCCTCGATGGAGTGCGGTGCCAGCTGCAGCTGGAGGGAGAGCTGCTTGATGATTTCAACGGTTGGTTCCCGGCGCCCGTTTTCGAGCAGGGAGATGTAACTGGCCGAGTACAGCGCACCGCCCAGCTCGGACTGGGTGAGGTTCCTTGCCAGGCGTTCCTGCCGTAGTCGAACGCCAAAACTGCTGCCCACTATGGTCTCCTCTTGCAAACCGCCGTGCCGACAAACTGCGGCATCAGTGCGAATCTTATTAACAACTCTAAACGCTATGACTAGTTTGTGATAACCATCTACAAATGTTGTCAACCAGGCTTGTCAGGGCAGCGACCCTCCGGTGCGCCGCAGCGGTTTGGAACGGGGCCTACACGGGCACGCCGGCGCACAGCGTCAGCTTGTACAAGGCGGCATGTCCGTCCCGTGCCACGAGCGTGAAACCCTGGGTCCCGGACGCCAGGGTGACGCCGGGGTACAGAGAGCGGGGGTTGTTGAAGGCCGGGATGTAATCGGTGCCAAAGTCCAGCAGGTACGTCACGCCCAGGCGCTTGGCGGCGGCGCACACCGCCTGGTCGCTGCCCACGCGGTTGAGCCAGAAGCGCAGCGTGTATTGGTCTGCCGTGAGGCTGCCCTGGGAGCTGTAGGGAAAGAGCATGTGCCGGCCGGCCAGGGCCATGGCCAGGGCCGAGCCGTTGTACGGGTTGTTGGCGATGACGTCCTTCGGCGTGGTGAGGGAGTCGAGCCGGTGGATCAGCGCCAGCTCCTGGGCATCCACCTGGGCCAGGCTGTCCGGCTTCGCCGGGACGTTGTACATCTGCCCCACGGCGCCGGCCATCTGCCAAAAGCCGGGGTTTGAGAAGGCGAGGACGACGGCGAGGGCCGCTGCCGCCGTCGTCGTCCCCCCGCGCCGGGAGACCAGGCGGACGCGCGGGTGCCTGGTGGGGAGCCAGCCGGCCAGGCGGTCCACCCCCAGGGCGGCGAGGGGGACGGCGACCAACGGCATCAGGGCCGCGATCCGTTCCGGGTTGTCCCACCACGGGGCCATGACCACGTTGGCCGCGGGCAGGTTGGTGCCGGAGGACAGCGGGTAGGTGAAGGCGACCAGCAGCAGCGAGGCCGGCACCCAGCGCCTGCCGTGGACCTTGGCCGCCGTCCACGCACCGGCCAGCACCAGCAGGAGCAGGGCTGCGGCCGGGAACCAGATGGGGGCCGGTGCCTGGGTGATGTTGCGCAGGAAGGCCAGCGGGAACGGCAGGAACGCCGGGCTGGTGTAGTTGAACAGACCCCTGACTTGGGGCAGGGACAGCAGGCCGCCCGCCACGGCGGCCACCGACGCCGCCAGCACGGCGGCGCGTGTCCAACCCTGGCCGCGGCTGTCCGCGAACCCCTTGCGCAGCCACAGCCACACCCGCTGGACCAGCAGGGGGGTGAGCACCAGCAGGATGCTGAACACGCCGTTGGGTTGGGCCATGGCCAGCCCCGGCAGGAACAGCACAATTGCCGCCAGCGCCAGGGCCGGTTCCAGCGGCGGGCGAGCGGATGGGCTGAGGATCAGCAGCACCAGGGCCGCGCCGGCGGGAACCAGCGCGTTGGAGAGCATGTTCGGGTAGGCGGAGCCGTATTGGAGCAGCAGGTAGGGGAACGCGGGAAACGCGGCGGCGAGGGCGCCTGCCGCCAGCAGCATGACGCGCCGTTCGCCAAACACGGTCCGGGCCAGGAACACGCAAGACAGCGGCCAGACGAGCCCGGCCACCGCCAGCCAGAGGATGTTCGTGGCCGCCGGGACGCTGATCCCGGTCGAGATCACCAGCAGGCTCGCCAGCCCGTGCCAGGCGCCGGGGTAAAACACCGAGGCTCCGGCAGGCAGGATGAACCCGGAGATGGCGAACGACGACGCATTCCGGGTCTCCACGGCATATTCCGTGGCGTTGAGATGGAACACGGAGTCGTAGCCCTGGGTGAACTGCCCGGGGCTGGGCGAGACGACCACCAGGAACACCGTGGTGACGGCCAGCGCCACCAGGACACCGGCGACGGCGGCCTGCAGGGTTGCGCGGGACGCCCTCCGCCGGTGCGGGGCGGCGGGGCCGGCCGGGACCGCCCCGGCCGCCGGCTGCAGGGCCGGAATGAAACGGCGGGCCAGCCAGGCGGCCGCCGTGGCGATGGCCGTGCCCAGCAGCAGCACGGGCCAGCCCCACGGCAGGTGGATGAGTGGTGCCACCACCGCGCTGACGGCCGCCACCGAGACGGACACGGCAGGTGCCAGGCACAGTGCGGGGAGGCCGCGGATGCGCAGCGCCGTGACGACGGCGGCGCCGGGCACGCCAAGGATCAGCAGGGCCATGCCGAACGCGGGCACGGCCTCGAGCCATGAGGTCACGCCGGTGCCCCTGAACTGTTGAGGTCGATGTCAGGGCACCTGGAACGTGGCGGGGGCACCGGGCCGGGCCGGCGTGCCGGCCCGGCTGCCATTCCGGGCGCCAGTATCGTGGCCGCCCATCGGTGCCAGTGTCTCAGTCATGCCCCCCATTGTATCCGGGCAGCCTAGACGGCCAGTTCCTCCTCGTCGCGCGACTCCTCCTCGGCGTCGTCGATGTACTGCTGCACCTTGGCCAGCGGCAGGTGCGAGTTCAGGGCGAGGATGAAAACCACCACGGTGATGACTGCGTTGCTGAGGAAGGCCCACCAGAACAGGACCGGGTGCTCGGCGGGATCCATCAACCAGCTTTGCACCCCGACCAGGACGAGCCACGGGATCAGCCAGATGGCGCCGGCCCTGAAGTCCAGCTTCGGCTTGGTTTTGCGGTCGCCGGTGAATTCGAAGATGACCAGCAGGATGTAGCCGAGCAGGATGGTGATGAAGATCTTCATGTTGGTGGTCCACCCGCCCCAGTACACGATCAGGTTTGCACAATAGAACGCGATCAGCGGGATGGTGTAGCCGCCCGGGAGCTTGAAGGGGCGGGCCCGGCCGGCCATTTGACGCCGCAGCGTGGCCACCACCAGCGGGCCGGAGCCAAAGGACAGCACCGTGGCGGAGGTGATGAAGCCGACCAGCTGTTGCCAGCTCGGGAACGGCAGGAACATCACCAGCCCCACCAAAAAGGTCAGGAAGAGGCTCCAGTGAGGCACGCCGTGGCTGTTGGTGCGGGCCAGCCAGCGCGGGGCATTGCCGTTTCGGCCCTGCGCGTAGGAGACGCGGGCGGCAATGGTGGTGTAGATCAGGCCGGTGTCGGTCGGGGAGATGATGGCGTCGGCATACAGCAGGTAGGCCAGCCAGGTCAGCCCGCCCATCGTGGCCAGGGCCGCGAGCGGGCCAAAGTCGTTGGTGAACGTCAAGTGCGACCAGCTGCCTGAGCTTTGCAGCACGTGCTCGGGGATGCCCATGGTGAAGGCCACCTGCAGCAGGGCGTAAATGACGGCCGTGATGCCCACGGAGCCGATGATGGCGAAGGGAATGTTGCGTTTCGGGTTCGACGTCTCACCGGCCAGTTCAATGCCCTGCCGGAAGCCGAGGAAGGAGAACGTGATGCCTGCGGTGGCGATGCAGGTAAAGATTGCGGGTGCGCCGGAGGGCGCAAAGCCCAATGATGTGAAGTTGTTCAGCGTGCCCATCTGCGTGGTGCCGAAGGCCATGACCAGGAACGTGGCGATGACCAGCAGGATGATGACGAGCTTCCACCACACCAGGACATTGTTGATCTGGGCGAACAGGCGAACACCGTAGTAGTTGATGACAACAAAGATGGCCATCAGGATCACGGCAATCAGGATGCCCACCGGCGTCAACGTGTGCACGGTGGTGTTGGCAACCCGCTGGGCGATGGTGAAGGGCGCGTATTTGGTGGCGTAGGTCAGTGCACCCATGACCTCGATGGCCGGGACGGCGGCGGAGCTGATCCAGGTGATGAAGCCCAGTGAATAGCTGGCGAAGGATCCCCACACCAGGTGGGGGTACCTGACCACGCCGCCGGAGATCGGGAACATCGGGCCGAGTTCGGCATAGCAAAGGCCGATCATCAGGACCATGAGTCCGGCGATCAGCCAGGAAAAGATTGCCGCGGGCCCGGCAATTTGTGAGGCGTTGTAGGCTCCGAACAGCCAGCCCGAGCCGATGATGGAGCCGATGGCGGTAAACAGTAGTCCGATCGGCCCCAGGTGCCGCTTGAGTTTGGTTCCTTGTTCGGGAGCCCCTCCCTGCTGTTTGCTTTCTTGTGTTGTGCTCATGGGAAAACCATCTCCTTTGGCGGTTCCGGTGCTGCGTGACCTAGGCTACACCCGGCGTTCGGCGTGCATTGGAGAGTTTGCTGGAGGTTTGCCATGAATTGTTTCGGTGCTCTTTGGGCGGCGTGTGGGGGTAGCCGTCATGTTTGCCGCATGTAAGGCGCAAGCGCGCAGGGGCAGCGCTGGGTGGAGTGTTTCGACGCGGGCGCGAGGCAGCCGGCGGGGCCGGAAACACTGGTCCCGGAAACACTGGTCCCGGAAACACTGAAGGCAGCGTCCGTGCGGACACTGCCTTCAGTTCTTGGTCGGGGTGACAGGATTTGAACCTGCGGCCTCGTCGTCCCGAACGACGCGCGCTACCAAGCTGCGCCACACCCCGATCCATTGCCCTTGACCGGCCATCAACTGATCCGCAAAAGCAACCTCTCAAGAGTAGCGGACGGATGCCCCTTACGCGAAATCGCCCGGCACGGCGCCGCGGCAAGGAGGCTTCGCTGGCGGTCCCGTTGCCCGGGAACGATGGGGGACTCCGGCAGGATTTCTTCCTTGCCGCCAAAGTCATGGCTCCGGGGCGGTGGCGGATGGAAAATTCGGCGCCCGTATTCCGCGGAGTGCGGCGACCCCCTCGAGCACATCCGGTCCCAGGAACCCGAGCATCTCGTAGGCTGCCGACTGGTCGAAAATCGGTCCGGCGGCGCGGAGCCAGCCGTTCATGGCCCGCTTGGTCAACTGGATCGCCGTTTGCGAGCCGTGTGCAAGGCCTGTGGCCACGCGCAGCGCCTCATCCAACACCTGCTCCCGGGGGACAGCCCGGCTGACCAGGCCAATCCGCTCGGCCTCCGCCCCGGTGAGCATCTCGCCGGTCAACAGGTAGTAACGGGCCTTGGCCATGCCCGCCAGAAGCGGCCAGATGATCGCTGCATGGTCGCCGGCGGCCACGCCCAGCTTGACGTGGCCGTCGCCGAGACGGGCGTCGTCGGCACAAATGGAGATGTCTGCAAGCAGGGCAACGGCGAGCCCGGCGCCAACGGCCACCCCGTTGATGGCCGCGACCACGGGTTTGTCGCAATTGACGATGCCGTAGACCAACTGGCTCATTTCGGCGAGCATGTGCCTCACGCGGTCGGAATTGCCGGCCAGCCGCTCCACCATGTCGAGGTCGCCGCCGGCACTGAAGGCCGTGCCGGCGCCGGTAATGACGGCCACGCGCGTTTGGGGGTCGTTGGCGACGTCCCGCCATACCCGTGCGAGTTCGCCGTGCATCTGCTCGTCGGTGGCGTTAAGCTTCTCCGGCCGGTTCAAGGTGACCAGCAGGATGCCGTCGCCAGGCCGGCTGAAGGCCAGCTGCTGGTAAGTGGACGGCATCATGTGCATCGCCTCTTCGGGTCGTTTCCGTAGTGACGTGCCGGCCAGCCGCCGCGCCCTGCTGACGGTGCGGGCGTGATGGCTGTTTCGGCACTTGTGACGTCTGCTGCATACGCAATGAATTTTAATTCGGTGTTGCGTGGCTGTCGATGAATTTGCGGCTTACATGCATAGGCCGGCGCCAGGTTCTTGATGCAGGCGGAGGGCGCGCTGCCGATTCAAGAGTGCCCCGCCGTCGTCCTTGCAGTGCGGCCGGACCCCCTACATACCTGCCGGCGGGCGGTCGGAACAGCAGTTTGGCATCCGCCAACAAGAATCGAAAAGTCCTTTGATTACGTAAAAACATCCTAATGTCAGGACAAACCCTTGACTTTAGTGACGGGGATCACGATGATCTATGTAGCGGAATATACGGGCCGGGCGCGGACGCTTGGCAGAAACCCCAAATGAAGGAGACCGCAAGTGAGGAAGATCCCGTGGCGGAAGGTGGCGGTGGTTGCCGTCGTGGTGCCGATGTTGGCACTGAGTGCGTGTTCAAGCAGTGGCGGGCGGCCGGCTGCCAGTGCCGCAGC